>NZ_AUPJ01000224.1:230-19340 GCF_000427315.1 Arthrobacter sp. TB 26
CCGCCAGCCCCAGCCGCGAGCGGTGATCGTAGCCGGGCGGACCCGGTCGGGAGACGTCATGAGCAGTGTGCGGACATCAGGAGAAGACGGGCTCCGTGGCCGCCTTGCGGGAAGCGAAGGAACTCAGCACGCCGGTCCTGGCCAGGCCCCGGGTGGCGAGCCAGGACAGCCCGCCGGCGATCACGGCACCGGAGATGGCGGTGAAAATGATGTAGGCGAGCTTGTCGCCGGCGGCGTACGCGATGTTCCAGCCCCACGGCAGGAACGAATCATTCAGCCCGCAGAACAGGCCGGCGCCGGCACCGGCCAGCAGCGACACCGGCAGGTTGAACTTCCTGTACATGAACGCGGCGAAGACCAGTTCGGCGCCGAGGCCCTGCAGGATGCCGGAGATGAGCACCGTGGTGCCGTACTGCGAGCCCATGATCAGCTCGCCGGCGGCGGCCACAGTCTCGCAGAACAGCGCGGCGCCCGGCTTGCGGATGATGAGCATGCCTAGAACGGCCGGGATCATCCAGCCGCCGGCATAAAGCCCGGTGAGCGGCGGGTAGAAGGCGTTGACGGGGGCGGAAATGAGGTTGGCGCCCTGGGACCAGGCCCAGAAGATCACGCCGCCGGCCACGGCGATCAACGCGGCCACCACAATGTCCACCACACGCCAGCTGTGGGTGCGCCGGGTGGGTGTCGTGGCAGAACCGGGGATGGCGGATTCGTGCTTGCCGGATTCGTGCTTGGCAGATGTATCAGTCATATCGTCCTCCTGAGGAACAGGAGGGGAGAGTGCCCCGGGTCCGCAGCTTCCGCTGCCGCTCCGTGCACTCTGAGAACTCGACTCCCTTGCGCCGGTACTAACCGGATCAGGTTCGAGGGTCTGCGGCTGTCCGCACTCTCAGCGCCCACCTGTGGTCTCCCCGGTTTCCCGGTGATGCCCGACGGCGGCGCTCCCCTGTCGTATCTAATATTGCCCTTGTGGGCGTGGCTTAGTTTACACCCGTGGGGCGTTGTTTTCCCGGGGCCGGCCGTCACAATCGGGCCTGCCGGAAGCGGTGTCCCGGAACGGCCTGCTTGGTAGAGTCGGCACAGCATCGGAACACCGGACGCCGCCACGGCCGGCTGGCAGGCGGCGGCCAACTAACGGAAGCTGAATCACGTGACGAACTCACCAGTGCCCTCCCCCGGCTACGACCCGGACTCCGCTGAACCGCAGCCGCACGGGTCCCTGGGTGCGCTCATCGGCCGCATCCTGGCGGAAATCGAGGAATTGCAGTTCCGGTCCTTCAGCAAGGACGACGCCCTGGACCTCGGGCTCCTGCTGGTGGAACTCGGCCGGCATCGCTCCCACCCGATCGCCATCGACATCACCAAAGGCGAGCAGGTGCTCTTCCATGCGGCGCTGGAGGGCGCCACCCCGGACAACGAACGCTGGATCAGGGCCAAGCAGCGCACGGCCGTGCGGTACGAAGTCCCCTCGCTGCTGGTGGGTCTTCGGGCCCGGGCGGCCGGGCGGAGGATCGAGGACAACGCCTGGTTCGACCAGCAGGAGTTTGCCGCCCACGGCGGCGCGTTCCCCATCTACCTGCGCGGCACCGGGATGATCGGCACCGTCACGGTGTCGGGGCTGCCGCAGAAAGCCGACCACGAACTGGTGGTCGAGGCCCTGTCGGAAATCCTCGGCCGCACTGCGTCTCTGGCTGGACCGTCGGGACGCTAGCTGCGCGTCGCCCCGGCCCCGCTGCGGGGTGTCCGCCCGGCCAGCCGGATCAGCGCAATCCCGACGGCCACGAACCAGACCCACATCAGCACGCCGTAGCCCCAGTAGAACTCCGGGACGGCATGCCGGAGCGCCTCCGCAACGACACCCAGGCCGCCGGTGGCGATCCCCAGCCACGCGAGGGACCGTGGCAGCACCCCTTTCAGCATGACAACGGATATCAGCAGGATGCCGAGCGCTGACAGGATGCCGACGACGGCTGGGGTGTTGTTCTCGGCGACGATCGCCTCGGCGGCGGTCGCGTAGCGGACCCGAGCGGCGTCGTCGGCCGCGCCGGCGTAACGGTCACTGAGGTACACGAACACGAGGGAGCCGCGGCTGGTGACCGGGACGGCGAGGATCAGCGCCCAGGACAGGGCGCCAATCACGGTAGCCAGCAGGGCCCGGCTTTTGTCGAGCGGGGCCAGGGCCACGAAGAGCGCCACGAACACGAGCACCGGCAGGATGTTCGGCACCATCCACAACAGCTGCTCGGCGATGTAGATCCCCTTGTTCCGCGCGATGAAGTCCAGCGTCGCGGCGCCTCCGTGGACCGGGGGCGGCGCGGCGAAGTCCAGCACCAGCGCGAGAACCAGGAGCACCACAAAGAGCACCGAGGCAATGCCGGCCCAGAAATAGAGCTGCCGCCAGGTCTGGCCGTCAGCCGCCGGGGCGGCCTGCGCGGCGCGGCCGGGCGATCGGGTTTGCGGCTTTTCCATGCTCGAAGTTACGTCCGGCCCGACTCAACCGACAGGGGCGTTGGTCCCGGCCCCGCGTCCCTGGCTGGACCGCCGGGCAAGGAACGTTAGGCTAGGGGAAGCCCTGTTTCCTCCCGCAAGGAGTTGCGAAGAATGAACATCTTCATCAAACTGCTCGGCACCGGCATCAGCCTGCTCGCCGGCTACGTCGGCACCAAGCTCGTTGACACCGTCTGGGAGAAATCCACGGGCAGCAAGCCGCCCAAGGGCCACGACGACGACGTTCCCACCACGCTGCGCTCGGCCCTGACCTTCGCCTTGATCTCGGCATCTGTCAGCGCCATCATCCAGGTCCTCGCCAACCGCGGCACCCAGCGCGCGGTGACCCGCTTCGCCAAGACTCAAGACCTGGTGTAAGGCGCCTGGTTTAGGGCGCATCGTCCAGGACACGTTCCTGACGACAGCGCTCACCGCCGGTCGGTGACCTCGTCGTCGTCGGTGAAACCGCGTGTGCCGGCGGCCTGCTGCACCACGGCCTCCAGTTCGTCCGTGCTGAGCAGTTCCGGGTGCAGGTGCTTCGTCCGGTAACCGGCCCGACCCACCATATGTGCGGAAACCGGCACGGTGAGGAGCTGGAAGATCCACGCCACCACCAGCACCGGCCACACCCACCAGGTGCGCATCTGGAGGCCCAAAGCGGACAGCAGCAGGAACAGCCCCAGCACCTGGGGCTTGGTGGCCGCGTGCATCCGCGTCATGAGGTCGGGGAAGCGGAGCAGGCCCACCGCGGCGGCGAGGGACATGAGGGCGCCGACCACCAGGAAGACCGCCGAGACGGCGTCGATCACGGTGTCGCCGGACAAGGTCTCAGGATTCACGGGGTTTCTCCCGCCGGTCGGCAACGAAGCGGGCCACGGTCACGGAGCCGACGAACCCGATGAGGGACACCGCCACCAGCAGCATGAGGTTGTTGAGGTGCCGGTTCACGGCCATGTCGATGCACAAGGCGGCACCCAGGATGGCCAGCAGCACGTCCGCGGCGAGCACCCGGTCCAGCAGCGACGGGCCCCGCGCGATCCGGATGATCGCTCCTCCGGCGGCCAGCGACAGCACCACCGCGGTCACGGTCAGGACGAGCTGCATCATGCGCCCACCTCCTGGTTGAGTGCGGACAGTTCGGCTTTGGTGCCCATGATCCTGATCAGCCCGGCCTCGGTGTCGCGGACGTCCTTGCGCAGCTGCGCGGCGTCGTCTGCGTTGCGGACGTTGATGCCGTGGATATAGAGCGTCGACGTGGAGCGGTCCACCTCCACCACCAGCGAGCCGGGGATCAGGGCGGTGACGTGACCGGTCGCGGTGACCAGCAGGTCCGAGTGGCTCCGGAGCGGGACGGCGATGACGGCGCTGACCACCTTGGGGCCCTTGGCCGCCGCGAGGTACAGGACCTGGAAGCTCGCTGCCACCACTTTGGCCAGGAACATCAGGGCGAACGGAACCGCCCGGAGCACGTTGAAGCGCCCGCCGAGTTCCACCGGCGGCAGGTAGAACAGCCGCGCCACGACGACGGCGATCAGGGCGCCGAAGAGCAGATTCCCGGGGCTGAAGTCCCGCCAGAGGGCGCCCCAGACAACCACAAGCCACACGAGCAGCGGAAGTTCCTGCCGCAGCGAGATTCGTTTGCGGCTCATTTTGAGACCTCCTGCGGCTCAGGCTGGGAGATCGCAGGAACCGGTGGGTCCTCGCCGAGGACCGCCTGGATGTACGCGGTGCGGTCCAGCATGTCGAAGGCGGACTGGTCGGCCACCTTGAACAGCGGCCCCGCGAAGACGGTCAGCCCGACGCCGAAGATCACCAGGCCCAGGGTGGAACCCACCATGGTCCGCGGCAGCAGCGTGACGTTGGTCTTCCCGGCCCGGTCCCCCGTGGCTGAATCCCCCGGGGCGGCCAGCAGGACGGGATCGGGGTGTTCGGCGTCCTCGGGCTTGCGCCAGAACGCGCGGTTCCAGACCCGGGCAATGGCCAGCAGCGTCAGCAGGCTGGTCAGTACTCCGCCGGCCACCAGGGCGTAGGCCAGCGGCGTTCCCAATTGCACACCGGCCTGCAGCAGCCCAAGTTTGCCGAGGAAACCCGAGAACGGCGGGATGCCGGCCAGGTTCATGGCCGGGACGAAGAACAGCACCGCCAGCAGCGGGGACAGCTTGGCGAGCCCGGCAAGGCGGTCCACGGAGGAACTCCCGCCCCGGCGTTCAATCAGGCCCGTCACCAGGAACAGGCTGGTTTGGATGGTGATGTGGTGCGCCACGTAGAAGACGGCGGCCCCCAGCCCCGCCACCGAGGACATCGCGAGCCCGAACACCATGTAGCCGATATGGCTGACCAGGGTGAAGGACAGGAGTCGTTTGATGTCGCTCTGTGCCAGGGCGCCCAGGATTCCCACGATCATGGTCAGCAAGGCGGCGACCATCAGCGGGGTATTGAAGGTGTCGCCCGGGAACAGCAGGGTTTCCGTGCGGACGATCGCGTAGACGCCCACCTTGGTGAGCAGGCCGGCGAACACCGCCGTGACCGGGGCAGGCGCCGTCGGGTAGGAGTCCGGGAGCCAGAAGGACAGCGGGAAAATGGCCGCCTTGATCCCGAACGCCACAAGGAGCATCACGTGCAGCAGGTTCTGCGTGCCCTGGTCGAGGTCGGCGAGCTTGACGGCGAGGTCGGCCATATTTATGGTGCCGGTGGCGCCATAGATCATCGCGATCGCGATCAGGAAGAGCACCGAGGACACCACCGAGACCACGAGGTAGGTCACGCCGGCCCGGATCCGTGGGCCCGTCCCGCCGAGGGTCATCAGCACGTAACTGGCGGTCAAGAGGATCTCGAACCCCACGTAGAGGTTGAACAGGTCCCCGGAGAGGAAGGCGTTGGACACCCCGGCCACCAGGATCAGGTAGGTGGGGTGGAAGATCGAGACCGGCGCGTCCCGGTCGCCGTCGGCCATGCCCTGCCCGGTGGCGTAGATCAGCACGGCGAGGCTCACGGAGGAGGACACCACCAGCATCAGCGAGGAGAACTGGTCCACCACCATCACGATGCCCCACGGCGGAAGCCAGCCGCCGATGTTGACCGCAGCCGTTCCGCCCTCCCAGACGGAGGCCAGCAGCCAGCACTCAAGCAGCAGCGTCACGGACAGGAGCGCGATGCTCACGGTCCGTTGCGCCCGCGGCTGCCGGATCAGCAGGAAGGTCAGGGCAGCGCCGAGGATGGGGAGGAGGACGGCGAGCGGGGCGAAACTGGCAATGTTCACTGTCCGCCTCCTTCCTTGTTCGGTGGAGTGACATTCAGCGACCCGGGCTGCTCCTCGGAGGCGGCCTTATCGGCGTCCAGCGTGCGGTCTGCGACCTGGACCGTGGCTTCGGCCCCGGCGGGAACGTCGGAGACCGATTGGCCGTCCGAGCCGATCATGGTCAGCGGGAACTCGGAGGTCTCCACCGGGATCACGGAGTCGTCCTCGACGTCGAAGCTGGGAGTCCTGGCCACGCGGCGGTCCTCGGCGTCGTCCTGGATTTCATCCTCGCGGGCCAGCACCCAGGTCCGGTAGATGATGCCGAGCATAAAGGCCGTGACGGCGAAGGAGATCACGATCGAGGTGAGGATCAGGGCCTGCGGCAGCGGATCGTTGTAATCACCGGCCGCCGTGTCCTTGCTGAACATGGGCGCCAGGCCGGCGTAGCCGCCGGTGGTCAAAATCAGCAGGTTGGTGGCGTTCGTGAGCAGCATCAGGCCCAGCAGGACCCGGGTCAGGCTGCGTTCCAGGAGCAGGTAGATGCCGCAGGCGTACAGGGCTCCCATGACCGTCAGCAGGGTCAGGTTGACGCTCATGCTTTCCCCTTGGCTGTGGTTTCGGCCGGGACTCCGCCGGGCTCCTGGTCGCCGGCCGGTTCCTCCGACTGTTCCTCGAAGTGTTCGTCGATCTCGGCGCCCAGGCTGCGCAGCACGTCCAGCGCCAGGCCGACGACGACCGTGTACACGCCGATGTCGAAGATCGTGGAGGTGACGAACTTGACGTCACCGAAGACCGGCAGCCAGAACTCGATGATGGCGCTCTGGAACACCTGGCCGCCCAGCAGCAGCGGCACCAGGCCGGAGGCCGCCGCGGTGGCGAGGCCAATGCCCAGCAGGGTTCCGGCGCTGACGGGCGAGGCTTCGCGCAGTTCGAAGCGCCCGCCGGCGAGGTAGCGGACGGTGAGCGCCAGACCCGCGGTGAGGCCGCCGGCGAAGCCGCCGCCGGGAAAGTTGTGGCCGGCCAGCAGCAGGTAGATGGAGAAGACAATGATGGAGTGGAAGATCAGGCGGGTGACGACCTCGAAGATGATCGAGCGGCGTTCCGGCGCCAGGGTTCGGCCGGCCACGATCCACGCGTCGCGGCTGGAGGCGGCGAACCGGCGGCTCATGGCCAGCGTGGCGTCGTCACGGGTGTTCCCGCGGCTGCCGCCGGGGCTGCGGCGTCCGACGGACCCCTCGGCCACGGTGGAGGAGGCGCGGATGCCTTCGCCGCGGCTCCGGACGAAGATCAGGCTGGCAACACCGGTGGCGGCCAGCGCGAGCACCGAGATTTCCCCGAAGGTGTCCCAGGCCCGGATGTCCACCAGTGTCACGTTGACAATGTTGAGTCCGCCGCCGCCCTCATACGCCAGCTTCGGGAATTCCAGGGATACCGGCGCGGCCACCCGGGCGCCGAGGGCGAAGATGGCGACGAACACCATGGTGATCCCGAAGGCGGCGCCGATGATCACGCGGACCACCCGGTATTTTCCGCCCGTCCGGTCGCGCAGTTCCGCCGGGAGGCTGCGCATGGCCAGGACGAAGGCCACCAGGATGATGGTTTCCACCAGCATCTGGGTCAGCGCGAGGTCCGGGGCGCCCTGCAGCGCGAACATCAGGGCGATGCCGTAGCCGGTGACGGACACCATCAGAACGGCCAGGAACCGCTTGTTGGCGCGTACCGCGGCCAGCGCCCCGATCACAATGCCGGCGCCCGCCACGATCTGCAGCGGGGAGTTGGGGTCAACGAAGTAAAGGTCTTCCGGCAGCGCCTTGTTGGCCAGGACCAGCGCCGTGAGCGGCAGGACGAACGCCACGGTCAGGATGACGGACAGGTAGAAGTACAGCGAACCGCGCTGGGTCCGGCCGGTGATCCAGACTGCGGCGTCGTCGAGCGCACCGATGGCCAACTGGTACGTGCGGTCGCCGTCGATCCAGCCGGGGACCAGGCCCTGGAGCCGGGAGACGGCGTTGCGGCCGAAGAACATGGCCAGGCCGAGGGCGAAGGTGAGGGCGGTCAGCCCCAGGGCCGGGGTCACTCCGTGCCACAACGCGAGGTGGCCGGCGGCGGCGGCCGGGTCTTCGCCGTCGGGCACGAACAGCGCCGCGTACGGCTGGACCCAGCCGTCCACCGGTGCCGGCCACAGCCCGTAGACGATCGTCAGCAGGCTCAGGACGGCGGGGGCGGCCAGGAAGGCCGGCTTGATCGGTTTGAACGGGGTGGACTCGACGCCGGGCTTGACGGCGAAGGCGCCCCACATGAACCGGGCGCTGTAGGCGAAGGTCAGGATGGAGCCCAGGACCAGGCCGACGAGGATCAGCAGCCCCCACGGGCCGGCGCCAGAGCCGGTGCCGTAGTGGACGAAGGCCTCGAAGACCGATTCCTTCGCGACGAAGCCGGCCAGCGGCGGGATGCCGGCCATTGAGGCGGCACCAATGGCGGCCACGATGGCGAGGGCCCGGGAGGAACGGTAGACGCCCGAGAGCTTGCGGATGTCGCGGGTTCCGGCCTGGTGGTCAATGATGCCGACCACCAGGAAGAGGGTGGCCTTGAACAGTCCGTGGGCGAGGAGCAGGCCGAGGCCGGCAAGGGCCGCGTCGGGTTTGCCGAGCCCCACGACCATGGTCAGGAAGCCGAGCTGGCTGACCGTGCCATACGCCAGGATGAGCTTGATATCGGTCTGCCGCAGCGCCCGGTAGCCGCCGACCAGCATGGTGGCCAGGCCGAGGCCGAGCACCACCGGCAGCCAGTACGGGGTGTCCGCAAATCCTGGCGCCAGCCGCGCCACGAGGTAGATACCGGCCTTCACCATGGCTGCGGCGTGCAGGTAGGCACTCACCGGCGTGGGAGCGGCCATGGCGCCGGGGAGCCAGAAGTGGAACGGGACAAGCGCCGATTTGGTGATCGCACCCATCAAAATGAGGACGACGGCGGCAGCCACGGCTCCCGNCCCGCCGCGGGCCCGGTGACGAGGGTTGGCGCCAGCTCGAGGATGGCCGAGATCCGGTAGGTCCCGGCGTTGAAACCGAGGATGATCAGGCCCACCAGCATGGCAAGGCCGCCGGCGGTGGTGACGATGAGGGCCTGCAGAGCGGAGCGCCGCGCTGAGAGCCTGGTCCGGGCGTAGCCGATCAGCAGGTAGGACAGGACCGTGGTCAGTTCCCAGAAGATGAACATCAGGAGCAGGTCATCTGCCGTCACCAGGCCGAACATCACCCCGGCGAAGGCCAGCAGCTGGGCACCGAATCCGCCGAGGTTGTCGTCCTTGTCCTTGAAGTACCGGGCGCAGTAGACCAGGACCAGCGCACCCACGCCCAGGACGAGCAGGGACATGACCCAAGCCAGGGCGTCCATCCGGAACGCGAGCTCCATCTTCAGCTCGGGGATCCAGGGCAGGACTTCGGCGACGGCGCTGGCAGCGCCGTCCGGGGGTGCCCCGGCGCCGGCATAGACGGCGCCGTGCTGCAGGATCAGCCAGACAAACGAGCCTGCGGGCACCGCAGCGAGGGCGTAAAACGAATTCCGGCCGAACTTCCGGAAGAGAAATGGCGCCACAGCAGCCACCGCAAAGTGCACGGCAAGGACTGTGATCACTGGTATCTCCGCAACGTCAGGGTTTCGATTGTCAAAAAGTTGGAGCAGGCGGCGCATTCGTTAGGTTCAGTCCGGACAGTTTACCAAGCGTTGACAAATTCTTTTGGTACGGTGCGTCGGGTCGTGCGCGCTGTGCGGATAACATTCACGCTATGAACTCCGCTGCTGCCCCCGAGGCCATGCGTCCCGCGTCGGAACTGGAATCCGGACACCCGACCTCCCACAAGGGGCGCATCCTCGCGTGGGCGGCCTGGGACTGGGGCTCGGCCGCCTTCAATGCGGTCATGACCACGTTCGTGTTCACCGTGTATCTGACCTCCAAGGCCTTCGGCGGCGAGGACCAGGCGTCCGCGGTCCTGGGCGGCGCACTGGCCATCGCCGGTGCGGCGATCGCGCTCCTGGCACCCGTCACCGGGCAGCGCTCGGATACCGGGGGGCGCCGGAAGCTCTGGCTGGGGGTCAACACCGCCGCCGTTGCGCTCCTGACCGCCCTGTGCTTTTTCGTCTTCCCGCGCCCGGAGTTCCTGCTGCTCGGGGTGACTCTGATTGCGCTGGGGAACGTGTTCTTCGAGTTTGCTGGCGTGAACTACAACGCCATGCTCGCCCAGATCTCCACCCCGCAGAACATCGGCAAGGTCAGCGGCTTCGGCTGGGGCATGGGCTACCTCGGCGGCATCGTGGCGCTGCTGATCGTGCTCCAGCTCTTTGTCCAGCCCAGCTTCGAATGGTTCGGCGGCTCGACGGAGGACGGCCTCAATATCCGCCTGGTCGCGGTGTTCTCGGCCTTGTGGTTCTTGATCTTTGCGTTGCCCGTGCTGTTCGCCGTGCCGGAACTTCCCAAGGCCCAGCAGGGCGCCGGCCTGGGATTCCTGGCGTCCTACGGCCTCCTGGTGCGTCGGATCAAGGCGATTTACCGGACCAGCCCGCACACCATCTACTTCCTGCTCGCGAGTGCCGTGTTCCGGGACGGGCTGGCCGCCGTGTTCACCTTCGGCGGCATCATCGCCGCGGGAACATTCGGCTTCGAACTCAAGGACGTCATCTTCTTCGCGATCTTCGGGAACGTCGTTGCCGCCGCGGGTGCCATCGCGGGCGGCTTCCTCGACGACCGGATCGGGCCGAAGGCGGTCATCACCGGTTCGCTGGTGGGGCTGCTGGCCTCCGGCTCCATGATCCTGGTCCTCGGCAACGGAGACTATTCCTTCTTCGGCGTGGACTGGGCCGGCACCACCACGTTCTGGATCTTTGGCCTGTTCCTGTGCCTCTTCGTGGGGCCGGCGCAGTCCTCCTCGCGGGCCTACCTGGCCCGGCTTGCCCCGCACGGCGAATCCGGCGAGCTGTTTGGCCTCTACGCCACCACAGGCCGGGCCGTCAGTTTCCTCGCCCCCGCACTCTTTACGCTGTGCATAGCGGTCGCTGCCCCGCTGGTGGCACCCGGCGAGGCACAGCGCTGGGGCATCCTCGGCATCATGGTGGTGCTCCTGGCCGGGCTGCTGCTCCTGCTCCCCGTCAAGGCACCGGACAAGACCGAAATCGCCGTCGTCCCCGCGGCCTGAAGCTGCCCGGAATCCCACGCAGCGCACTAGGCTGGAGGCATGAACGTGGATGAAACAGACCTCCCGGGACTCGGCCGGCGCAAGGACTTCATGACCGCCTCCGGGCGGCGGATCGGCGTCGTGGAATACCGCGAAGGCCAAACCGAACTGATCGTATCGACATGGGACGATCCGGACACCTGCCAGGCGTCCATTCCGCTGACGGCCGACGAGGCCGCCGCCCTCGGAAACCTGCTGGGCGGCCAGCGGCTGGCCATGCAGCTCTCCGAAGCGCACCGCGAGGTTCCGGGCATCGTCACCCGGCAGTTCTCCATCGCCGCCGGCTCCCCGTTCCACAACCAGCCGATGGGCAAAGCCGCCATCCGGACCCGGAGTGGCGCCTCGATCGTCGCGATCATGCGTGAAGGCGAAGTGCTTCCCTCACCGGGACCTGACGTCGTCCTGCACCCCGGAGATCTCCTCGTAGCAGTGGGAACCCAAGAAGGCCTGGACACGGCGGCCGGCATCCTGCGCAACGGCTGACGGTATGGATCCGCTCGCACTGACCCTGATTGAACTTGGGGCCGTCGTCTTCTGCCTCGGCCTGCTGGCGAGG
The DNA here is from genome assembly GCF_000427315.1 of Arthrobacter sp. TB 26. Lineage (GTDB taxonomy): Bacteria > Actinomycetota > Actinomycetes > Actinomycetales > Micrococcaceae > Arthrobacter. The sequence continues at coordinate 11,740 of NZ_AUPJ01000224.1, forward strand.
CTGGCCGGGCGGATCGGCATGTCCCCCATTCCCCTGTACCTCATCGGCGGCCTGTTCTTCGGGGCAGGCGGCCTGGTGAAACTCGAAGGAATGCACGAGTTTGCGCACCTCTCGAGCGAGATCGGCGTCATCCTCCTCCTGCTTATGCTTGGATTGGAATATACAGCGGCCGAACTCGTCACGGGGCTGCGACGCTCCTGGCAAGCCGGCGTCCTGGACCTCGTCCTGAACTTCCTCCCGGGTGCCCTGCTCGCGGTCCTGCTGGGCTGGGGGATCGTCGGAGCGATGGTGATGGGCGGCGTCACCTACATTTCGTCCTCGGGGATCGCCGCGAAGGTGATTACGGACCTGGGGCGGATCGGCAACCGCGAGACTCCGGTGGTGCTCTCGATCCTCGTGTTCGAGGACCTGGCCATGGCGGTCTACCTGCCGATCCTGACCGCGACGCTGGCCGGCGTCAGCTTCGTCGTCGGGCTGCAGACCGTGGGGATCTCGCTCGCCGTCGTCACCGTGGTGCTGCTCGTGGCACTGCGGCACGGGCACCACGTGTCCAAGGCAGTCCACAGCGAGAACTCCGAGGTGTTCCTGCTCAACCTGCTCGGCGCCGCGCTGCTGGTGGCCGGGCTGGCGGCCGCCATGCAGGTGTCAGCGGCGGTGGGAGCCTTTATGCTCGGAATCGCCATTTCGGGCGCCACTGCGCACAGCGCCACCCGGATCCTGGAGCCGTTGCGGGACCTCTTCGCGGCCATCTTCTTCGTGGTCTTTGGCCTCAACACGGACCCCACCACCATCCCGCCCGTGCTCGGCTGGGCCCTTCTCCTGGCCATCGTCACCGCGGCCACCAAGATGCTCACGGGGATCTGGGCGGCGAAGCGCGCCGGGATCGGAGTGCCGGGTCGTTTCCGCGCCGGCGCCGCGCTGATCGCCCGCGGGGAATTCTCGATCGTTATCGCCGGGCTCGCCGTCGCCTCAGGTGTGGTCCCGCAGGAGCTCGCGGCCCTGGCCACCGCCTATGTGCTGATTATGGCCGTGACGGGCCCGCTCGCCGCCCGGTTCGTGGAGCCGGTGGTGGCGATGCTGCGCCGGCCCGCGAAAACGCGGACGGTCCGGACAGCGGACGGGATCTAGATGTCCGTGCGGTGGAAGTTCAGGTGGCTGCGGCTCGCCGTCGGGCCGCGCTGGCCCTGGTAGCGGTTGCCGTACTCGCCGGAGCCGTACGGGTGCTCAGCGGCAGAAGTGAGCCGGAAGAAGCACAACTGGCCGATCTTCATGCCCGGCCACAGCTTGATCGGCAGCGTCGCCATGTTGGACAGCTCAAGGGTCACGTGCCCGGAGAAGCCCGGATCGATGAACCCTGCCGTCGAGTGCGTGAGCAGGCCCAGCCGGCCCAGCGAGGACTTGCCCTCAAGCCGGGCGGCGATATCGTCGGGGAGCGTCACTGTCTCGTAGGTGGAGCCCAGCACGAATTCCCCGGGATGAAGAATAAACGGTTCGCCGGCCTCAACCTCCACCAGACGGGTCAGCTCGGGCTGTTCCTCCGCCGGGTCAATATGGGCGTACTTGTGGTTGTCGAAGAGCCTGAAGAATTTGTCGATCCGGACGTCAACCGACGATGGCTGAACCATGGCGGGGTCGAACGGCTCCAGAATGATCCGTTGGGAATTGATTTCGGTACGAATGTCGCGGTCAGAGATCAGCACACGTTCAAATTACCGTACTCGCCGTGGACAAACGTGCGCGGGGCCAGTGTTACAGCTCTGCTGTTACTGCTCTGCCTGCTCCTCGAGGACCGACTTGAGCTGCTCCAGCTGGCAGACTTCCGCCTTCATGCGGCGGCGGAAGGGGGACTTCAGCCGGGCCAGGAGTCCCCGGGGCTCGCATTCCAGGGCAAAGCGGACCCGGGTGCTGGCGCCTTCCGTGCTCAGGTAGTAGCCGCCGCGCGTCCGCCCGGGCCCGGCGAGGACCTTGTACTGGATCTCCGCCCCGGGCCGCGCCTCGGTGATCTCGAAGTCGCCGCAGATTATCCGCCCGCCCGGCGCGGCGATGGTTTGCCGGTAAACGGCGCCCTTGGACCCGGCAGCGCCCGATTCCAGTTCAATGCTGCGGACACCGGTGCGCCAGCTGGGCAGGTTGCGGGCGTCGACCAGGAAGTCATACACGCTCCTGGCATCCCGTTGGATGACGACGTCGTACTCTGCGATGGCCACGGAAATCCTTGCTGGGCGGACGGCTGATGGGCGTAGCCCGCTTCCCCGGAACTGCAGCTAACTCCTTCAGGATAGACAGCAAGGCCCGCCCCGCGCGGCTGCGGGGCGGGCCTTTATCGAAGAGTTATGGGGCTGACCGGGCTGTGTACCGCTCCGTAACTCGTCCGCAGGGGCTGACGCAGGGCCTACTTCTCGGTCAGTTTCGGCCAGCGCACGATCACCTCCTGGGCGCCCCGGGGTCGGCTGGGGAACGCCACTTCATGCGGGCCTGGGCCGATGCACCGGAGCAGGAACGGACTGCCGCCCATTTGACGCGAATGGCCGCTCTGCGGGCCTGCCTAGCGTCTATTTGTGGCTAACGGAGGAGCGCGCCGCCCCGCGACGTCACCGGCGCGACGTGTTCGGCGAACGCCCGTGGCTGGGGTAAGGTAAATCTCGTTGTTCCCCGGGACCAAGTCCAGCATTCCGGACGGTCCCACTGCGGCTGTAGCTCAATGGTAGAGCGCTAGCTTCCCAAGCTTGATACGCGGGTTCGATTCCCGTCAGCCGCTCCAATCCCCGGCCGCAACTCCGCCCGGCGGCCCCCGGGGCTGTTAGGCCCCTACCTGTATCGTTCGAAGTCAGGAACCTCTCCGGTTCCGCTACAGGAGCGATCATGGCTGACAAATCCCCCCGCCAAGCAGCATCCAAGAAATCCGGCAAATCCATCAAGGAAAAGCGGGCCGACAAGAGGACCGCCGCAGCGCCGCCCAGCTCCCTGGACAAGGCCACCAGCTCCAAGCCGGCGAGTCCCAAAAAGAAGTGAGCGGCACCATGAGCCACCTCACCCTCGGAGTCCTTGCCAGCACGCGAAAACCTGACGAGCGGCGCCTCCCGATCCACCCCCTCCACACGGACCGCATTGCCCCGGAACTCCGGCAGCAGCTGATCCTCGAGGAGGGCTACGGCGAGCGCTTCGGCGTCTCGGACGAGCACCTGGCACCGCTCGTGGGGCGCATCGTCCCGCGTGCGCAGCTGCTGGCCGAGGCCGACGTCGTCCTCCTGCCCAAGCCGCAGCCTGATGACCTCGCCGAACTGCGGGACGGGCAGGTCCTCTGGGGCTGGCCGCACTGCGTCCAGGACCGGGCCATCACCCAGCTGGCGATCGACAAGAAACTCACGCTAATCGCCTTCGAAGCGATGAACCACTGGGCCAGCGACGGGGGCTTCGGCCTGCACGTGTTCCACAAAAACAATGAGCTGGCCGGCTACTGCTCGGTGCTGCACGCCCTGGCCCTGACAGGTTCCACCGGGGACTACGGCCGCCGGCTGAGCGCCGTCGTGATCGGCTTCGGCGCCACGGCCCGTGGCGCGGTCACGGCCCTGAACGCCCACGGCGTCCATGACGTCCAGGTGCTGACCAACCGCGGGGTTGCCGCGGTGGGCTCCCCCATCCATTCGGTGCGGATCGCGCAGTTCGACCACGACGACAAGGCGCCGTTCCTCAGCGAGGTCATCACCGAGCGCGGCCGCGTGCCGCTCGCACCGTTTTTGGCTGAGAGCGACATCGTGGTCAACTGCACCCTCCAGGACCCGAACGCGCCGCTGACGTACCTGCGCACCGAGGATCTGGACGCCTTCCGGCCCGGCAGCCTGATCGTGGACGTGTCCTGCGACGAGGGCATGGGCTTCAGCTGGGCGAAGACCACCACGTTTGCCGCGCCGATGTTCAAGGTCGGGGACCACATCGACTACTACGCGGTGGACCACAGCCCCTCCTACCTGTGGAATTCGTCCAGCTGGGAAATCAGCGAGGCGCTGCTGCCGTTCCTGGAAACCGTGATCACCGGCCCCGAGGCCTGGGCCGCGAACGAGACCATCCGCCGCGCGATCGAAATCCGCGACGGCGTCATCCTCAATCCGGATGTGCTGCAGTTCCAGAAGCGCGAGGCGGAGTACCCGCACGTACCGTTGGCAGGATAGCCAAAGCTAGGGTGTGGCGGCTGCGGGCCGCCCGCCCGGGCACGTCCCCCGGCCGGCACCCTTGCGGACAATCGTCACGAGCCGCCGCCGGTCCTTCAGGTCCACCTTGAGCATCAGCTGGTCGCGGCGCGCCAGCACGACGGCGACCGCCGCCGCGGCCAGCGCCGGCACCCCGCCGGAAACCATGATGGCCGTTTGCGGATCCACATGCTCGGCCAGCCAGCCGATCATCGGCCCGCCAATGGCCTGCCCGCCGATCAGCACCATGATGTACAGGCTCATGACGCGTCCCCGGATGGCCATGTTGGAGCTGATCTGGACCAGCTGGTTGGCGGCGGTCAGGAACATCAGGCACCAGAACCCGGCCAGCACCATCGCCGCCCCGAACCACACCATGGAAGGCGCCATCGCGGCCAGGCAGAGCATGAGCCCGTACATTCCGGCTCCCAGCATCACTGAACGCAGCCGCAGTTCACGCCGGCGGGCGGAAGTGATGGCCCCGGCCAGCGCCCCAAGGGCCACCAGCGCGTTGAGCAGTCCGTAGCCCCCGGCGCCGACGTCGTACACGTGGTCCGCGAAAGCGGCCAGCAGCACCGGCAGGCTCATCGCGAACACCGCGACGAAGCCGGCCATCAGCCACGGCCAGTAGATGGTGGGTTTGCTCAGCGCGTAGTTCAGCCCTTCGCGCAGCATCCCCTTGCGTTTGGGCACCGGGGCGCTGATGTACAGCTGGTCCTTCCGCAGCGTGAGCAGCATAGCGACGGTGAAGCAGCAGGCGACGGCGTTCGCGGCGAACGCCCAGCCGGCGCCCACCGCCGTGAGCAGCAGCCCGGCGAGCGCCGGACCGATCAGGCCGCCGAGCTGGAACGTCGTGGAGTTCACGCTGATGGCGTTCCGGAGGTAGGCCGGGCCGACGAGTTCGTTGACGAAGACCTGCCGTGCGGGCTGGTCCAGCACAGTGACCAGGCCAAGGACGAGGGCGATCGCGTACACGTGCCAGACCTCGATCCGCTGGCTCAGCGCGAGCACCGCGAGGATGGCTGCCAGCACAGCGGCCACTGACTGGCACAGCATCAGGATCTTCCGCTTCGCGAAGCGGTCCGCCATCATGCCCGCCCACGGGCCCAGGAACAGCGAGGGCAGGAACTGCAGGGCCACGGTGATCCCGACGGCGGTGACGGAACCGGAGAGCTGGAGCACCAGCCAGTCCTGGGCGATCCGCTGCATCCAGAGGGCGATCACGGCGATGAAGTGGCCGGTCGCGAAGATCCGGAAATTGCGGACCTTAAGCGAGATAAAGGTATGGCGCCACGGCAGGCGCTGGGAGACGACGGCGATGGGCTGGGTAACGGTGTCCGGCAGGGCAGTGACGTTGGCCTCGAACGGCGGTGGGGGTGCCACAGAAAGTCCTCAAGGGAGCGGGTGAGCGGGAATGCCTTAACGCTAAGCTGGCCGCAACAGATTGTGGAAGCTTATTCACCGCATAACTCGCATTACGAAACGCAATGCGGCGCGACAGCGCCGCAGCTCAGGAGACCGCATGTTCGAACCCGCCCAGCTGCGCTCCTTCCTGGCCGTGGCCGAAACACTGAGCTTCACCAAGGCCGCTGAACGGCTGGGCCTCGCGCAGCCGACCGTCAGCCAGCACGTCCGCAAGCTCGAGACCGCCGCGAAACGGGTGCTCGTGGCACGCGACACCAGGGATGTACGCCTGACCGACAACGGGGACGCCATGGCCGGCTTCGCCCGCAGCATCCTGTCTGCGCACGACGCCGCCTCCCGCTACTTTTCCGGATCGGCGATGCGTGGCAGGCTGCGCTTCGGCACGGCGGACGACCTCGCGATCACCGGCCTGCCAAGGATCCTGCGGGAGTTCCGGCAGGTCTACCCGCAGATCAATCTGGAACTCACTGTGGGCCAAAGCGACCAGCTCTACAAGCGCCTCAACGCCGGCCAGCTGGACCTTGTGTTCGTCAAGTGGGTGGCCGGGGCCAAGGACGGCACGGTGGTGCAGCAGGACTCCTTCGCCTGGGTGGGCCTGGAGCAGACCTCGCTGGACCCGGCCGAGCCCGTGCCGCTCATTGCCTACCCCGCCCCGAGCCTGAGCCGGAAGCTGGCCATCGACGCTCTTGAATCCGCGGGCCGGACCTGGCGGATCACATGCACCACCCGGCAGATCAGCGGTGTGCTGGCCGCGGTCCGGGCCGGCATTGGCGTGGCGGTCATGCCGTCCTCGCTGGTGCCGGACGACCTGAAGATCATCACGCGGCGCTTCGACCTGCCCCCGGTGGGCGACGTCGATTTCACCCTGATCCGCAACCCGCTGGCCAACACTGAGGTGATCGAGGCCCTGACCCAGACGATCGCGGGCCGGACCCTGAAGCGCTCCGCCTGAAATGGCTGCGTACCCGGGGATGTACCTACTCGGATTGCGTACTTACGCATACCATTGATCCACTCGGATTCGTGACATATCCTGAGTGTGTTGAAGGTCAAGCAGAGGCCTGTGACAACGATTCGAATAACGAACGCTGTCCTTTGTGGCTGCCGCACGGCGACCCTCCGGAGGCGTTCGGGATAGGCCGACAATGACGCCAGCCATTAACCGTCCGCACACCCCCTCTCTACCGGCATCCCGCAGCCTCAAGACTGTGGGCCCGCTCTCCCAGGCAGTGCAGCGCGGCGCCGCCGCGCACCACCCCAGCCGCGGACGCCTGGACCCGCATCCCACAACCCTCGTTGAGGCCGAATACGTCGGCAGCCCGTACTGCGAACGCTGCGGGACGGACGAGTTCATCTACCTTGAGACTTTTGTCCCTGCCACGCACCACAGGGACGGCTCCATTAACAAACTGGGCGAAGTCACGTACTTCTGCTCCGGTTGCGACGACTTCTCCGCGCACGCCGTGCCGGCCTCGTGGGTTCCACCCGGCTGGTACTTCGGCTAAGCCGGCGGGCTCAGGCCCACCAAAGACCACGAGCCGGGCGACCACTATTGGAGGGTGGCCGTCCGGCTCGCTTTTTTGCCCCGAGGGTGTGTCGCCTGCGCGTCGCCCCCTGCGCGGGGGCCTAGATCAGTCCGTCCGAAATGTGGTTCGGGGTACCGAAACGGTGCGCCGTGATGCTGATGGCCTGCTCGTGCAGGAACGGCAGCAGCTCAACGCGTCCGGCTTCGGTGACCGGGTGGAAGTACACCGCCAGGTCGGGACGTCCGCCGGTCGCCTCGGCCAGTGCCTTGGCGTTGCCGCCAATGAGCCTGATCCGTGAGGTCGAGAGCCTGGACGCACCGGCGAGCTTGCCCGCGGCGGCCAGCCAGTCGGCGTCGTTCTCCACGGTGACATCGATGCCGAGGCCGGAGAACACGGTGCGCAGCTGGGCGGGGAGTTCGACGGCGGTGGACACCGTCAGGGCCGAGCCCGCCAGGATACCCGC
>NZ_AUPJ01000224.1:19345-28657 GCF_000427315.1 Arthrobacter sp. TB 26
CCACGGTCCGGACCAGGCGGGCGAGCGGTTCGCCTTCGGAAAGCCGCACCGTGACCGGCAGGGCCCGGTAGCGGAAGATGTTCCGCTCGGCGCTCAGCCCGGAGACGTCCTTGGCCGTGCCGAATTCCTCGGCCCAGGCGAGGGCGTCGGAGGCCAGGGCACGCCGCAGCGGCTCCAGCTCGCCGGCAGCCAGGACACCCTGGGCCGCCTGCTCGATCCTGCGGACTCCCGCGTGGACGGGAGAGCCGGCCGCGGTGCTGGACTTGCTGGCCCATTCGCCGAGTCCGATGAGGTAGTTGGGCCCGCCGGCCTTGGTGCCGGCGCCGACGGCGGATTTCTTCCAGCCGCCGAACGGCTGGCGCTGCACGATGGCGCCGGTGATGCCGCGGTTGACGTAGAGGTTGCCGGCCTGGACGGTGTCGAGCCAGCGGCCCACTTCGTCCGGGTTCAGCGAGTGCAGGCCGGACGTGAGACCGTACTCGATCTGGTTCTGGATGGCGATGGCGTCCTCCAGGGTCGCCGCGGTCATCACTCCCAGGACCGGGCCGAAGAACTCGGTGAGGTGGAAGTAGGAGCCGCGGCGGACGCCGTAACGGACGCCCGGGCTCCAGAGCTTGCCCGATTCGTCCAGCTTCCGGGGCTCGACGGCCCAGCTTTCGCCTTCACCGAGGGTGGTGAGGGCGTTGAGGAGCTTGCCGTTGGCGGGTTCGATGATCGGCCCCATCTGGCTGGCCGGGTCCTCGGGGTAGCCGACCTTGAGCGAGGTGACGGCGTCGATCAGCTGGTTGTGGAACCGCTTGGATTTGGCCACCGATCCCACGAGGATCACCAGCGAGGCGGCCGAGCACTTCTGGCCCGCGTGGCCGAAAGCGGAGTACGCGACGTCTTTCGCGGCGAGGTCCAGGTCGGCACTCGGGGTCACGATGATGGCGTTCTTGCCGCTGGTCTCGGCCAGGAGAGGCAGGTCCTGGCGGAAGGAACGGAACAGTTCGGCGGTCTCGTAGCCGCCGGTAAGGACGACCCGGTCCACTGCTGGATGGGAGATCAGCTGCCGCCCCAGTTCACGCTCGCCCAGCTGGACCATGGCGAGCACGTCCCGCGGGACGCCGGCTTCCCAGAGTGCCTCGATCATCACGGCACCGCTGCGGCGGGCCTGCTTGGCGGGCTTGATCACGACGGCGGAGCCGGCGGCGAGGGCGGCCAGGGTGGAGCCGGCCGGGATGGCCACCGGGAAGTTCCACGGCGGGGTCACGACGGTGAGCTTGGCCGGGACGAAGGTGGCGCCGTCGACGCCGTCGAGCGTGCGGGCCGATTCGGCGTAGTAGTGCGCGAAGTCAACGGCCTCGCTGACCTCCGGGTCGCCCTGGTCGATGGTCTTGCCGGTTTCGCTGGCCATGACCTCCAGCAGGTCGGCGCGGCGGGCTTCGAGGACGTCGCCGGCGCGGTGCAGGATCGCCGCCCGCTCATCACCGGAGAGGGCGCCCCAGGCCTTGCCCTTCTCGATGGCGGTTTCGATGACGGAGTTGAGGGTCGCCTCGTCGTTGATCGTGGCGGCCTCGACGGCGTCGTTGCCCAAGGTGGACGTCGCCACGCGTCCCAGGATGGCACGGCCCCAGTCGCGGTTCGCGGGCAGCGACGGATCGGTGTCCGGGGTGTTCTCGAACGAGTCGTGCGGCAGCGGCGCGGCCGGGAGGGCGCGGTTCTGCCGGCGGTTCGGGCCCGGAACCTCGTCGTCGAGCCTGGCGAGGGAGGCGAGGAAGCGCTGCTTCTCACGCTCAAAGAGGGATTCGTTCTCGCTGAGTTCGAAGACGGCGGACATGAAGTTGTCCTGGCTGGCGCCCTCTTCGAGCCGGCGGATCAGGTAGGCGATCGCGACGTCGAACTCGGCCGGGTGGACCACCGGCGTGTAGAGCAGGAGGGAGCCGACGTCCTTCTTGACGGCTTCCGCCTGCCCCTGGGCCATGCCGAGCAGCATCTCGAACTCGATGCCGGACTCCACTCCGCGCTGCTTGGCGAGCAGCCAGGCGAAGGCGATGTCGAAGAGGTTGTGGCCGGCGACGCCGATCCGGATGTTCCCGATCCGGTCCGGGTGCAGCGCGTAATTGATGACGCGCTTGTAGTTGGTGTCCGAGTCCTGCTTGGTGCCCCAGGTGGCGAGCGGCCAGTCGTGCAGGGACGCTTCGACCTGTTCCATCGGCAGGTTCGCACCCTTGACGACGCGGACCTTGATCGCGGCGCCGCCGTCGGCGCGGCGGGCGGCGGCCCAGTCCTGCAGGCGGACCATGGCGGCGAGGGCGTCCGGGAGGTAGGCCTGCAGCACGATGCCGGCCTCGAGGTCCTTGAACTCCGGCTTGTCCAGGATCCGGGTGAAGACCGCGATGGTCATGTCAAGGTCCTTGTACTCCTCCATGTCCAGGTTAATGAACTTGGCCTTCTGTCCGCCGGCCGCAAAGGATGCGGCGCGGGTGAAAAGCGGGGTGAGCTTCTCGACGACGTGCTCCACGGCCTCATCGAAAGCCCAAGCCGAGTGCGGGGCCACCGTGGAGGAGACCTTGATGGAGACGTAGTCAACGTCGGGGCGGGAGAGGAGTTTGTGGGTTCCCTCCAGGCGGCGTGAGGCCTCGTGTTCGCCGAGTACGGCTTCACCCAGGAGGTTGACGTTGAGCTTGATGCCGTCCTTGCGGATCTTGGCGATGGCGGGGCCCAGCTTGGCGTCGGTGGCATCAACAATGAGGTGGCCGACCATTTCACGGAGCACGCGGCGGGCGATCGGGATGACCACCTGCGGCAGGACCGGAGCCATGGTGCCGCCGAGCCGGACGGCGCTGCGCATGTACCAGGGCAGGAAGGCGGGAACCTTGGGGGCCAGGCCGGCGAGGTTGCGGGCGGCGACCTCCAGGTCCTCGGGGCGGACGACGCCGTCGACAAAACCGACCGTGAAATCAAGGCCGTTGGGGTCCTTCAGGACTCCGGCGAGCTGCTCGGCGGAAGCGTCAACTGGGACCTTGGCGGCCTCGGCGAGCCAGTGGCGTACCAGCCCGATGGTCTCCTCGGCGAGGGCTGCGGCTTCAAGGACCGGAGAGCCTTCCGAGACGGGAGCGTGCTCGGCCGCGTTGCCAGTGTTCACACCGGACTCCGTTGAAATGTTGGTCATGGCTGGTACTCGTTCTTTCTCAAAATGTGGACCCTTCCAGGTTCAGTATGCAACCGGATTTTCATAAGATAAAGCGATGTTTTCCGAGCAATACTGATTAGAAGAATCGAACATTCGCGGACCGGACGCAACCACCCCCGGACACACGGATGCGCTATCACTTTTGGCTCCCAAAAGACGGGGATGGGAGCTGTTGAGTCTCATGACTTAATGGACGTTTCTGTCTCAAGACATCGTGGACAGTGTGTCTCAGTACATCGTGGACACTCGGACCGGTTTTGCTCGGGTCATGAGCAAAATGCACCCCGATATCAAGATCCGGCATTTGGTGGCGACATGGCCTGAGGACGCCGAGAGGGGTGCGGTTACACAGTTCTGCCAACGCCATAAGGTGTCCCGGGCCTGGTTTTACAAGATCCGGGCCGCGGCTGCCGCCGTGGGGACGATAAAAGCCATGGAAACGGCCTCGACCAAGCCGGCGACCAGTCCGGCTAAGGTCGATACCTCGTTGGCGGAGCTGGCTCTCGCGACCCGGGAGTCCCTCAAGAGCCTTGGTTATGACTACGGACCGCTGAGCGTCGCCGCCAAACTGCGGCGCCAAGGGGTCCAACCGCCATCACGTGCCACCTTGGCCCGGATCTTTACCCGGGCGGGAGTCGTGGTCCCGGAACCGAGGAAGAAACCGCGCAGCGCCTACCAAAGATTCGTCTATCCAGAACCCAACGGCTGCTGGCAGATCGACTCGACGGAGTGGCTGCTGGCCGGCGGCGCCAAGGTGGCCATTTTCCAGCTCATTGACGATCATTCCCGCCTGGCACTGGCACTGGCATCGCTGGTCGCAGACGCAGAGACATCCGAGGCGGCCATCCGGGTGGTGCGAATAGCCATCGATCGCCACGGAGTGCCCCAAAAGTTCCTGTCAGACAACGGGGCAGCCTTCAATCCCACACGAAGGGGCCGCACCGGGGCCCTGGTGGAATACCTCAAGACCCTCGGCGTCGTGCCGATCACCGGCAAACCCTACAAACCCACCACCCAGGGCAAAAACGAACGCTTCCACCGGACCCTGCACACCTACCTGAACCGCCATCCCCAGGCCGCGACCATCGCCGAACTACAGGCCCATGTCGATGTCTTCGACACGTACTACAACACCGAGCGTGAACACCAGGCGCTGCCGCCGGGCACGACGCCGACCGAGGCCTGGAACGCCACCGCGACAGCCCCGCCGCCCGAGCCCCCGACCCCCGAAACCCGCAAACCCACACCGCGCCAGAGCGTGCAACGAAAGGTGGGGCGTCAGGGCGAAGTCACCGTCATCGGCATGCACTTCTACATCGGCACGAACCACGCAAGAGAACAAATCCACGTCCTCTACGACGACGAAACCATCATGTTCTTCGATGCACGGGGAACGGAAATCATCAGCCACCCGCGCCCGCCCAAAGGAACCGTCTACATCGGCCTCAACGGCCCGGGCAAGCAACCGTCCACGAAGTCCTGAGACATGAACCGTCCACGATCAGCTGAGACATGAAGTGTCAACGATGAGGTGAGACATCACAGACGGGGATGGGAGCCAAAAGTGATAGCGCAACTCGGGTGGGGCGCAGTTAGCCGACGTGACGGTGCATTTCCACGGCCTCTTCGTGCCGCGGGCTGTCCGGGTTCATCAGCGAGTGCTTCCGGCCGTACGTGAAGTAGATGACCAGGCCGATGACGAGCCAGACGCCGAAGCGCAGCCAGGTCTCCCAGTGCAGCTGGAGCATAAGGAACCCGGAGGCCAGGACACCGAAGGCCGGCACCAGCGGCATAAGCGGCAGCCGGAAGGTGCGCGGCGCGTCGGGCTTCTTGTAGCGGAACACGATCACCGAGAAGCAGACGACGACGAACGCGGCCAGGATGCCGATGTTGGTCAGGTCGGCGACGGCCTTGATCGGGAACACGCCGGCCAGCAGGGCGGACGCGACGCCGGCGATCCAGGTGACGCGCTGCGGGGTGCCGTGGCGGTCCGTCTTGGCGAACCAGCCGGGGAGCAGCCCGTCGCGGCTCATGGAGAACCAGACACGCGTGCAGCCAAGGAGGAAGGTGAGCATGACCGTCATGATGGACAGCACGGCAAAAACTGAGATGATCGTCGCAATGACGGGCAATCCCACACTCGTGAACGCGGAGGCGAAGCCGGCCTTGGGGTCGATGTCCTGGTAGTTCTGCATACCCGTGAGCACCAGGGTTGCGGCGACGTACAGGAGCATCGCGACGATGAGCGACATAATAATGGCCTTGGGCATGTGCTTCTTGCCGTCTTTCGCCTCTTCCGCAGCGGTGCTCATGGCGTCGTACCCGAACACAGCGAAGAACACCGTGGCCGCGCCCGCCACGACCGGGCCGAAGCCGCTGGGCATAAACGGGTTGTAGTTTTCCGTATTGATGTAGAAGATGCCGAGACCGATGATGAACAGGATCAGGACCACCTTGATTCCGACGGCCACGAGCTCAAAACGGCCGAATGTCTTGGTGCCGCGGGACAGGATCCAGGTCACCAGCAGGCAGATCGCGATCGCGGGAACATTGATAATCCCGCCCGTGCCCTCATCGGGAGTCGCTGTCATCCATGCGGGCATGTGGATGCCGATGCCGGACAGGAACGCGTCGAAGTAGCCGGAAATGCCGATGGCCACAACGGCCACAATCGCGATGTATTCCAGCAGCAGGTCCCAGCCAATGAACCAGCCGATGATTTCACCGAGGGCCACGTAACCATACGTGTAGGCCGAGCCGGCCCGAGGAATCATGCCGGCGAATTCCGCGTAGGACAATGCGGCGGCCGCGGAGGCGAGTCCCGCGATCAGGAAGGAGAACAGCACCGCAGGGCCCACGCCGGGCTCTGACTCGCTGCCGTGGGCGACGAGGCCCGCCAGGGAGAAGATGCCGACGCCGATGATGCCGCCAACTCCGATGGCGGTCAGCTGCCAGAGCCCGAGGCTCTTGAACAGGCCGCTGTGAAGGTTCTCTTCCTCGATATCGTCGATGGGCTTGCGCCTCAAAATCGACTTGGATATGTCTTTTGTAGTCATTTCAGGGTCTCCCGCTTAGGTGTGGTACCCATCAATCCACCCTGTGATGGGGGTTACTCAACGACAACAGTATGCAAGCCCGATTGCATTAGATAAAGTGAATTCTCCTAATCAATAACCATTAGAATTCACAAAGGAATACCGATGCTGGACGTCCGGCGGTTGCGCCTGCTGCGCGAGCTGAAGATCCGGGGCACCCTGGCCGAGGTTGCGGAGGCGCTCCAGTACAGCCCGTCGTCGGTCTCGCAGCAGCTGGCCCTCCTGGAGAAGGAAGCCGGCGTCGAACTGCTTCGCAAGACCGGCCGCCGGGTCCAGCTCACCCCGCAGGCCGAGGTGCTGGTGGCTCACACAGCACAGCTCCTGGAAACTTTGGAACAGGCCGAGGCGGACCTGGCAGCCTCACTGACGACCGTGACGGGAACGGTCCGTATTGCTGTGTTTCAGTCCGCCGCGCTGGCCCTGATGCCGGACGCCCTCACCCGGATGTCGTCACGGTATCCCGAAGTCCGGATTGAAATGACCCAGCGGGAACCCGAAACGGCACTTCATGAGACCTGGGCCCGGGACTTCGACCTGGTGATTGCCGAGCAGTACCCCGGACACGCCGCACCCCGGTATGCCGAGCTCGACCGGCTCCGGCTCACAAGCGATGCGATCCGCCTCGCGGTTCCGCCGCGTGCCGCCGGCCGGCCGGCCGTAACATCCCTCACCGACACCGCCGGGCTGGCCTGGGTGATGGAGCCCCGCGGGGCCGCGTCCAGGCATTGGGCCGAGCAGGCGTGCCGCGGCGCCGGCTTCGAGCCCGACGTCCGCTTCGAAACCGCCGACCTGCAGGCCCAGATCCGGCTGATCGAATCCGGGAACGCAGTGGCCCTCATGCCGGACCTCGTCTGGACCGGAAGAGGCACAACGTCCCAACTGATCAGCCTGCCGGGCGATCCGCACCGGACCATCTTCACCTCGGTGCGGCGCTCCAGCGCCAAGCGCCCGGCCATCCTGGCCGCCCGGGAGATCCTGGCCGAGACGGCCGCGTCCATCCCGCCCGCCGGCCCGTAGGCCGCCGGTCCCTGTTGGCGGGCGTTGTTGGCAGCCGTTGTTGGCTGGCTCACAGCGCTTCCGGCGGCCCGGCGCTAGACTGGTGGCGTTATGAATCGCACAATATTCAAGTCCAAAATCCACCGCGCCACGGTCACGCACGCGGACCTCCACTATGTCGGTTCCGTCACCGTGGACCTGGATCTGCTGGAAGCGGCCGACATCCTTCCCGGCGAGCTGGTGTCCATTGTCGACGTCTCCAACGGCGCCCGGCTGGAGACGTACACGATTGCCGGCGAACGCGGTTCCGGGGTGATCGGGATCAACGGCGCCGCTGCGCACCTCATGCACGAGAACGACATCATCATTTTGATCACCTACGCCCAGATGACCACGGATGAAGCCAGGGCCTACAGCCCCAAGGTGGTCCACGTGGATCAGGACAACAAGATTGTCCAGATCGGCAACGACCCCGCGGAGGGCCATACCCCCGGAATCATGCGCCCCCCGTACGCCCTGAACAACGCCACGCTCAACTGACAGCAGAATCCAGCCTGCCTACATCCGCCGTAACAGGCGCCCGGCGTAAATAAAGCTGATTAGTCTGGGAGGGTGACTGCCGCCCATTCCGTGCCCCCGACGCTGCGGACCGCCGCATGCTAGGCGTTCTCGCCGGATTCTTCGTAGTCTGGTGCATCATCCTGGTGGGCACGTTCGTCGGCCGGCGCGGCATCCTGGGCGAGAACGCCCGCTCCGTGCTCAGCGCGCTGACCTTTTTTGTCGCCAGTCCGGCGCTGCTGTTCGAAACGCTCAGCAAGGCCAAACTCCAAGACGTCTTCGCCGCGCCGCTGCTGGTCACGACGGCCGGGGCCATCGCGACGGCGGCACTGTTCTTCTTCATCGTCCGTTTCCTGCTCAAACGCTCGGTACCGGAATCCCTGATGTCCTCCATGGGCGCTTCGCTGGCCAATTCCGCCAACCTGGGTATCCCCATCGCCGTTTTCGTCCTCGGCGACGCCAGCTACGTGGCTCCCCTGCTGATCTTCCAGCTGGCCTTCTTCACACCGCTGTTCCTGATGGCCCTCGACGCCACCACGAGCAAACACCGGACCACCCCTTTGCGCTTTGGGCTGATGATCCTGCGGAACCCCATGATCGTGGGCTCCGGTCTCGGTCTCCTCGTGGCGGGCACGGGCTGGAAGGTTCCGGAGCTCGTGATGCAGCCGATCCACCTGATTGGCGGCGCCGCGATTCCGGCCATGCTGATCGCCTTTGGCATGAGCCTCAATGGCTCCCGGCCTCTGCAGGCCTCGGCCGGCCGCCGCCTCGACGCCGTGCTGGCGAGCGGCTTCAAGCTGATCGTCCACCCGGCGCTGGCCTATGTTCTCGCACGTTTCGTCCTCGGCATGGCGGACCAGGCGCTCTTCGCCGTGGTGGTCACCTCGGCCCTGCCCACGGCGCAGAACGTGTTCGTTGTTGCCAGCCGCTACCAGACCGGCCTGACCGTCGCGAAGGACACCGTGCTCATCACCACGATCGTCGCCGTGCCGGCCATGATCTGCGTGGCCCTGCTGCTCGCCTGACACCTGCCGCGCCCGACGCTCCGTCGGTCCCGGCCCTACGTGGCCATGCTGGCCGAGGCCGTCAGGCTGTAGGACGAGCTGGAAACGGACAGCGGCGAGCGCCTCCTGGCGTGCACCGGCGTCGTCAACCACGGGACGGAGCCCCGGCTGGGCGAGGTGCAAGGCGCCCCGGTCATGGGGCGGATCCTCGCAACCGGGGAGGGCCCAGCCCCAGCGATCTTCTCGGCGTCCCGCCCGCGGGTCCGCTGACCCCGCGCAGCCAAGAAACAACGCGAGGTCACATCGCGCCCATTCCGGGGTCCGGCATGGGCGCGATGTGACCCCGCGTTGGGGTGTGCGCCGGTAGGCTGGGACCGGCCTTAACCCGGCCTGCCGATACCGGCAACAGCACGAAGCGGGGACAGATTGCACAGCGTCACACCACGCGGGACCACCAGGTCCGGCGCCGTCGACTGGATCGCGG
>NZ_AUPJ01000225.1 GCF_000427315.1 Arthrobacter sp. TB 26
CGGCGAGGGTCGGCGTCGTGAGATATCCCGTACCGGAGCCGCCGTCTCCCGGGTCTTCCGCGGCCGCCCCGTCCAATCCGGCGGCGAAGGCCGGCCAGAGGCGGGAGGATTCAAGCATGAGTTCCAGGAGTTCTTCCTCCTGGTAGTGGAGTTCGCTCACCGGGGCAAGCATGCCCGCGGCGGCCCAGCTGGCGCCGCTTCCGGGGGCGTCGTCGATGAGGGCGACCGAACGCCCCGAGCGCCGCGCCGCCCAGGCGATCCCGTGGCCGACAACGCCGCCGCCAATCACGGCAACGTCGTAACATTTCGGGGTTTCCGTGTCATCCGCGGCGGCCGCGGCCGCTGCGTCGATGCCCGGGGCCGTGACTGGGTCGAAAGTGCTGCCCATGAAAGGTTCCTTCCCTACGCCGGTACTAACCGGATCAGGTCAAGCGGTCGGCTCTGACGCCCTCTCAGCCTGCCGGTGCGGACGCCAGTGGCGTGGACGGCTGCGGCAGGCTCCCGCGGTATTGGCCCAGTTTAGAGGAACTAGGCTGGAAGCATGAGCCAGGATGCCGTCCACACCACCGCCCGCCTTTACCTTTGCACCGACGCCCGCCGGGACCGCGGCGACTTTGCGGACTTCGTGGACGCGGCGTTTGCCGGCGGCGTGGACATCATCCAACTGCGCGACAAGTCGCTGGAGGCCGCCGAGGAGCTGGAACTGCTCGAGGTCCTGCACCAGGCGGCCCACCGACATGGCCGGCTGTGGGCCGTCAACGACCGGGCGGACCTCGCCTCGCTGTCCGGGGCTCCGGTTTTCCACATCGGGCAGAAGGACATCCCCCTCGGGGCGGCCCGGGACTTCCTCGGCAAGGACACCGTGATCGGTTTGTCCACCCACAGCCCGGAGCAGGTGGACGCAGCCATTGCCGCCGCCCCCGGCCGCAACGGCCTGGACTACTTCTGTGTCGGGCCGGTGTGGGCCACCCCCACGAAGCCGGGGCGCGCCGCCGTCGGACTCGAACTGGTGCGTTACGCTGCGGACGCGATCCGCCGGGCGGCACATAGCGCCGGCGGCAAGGCCGGCGGCAAGGCCGCGGGAAAGGTCGCCGGCGTGGTGCCCTGGTTCGCGATCGGCGGCATCGACCTTGGAAATGTGGAGCAGGTGGTCGAGGCGGGCGCACGCAGGATCGTGGTGGTCCGCGCCATCACCGAGGCCGACGATCCCGCGGACGCCGCCCGGGCCCTGCTCGCCGCACTCGACGCCGCGGACAGCTGAGTCCGGGCTGTCCGCTCAGCCGGCCAGTCCGAGCTGCGTCATCCGGCGTGAGTGCTTCGCCGCCAATTCCCGCATCAGCTCGCGGACAAGTTCCTTCGACTGTTCCTCATCCGCGCCGATCAGTCCGCCGACGAAGGCGTGTTCGAAACTCACCCGCTGGGCCTGGGTCAGGGCCTCCCCGAGCAGGCGCCTCGCCCACAGCGCGAGCCNCGCCAGCCGCGGGTCGTCGGCCAAGGCCGCCCTGAGCCGGTCCCGCAGCACGGCGGTGGCCTCCTCGTCGGCCTGGACCTGCTCCACCAGGGCACGGGTCGCGGAGTCGACGTCGCGGGAAACGGCGCGGTAAAAATCGGCGGAGACTGTGTCGATCACATACGCCTTCATGAGGGATTCGAACCAGTCCGCCGGACGCGTGCGTTCGTGGAAGTGGTCCACGGACGGCTGGAACGGCACCATGGCAGCCTCCGCGTCCAGGCCCATGGCGTCCAGTTTGGCGCTCACGAGTTCGTAGTGCTGGAACTCGATCACGGCGATCCGGGCCAGGACTGCACGGTCGTGCAGGGTGGGTGAATACCGCGCATCGGAAGAGAGCCGTTCGAAGGCGGAAAGCTCGCCATAGGCCATCACGCCGAGCAGATCCCGCAGGAAGGTGTTGTAACGGGCGGGATCGGCCGGGGATGTGCTCATGATCCAAGACTAATGGCGCAAATGAAGCTAATCTGATTTTCGTGTCCCATCATCGCTTGACCCCGAATGTCCACCAGCAGAAGAACCAACTTGCCCAGGCCCTCAACGCGCTGCGCACCACGCTGGAACTGCCGGGCCCCTTCCCCGAGGACGCCCTCCGGGAGGCCAAGGAGGCCGTCGCCGGGCACGAGCTGCCGGAGCTTGATTTCACCCACATCGAGTTCGTGACCATCGATCCCGCGTCCTCCACCGACCTGGACCAGGCCCTCTTCATCGACCGTTCCGGCGCTGGCTACAAGGTCTTTTACGCGATCGCCGACGTCCCGTCCTTTGTCGCCCCCGGCGGGGCGCTCGACGCCGAAACCCGCCGCCGCGGCCAGACCTACTACACCCCGGACGGCCGGATTCCGCTGCATCCGGAAGTCATCAGCGAAGAGGCCGGAAGCCTCCTCGCCGGGCAGCGGTGTGCCGCGTTTGTGTGGGAATTCGACCTGGACGACGCCGCCGAGGTGTCCGCGGTGCTGGTCCGCCGCGCCACCGTCCGGAGCCGGGCCAAGCTCAGTTACCAGGGGGTGCAGGCCGAGCTCGACGCCGGCACGGCCGCTCCCGTGCTGCAGCTGCTCAAGGAAGTCGGGATCAAGCGGGTGGAGCTGGAACGGCTCCGCGGCGGCGCCAGCCTGAACATGCCGGAACAGGAAATCGAACAGCTGCCCGACGGCGGCTACCGGATTGTCGCTGCCCCGCCGCTGCCCGTGGAGGACTGGAACGCCCAGATTTCGCTGATGACCGGGATGGCCGCCGCGGGGATCATGCTGGAAGGCAAGGTCGGCATCCTGCGCACCATGCCGGCGCCGGATGAAGCCTCGCTGGCGCATTTCCACCGCCAGACCCGCGCCTTGGGCAAGCCCTGGGACGGCGAAATGAGTTACGGCGAATACCTGCGGACCCTTGATCCCACGGACCCGCAGCAGCTGGCGATCGTGCATTCGGCCGGCATGCTGTTCCGCGGCGCGGGCTACACACCCTTCGACGGAACCGTGCCCGGGGCCGCCACCCAGGCGGCCATCGGCGCCGCCTACGCCCACTCCACGGCCCCGCTGCGCCGGCTGGTCGACCGTTTTGTCCTGGTCATCTGCGAGGCCCTCAGCAACGGCACGGCCGTCCCTGCCTGGGCCCGCGAGGCCCTGCCGTCCCTTCCCTCGATCATGGCCGGTTCCGACCAGCTGGCCGCCAGGCTGGAGCGGCTCTCGCTCGACACCGTCGAGGCGGCGCTGTTGGTCAACCACGTCGGCCAGGAGTTCGACGCCGTCGTGATCTCCGGCTCCAAACCGGCCCGTAATGGGAAGACCGGCAACGGGAAAAGCGCGAATGGCAGGAACGGCAACGGAACGAACGGCAATGGAGGCGCCAGCACCAAACAGGGCAACGGAAGCGGGCCCTCCGGGATCGTGCAGATCGCCGAGCCTGCAGTGACCGCCCGCTGCCCCGGCGAACTGGAACCCGGAACCCAGGTCCGGGTCCGGATAGTGTCCTCCGACATCACCACCCGCGAGGTCCGGCTGGAGCTGGTGGGCTGAGCACCGGGCGGTGGTTCCGCGGGCATCTTTTCTGACTCAGCGCGGTCCGTCGAGGTTCCGGGCCGCGTACAGCTAGACTGGAAGGGTAGATATGGATGCCCGGTCGTTGATTTCCTTGATTTTCGAATTCAACAAGCCCGCCCCTACGCGATCTTGAGACAGACCCGCTGGTCCCCAGTGCCAGCATTTGATAGCCCGCGATCGGCTTCCACTGGAATTGCCTGCGCGCCTGAGCGTGCTCCGGAACGGCCACCCGGCCGGCCCCGTTGAGCAAGCAGCGCAGCCCAAAATGAATAAGGAAACTCCCCTAGTGAGTGAATTGCACACGCACCAGCTTCTGACCGACGAATCCGGCACGGAAACGATCGAGCCGGAAGAAACCATCATCTCGGACGAAAAGCCGCACGAGATCGCCGAGAAGACCTTCGCCGACTTCAACGTCCGCGCCGACATCGTGGAGTCGCTTGCCGACGCCGGCATCACGCACCCCTTCCCGATCCAGGCCATGACCCTGCCGGTCGCCCTCAGCGGCCACGACATCATCGGCCAGGCCAAGACCGGCACCGGCAAAACCCTCGGCTTCGGCATCCCGGCGCTCCAGCGCGTCGTCGGACCGGACGACGCCGGCTATGACCAGCTCCCCGCCCCGGGCGCCCCGCAGGCCCTCGTGATCGTGCCGACCCGCGAACTCGCCGTCCAGGTTGCCGGCGACCTGCAGAACGCCGCCCGCAAGCGCAACGCCCGCATCACCACGATCTACGGCGGCCGCGCCTNNGAGCCGCAGGTTGAGTCGCTGCAGAAGGGCGTCGAGGTTGTTGTCGGCACCCCCGGCCGCCTCATCGACCTCTACAAGCAGAAGCACCTCGTCCTGAAGAACGTCAAGATGGTCATCCTTGACGAGGCCGACGAAATGCTGGATCTCGGCTTCCTCCCGGACGTCGAAACCCTCATCGCGGGCACCCCCGCCGTCCGCCAGACGCTGCTGTTCTCGGCCACCATGCCCGGCCCCGTCGTGGCCATGGCCCGCCGCTACATGACCAAGCCGACCCACATTCGCGCCGCCGACCCGGACGATGAGGGCCTGACCAAGCGCGACATCCGCCAGCTGATCTACCGTGCCCACAGCATGGACAAGATCGAGGTTGTGGCCCGCATCCTGCAGGCCCGCGGCCGCGGCCGCACCATCATCTTCACCAAGACCAAGCGCACCGCCGCCAAGGTGGCCGAGGAACTCGTGGACCGCGGCTTCGCCGCCGCAGCCATCCACGGCGATCTTGGCCAGGGTGCCCGCGAGCAGGCGCTCCGCGCCTTCCGCAACAACAAGGTGGACGTCCTCGTCGCCACGGACGTCGCCGCCCGCGGCATCGACGTCGACGACGTCACGCACGTCATCAACTACCAGTGCGTTGAGGACGAAAAGATCTACCTGCACCGCGTGGGCCGCACCGGCCGCGCCGGCAACAAGGGCACGGCCGTGACCTTCGTCGACTGGGACGACATGCCCCGCTGGGGCCTGATCAACAAGGCTCTGGGCCTGAGCGTCCCCGAGCCCGTGGAAACCTACTCCTCTTCCCCGCACCTCTTCGAGGAACTCGACATCCCCGAAGGCACCAAGGGCCGGCTGCCCCGCGACAAGCGTGTGCTGGCCGGCGTCGACGCCGAGGTCCTTGAGGACCTGGGCGAGACCGGCAAGAAGAACACGCGCCCCAGCGGACGCGACGCTGGCAGCACCGGCGGCCGCGACAGTGCCCGCAGCGGTGGACGGGACAGTGGTGGACGGGACGCTGGCAGCACCGGGGGCCGCGGCACCGGCGG
>NZ_AUPJ01000226.1 GCF_000427315.1 Arthrobacter sp. TB 26
GGCGGACTTCCGGGTCCCAGGGGTTGGCCGGGATGCCAAGGACTCCGGTGCGGGGAAGTTCACGCGGGCCGTCGGGCAACTGGACCCAGGCGCCTCCCGGCTCCGGTGCAACGATCTGCCCGGCGAGGTCCAGGTCGGCGGCAAGATCCGCCACCGCGGAGGAACGGGTGGCGAAGGACTCGGCGCCGCTGTCCAGGGTCAGGCCGGCCACCACATGGCTGCCGACGCAGCCGCCCCACGCGCCGGACGCCTCCAGGACGGTAGTGCGGACGCCAGCCCGGGCCAGCTCGCGGGCGGCGAGCAGGCCGGAAATCCCGCCGCCCACCACCACGGCGGTCTGCGCTGCGGCCTCCACGGCGCCGCTGCCGGCTGCCTGCATGCGCCTACTCCGGGGAAATCGAGTGGATCAGTTCGACAACGCGCGTCAGTACGGCCGGATCGGTGTCCGGCGGCACACCGTGGCCCAGGTTCAGCACGTGGCCGGGGGCCGAGGCACCGGCCGCGATGACTTCACGGACGTGGGCTTCCAGCACGTCCCACGGCGCGGACAGCAGCGCCGGGTCGATGTTGCCCTGCAGCGGGACCGTGCCGCCCAGCCGGCGGTTGGCTTCGTCCAGCGGCAGGCGGTAGTCAACACCGACGACGTCGACACCGACGTCGCGCATGGCGACGAGCAGTTCCGAGGTGCCGGTGCCGAAGTGGATCAGCGGAGCACCGAGGTCCCGGACGTGGTCCAGGGCGCGCGCGGAGGCCGGGGCGACGAAGCGTTTATAGTCCGCCAGGCCGAGTGAGCCGGCCCAGGAGTCGAAGAGCTGGCCGGCGGAGGCACCGGCTTCCAGCTGGGCGCGGAGGAACATGCCGGAGGCATCCGCGGCCCAGTTGGCCAGGGCGGTCCAGGTCTCCGGGTCGGCGTGCATCATGGTGCGCGGGCCGAGGTGGTCGCGGGACGGCTTCCCTTCAACCATGTAGGCCGCGAGCGTGAACGGCGCACCGGCAAAGCCGATCAGCGGGGTTTTCCCCAGCTGGGCCACGGTGAGCCGGACGGCTTCGCGGATGGGCTCGAGGGCTTCCCAGGTCAGCTGGGGCAGGGCGGCGACGTCGGCCGCGGTGCGGACCGGCTTCTCAAGCACGGGACCGACGCCGGGGACGATGTCCACGCCGACGCCGGCCAGCTTGAGCGGAATGACGATGTCGGAGAAGAAGATGGCGGCGTCGACGTCGTGGCGGCGGACCGGCTGCAGGGTGATCTCGGAGGCCAGTTCCGGTCGCAGGCAGGAATCGAGCATCGCGACCCCCTCGCGCAGCTTGAGGTATTCGGGCAGCGAGCGGCCGGCCTGGCGCATGAACCACACCGGACGGCGGGAGGGCTTGCCGCCGCGGTAGGCGGTGATCAGCGGGGAACCCGCGGTGCGGCCGTCCATCAGCGGGTGCCCGGCGTCGAGGCCGGAGATTTCAGGAGTTGCCGCAGCGCGAGGAGTCATGCCTTCGATTGTGCCGAAAATCAGCCCCAAAAGATAACGACAGCCTGTCACCGACATGGACAGCGACCCAGGCTGCGCCCCGGCCGTGGCGGGAATCACAGCCCCGCGTGGGCAGTCGCACGCCGGGCTGTTGTTCTACGCGGCAACGAAAAAGCTATGATTGTGATGCTGTGGTTCTTTTTTCTCTGGTGGCGACCCACGCCGACATCGACCTCGAGACCGTTGCTCTACTGAGCACCGGCGCTTCCGAGCTCGCCACATCCGCCCTCGCCGAATCGCCGGCCGTGGCGGGTGCCATTGTGCTTGCCACCTGCAACCGCTTCGAAATCTACGGTGAAGCGAGCCGGCAGGACGACGTCGAAGACGCCCGCCAGGCCTTCATCGCCCAGCTCAGCGGCTCCACCGGACTCAACGAACAGCTCGTGGCGCGTTCCTTCAACACCCGCACGGGCGCGGACGTCACCCGGCACCTCTTCTCGGTCAGCGCCGGGCTGGACTCCGCCGTCGTCGGGGAACGCGAAATCGCCGGCCAGGTCCGACGGGCCCTGATTACTGCCCAGCACGAAGGTACGGCCAGCGCCGGCCTCGTCCGGCTCTTCCAGGCGGCGTCGAAGACCGCCAAGGACGTCGGAGCGCAGACGGCCCTGGGCGCGCGCGGGCTCTCGGTGGTCTCCGTGGCCCTCGACCTCGCCACCGAGCTGTCCGAAGTCCCCGACTGGTCCACCAAAAAGGTCGTGGTGTTCGGCACCGGCGCCTACGCCGGCGCCACCATGTCGCTGCTGCGTGAACGCGGCTGCACGGACGTGTCCGTGTATTCCTCCTCCGGGCGTGCCGCCGGTTTCGTCGCCACCCGCGGCGGGACCGCGCTGGATGGCGACAGCCTCCCGGTCGCCGTCGCCGCCGCCGACGTCATGATCGGCTGCAGCGGCGCCGACACCCGCGTTGAAGCATCGGAACTGGCCAGGGTCCGGGCGTCCTCGCCCCAGCCCCTGATCGCCATCGACTTGGCCCTCACCCACGATTTTGATCCCGCCGTCGGCGGACTCGACGGCGTCGAACTGCTCACGCTGGAATCGGTCCGTCTGGCCGCCCCGCAGGAACAGTCCGAATCGCTGGCCCAGGCCAGCAGCATTGTGGCCGGTGCGGCCAGCACGTTCGAGCAGGAACGCGAGGCCCGCTCGGTGGACTCAGCCATTGTCGCCCTGCGCCGGCACACCATGAACGTGCTGGACGCGGAAATGGAAAAGGTCCGGGCCCGCCACGGCTGCACCGCCGCGGCCGAGGAAGTCGAGTTCGCGCTCCGCCGGATGGTTAAGCAGCTGCTGCACGTCCCCACGGTCCGGGCCCGCGAGCTCGCCTCCAACGGCCAGCAGGAAGAATACGTGGCCGCCCTTGAGGCGCTGTATGGCATCACGGTAGAACAGCCTGCGGCAAAAGCGGCGGACGCCGGCTGCCCGGTTGAACACCAGGACCGTCCCGCACCGGGCGGCGCGCGGGAAATCGCTTAAGCGGCGCTTCCGGCCGGACGGAAGCGTCCGACGGACCCGGTGGCCGGGGAACTGACCCAGGCATCTCCGGACGAAATTGCTGGTCGCCTGGTCGAAGAGTACGGGTTTCCGGAGGTTCGCGTTGTCCCCCCTCGGCACCGTTCATGCAGCTCACGCGATCGACGAAGGCGAGAGTTACTGGGCAGTCTCGGATTGGCGCGCAGGCCACGAGGAATTCCGGCATAGCCCCGACTTTCGGGCGGGCTGCGGTTGACGATGCCGGAACCCTGGTTCGGATCCACAGAGGGGTGTCCCGCTGCCCTGCCAGGTTCGTGAAAAATGTCGGAGGTGCGCGCTAGTTTGGGTGTATGGATAGCACGGACTGCATCGCTGATGGCAGGGCGGCCCTGGCGGTTGTCGGGGCGTTGACCGCGGCGCTGGATTCCGGCACTGGGGCCGGTGCTGACGGCGGGGGTCCGTCCGGGGCCGGTGTCCACCGGGATGCTGGTCCGTTGGCGGACGATCCGTTGCGGGAGCTTGCCGATGATTGCCTGGACGGCCTGGCCGAGGTCGCCCGGTGGGAGGCCAGGGCCGCGGCGTTGAAGGTGCGGCTGGGCGCGGCCTATCTGCAGGCCACCGAAGCGGTGGCGGCCCCGGCGGCGACCCCGCATGACGCCAAGTGCCAGGAGATGGCGGTGACGGCGGAGGTCGCGTGTGTCCTGACCGTGAGCGAGCGGACCGCGGGAGCCTTCCTGTCCGAGTGCCTGGCGCTGACGCGGGGTTTGCCGCTGACCCTGGCCGCCCTGCAGGACGGGAGGATCTCCTGGGCGCATGCCCGGATCATTGTCGACGAAACCGCCGGCCTGGACCGG
>NZ_AUPJ01000227.1 GCF_000427315.1 Arthrobacter sp. TB 26
GCAGCCCGCCCGGCCGGCCTCCCGGTGACGGCGCTCGCCGGAACACTTCCCGCAGCCGCCGTCGAAGCCGTTCTGCGCGCCGCACTGATGGAGGACGCACCGTACGGCGACATCACCTCGCAGACACTCATCCCCGCAGACGCACGCGCGACGGCGGTCCTGGCCGCACGCGTCCCCGGCGTGCTCAGCGGCGGGGAGGTGTTCGCGGCCGCAATGAAGCTCACGGACGCCGCCGCCGTCGTCGACCTCCTCGTGGCTGACGGTTCCGCCTTTGCCGCCGGGACGGCGCTCGCCAGGGTCAGCGGGAACGCCCGCGCCGTGCTGCTCGCCGAACGCGTGGCACTGAATCTGGTTCAGCGGATGAGCGCCATCGCCACCAAAACGGCGGAGTTCGTCGCCCTCGTCGACGGCACCGGGGCACGCATCACGGACACCCGCAAGACGACGCCGGGCCTGCGGGTGCTGGAACGGTACGCCGTGCGCTGCGGCGGCGGCGCCAACCACCGCTTTGGCCTCTCGGACGCCGTGCTGGCCAAGGACAACCACCTGGCCGTCCTGACCGGGGGAGACCCGGCGAAGCTCACCGACGTGCTGCAGGAGGCCAAAGCCCGCCTCGGGCACACCACCCACTTCGAAGTGGAGGTCGACAGCATGGACCAGATCGGACCCGTGCTGGCCGCCGGGGTGGACACCATCATGCTGGACAACTTCACCCTGGCGGACCTTGCCGCCGGGGTGGCCCTGGTGGCCGGCCGGGCCCGGGTCGAGGCCAGCGGCAACGTCAACCTGGCCACCGTGGCCGGCATCGCCGGCACCGGGGTGGACGTCATCTCAATCGGCGGGCTCACCCACAGCGTCGCCGCCCTGGACCTGGGCCTGGACATTGAACTCGGCCTCAGCACGGAACAGAACAGCCAACGGACGGCCGGCCAGGCGACGCCATGATCTTCCTCGACGCCGCGGCCACCACACCGGTCCGCCGCGAGGTGCTCGAGGCCATGTGGCCGTTCCTCACGGGCGAGTTCGGCAACCCCTCAAGCCACCATTCCTTCGGCGACTCGGCCGCCACTGCGCTCGCCGGGGCACGGGCGGCAACCGCCAAGGCGCTGGGCTGCCGCCCGGGCGAGGTCGTCTTCACCTCCGGGGGCACGGAGGCGGACAACCTGGCCGTCAAAGGCATTGCCCTGGCCCGNGCCACGCCGCGGACCCCCGGCTGGACCGGGTGGTGATCAGCGCCGTCGAGCATCCTGCGGTGGAGGAGTCCGCCCGCTACCTGGAACGCGTGCACGGCTTCGCCGTCGACGTGGTGCCGGTGGATTCCTGCGGCCGCGTCACCGGGGAGGCCCTCGCCGCCGCGCTCCGGCCGGAGACCGCGTTGGTCAGCATCATGTACGCCAACAATGAAGTGGGCACGCTGCAGCCGATTGCGGAGCTCGCCGCGCTGGCCCGCGCGCAGGGGATTCCGTTCCACACCGACGCGGTCCAGGCCGCCGGCTGGCTCCCGCTCGACACCGCAGCCCTCGGCGTCGATGCACTGAGTATCTCCGGCCACAAACTGGGCGCGCCCAAAGGGAACGGTGCCCTGTTCGTGCGGGGCCGGGTCCGGCTGGAACCCGTGATCCACGGCGGCGGGCAGGAACGCGGGCGCCGGTCAGGGACCGAAAACGTGGCCGGGGCCGTCGCCCTCGCGACGGCGCTCACCCTCGCGCAGACCACCCAGGGGGACCGTGCGGCCCATGTTGCCGCGCTGCGCGATGACTTCATCCGCGCGGTGCAGGCGGGGGTTCCGGGCGCGGTCCTCACCGGCCACCCGAGCGAGCGGCTGCCCTCCGTGGCCTCGTTCTGCTTCCCGGGGACCAGTGGCGAATCCGTGCTGCTGGAACTCGAACGCCAGGGAGTCATCTGTTCCAGCGGCTCCGCCTGCGCCGCGGGTTCGGACGAGCCGTCCCCGGTGCTGCGCGCGATGGGCATCACCGCCGAAACCGCCCAGACCGCGGTCCGCTTCAGCTTCGATTCCACCATCACGGCGGCGGAACTGCAGGAGGCGGCGGCCGCGGTCCGCACCGCCGTCGGCAGCGTCCAGGCCCTCGGCGCCCCGTGACCCCGGGTTGCCCTATCACTTAATGCTGGTCCGGGGCCCCCAGGGGGACGATATCTGATAGGGCAAACCGGGTGTTTAGCGGTGCCGGGCCCGGCGGAAGATCCAGTGCCGCAGCAGCGTGAAGCGCACGGCCGTGGCAGCGAAGCCGGAGATGGTGGTGGTCCACAGCTCGTCGGCGACCGTGGCCCCGGGGTTGATCCAGTGCAGCACGCCGAGGCTGCCGCCGGTGATCAGCAGCGCCACCAGGATGACGATCAGGCCGTTGAGGTGGTCGCGCTTGAGCCGGTGGCGTTCGGTGATCTTGAAGGTCAGCCTCCGGTTCAGCGCCGTGTTCATCAAGGAGGTGAGGATCAGGGCTGTCGCGTTGGCCGGCTGCGAGCCAAGGTACGGCCGGAGGAAGGCATACAGTGCCAGCGACGTCACCGTGCAGACAAGGCCGACGCCGGTAAACCTCAGCAGCTGGCGGACCAGCGGGTAGCGGAGGATGCCGCGGTGCCGCCGGCGCGCAGGCGGCCGGGCAGGGGCGGGAGCGGGGGCAGGGGAGTGCTGCTCGAGCTGGGCATCCATCCGCTCAGTACAGCTCGCCGACAGGGATCTCCACGGCCAGGCGGTTGGACGGGCCCGCGAGGGGGCATGCCCACGCCTCGTTGTAAGCGCACGACGGGTTGTAGGCGAAGTTGAAATCAACGACGAACTCGGCCTCCGGGCCCGAGCCCTGCACGCCGTGGAAGGCGCCCTTGATGGTGTCCAGCAGGTAACGGCCGGCGCCGTAACTCCCGCCGGGCTGTCCCGCCGTGGCATCACGGAACGGCACAAAGATGCCGCCGCCGTATCCATGGAGTCTCCAGACGGCGAGCTGGCCCAGTTCCGGCAGATCGAACGTGCCCAGCCGGACAAACCGGATCACACCGTCGGTGCCGGTCTCAACATTCATTTCCCGCCCCGCGCCCTCGCCCGTCAGCGGGATGTGGAAGCGGTAGATCGGATCGTAGTCCGCCGTCTTCAGGCCGCCGAAACTGGACATGGCAGCCTCAGTGAGCGGCGAGGCGGGATGCGTGCCGAACATACGGTCCCTCTCCTGGCGCCAGTACGAATGCGCCTCGGCCGGAGCCTCCGCCGCGATCTTCCGCACGTTGGCGTACAGCGCAAAGGTCCGGAGCCGCCAGTCCGCGATGTCGACGGCGGAGATGCCCGCCACGTTGTCGTGGGCCCCGAAATCCCGGGAGCCAAAATCCTGATCCGCCATGTCCCCAGCGTATCCCGCTTTCCCCGCGGCGAATCGCGCCTCCGGCGGCGGGTCCCGGGCGCCGAGCTGGCCGTAGACTTTCGCGCATGCAGACCACCTCCGCACCGCCCGTCAGCCGCGCCGCCGCCGCACTGGCCGAACTTGTGCGGTTCCGCACCGTCTCCTCCCGGCTGGACCACGAGGTGGACACCGGCGAGTTCGACGGCTTCATCGCCGCGCTGGCCCGGCTGTACCCCGCCGTCCACGCCGCCCTGGACCTCGAACGTGTCAACGGCCATGCGCTGCTGTACCGCTGGCCCGGCACCGGCCCGGACGCTGCGGCGCGCCCGGCCGTGCTGATGGCACACTACGACGTCGTCCCGGCCGGCGATCCGGACGCCTGGACCCGGCCGCCGTTTTCCGGGCACAACGACGGCACCTACCTGTGGGGCCGCGGAACGCTCGATGACAAAGGGCAGCTGGTCGCCGTCATGGAAGCAGCGGAAACCCTGCTCGCAGCAGGGTCC
>NZ_AUPJ01000228.1 GCF_000427315.1 Arthrobacter sp. TB 26
TATGTCCATTCCTGGGCCCGACCACTGGGCATGTCCACTGGGGGCAGCACGAACCTGGGTCTGACCGCTGGACATGCCCCGCGCCAGCCGTGGCGAATGGACATAGGCCCACTATGTCCATTCCTGGGCCCGACCACTGGGCATGTCCACTGGGGGCAGCACGAACCTGGGTCTGACCGCTGGACATGCCCCGCGCCAGCCGTGGCGAATGGACATAGGCCCACTATGTCCATTCCTGGGCCCGACCACTGGGCATGTCCACTGGGGGCAGCATGAACCTGGGCCCGACCACTGGACATGTCCGCCGGTGCCACCACAAACCTGGGTCTGACCGCTGGACATGCCCCGCGTCAACCTTGGCGGATGGACATAGGCCCACTCAGTCCATTCCTGGGCCCGGCCGCTGGGCATGTCCCCTTGGGGTGGGCTCGGCCACTGAGCATGTCCCCCGGGGGCAGCGTGAACTTGGGCCCCAGGACTGGGCATGTCCCCCCGGGGGCGGCGGCGGAGCCGTTAGTGGGCCGCGGAGGCAGCTTTCTTCTGCGCCTCGTAGGCGCTGGCGACCATGTCCTCGACGGAGTGCCGCATCTTCCAGTCCAGGTCGCGGGCGGCAAGGGTGCCGTCGGCCACGATCCGGTCCGGGTCACCGGCCCGGCGGGGTCCGATCTCCGGCTCGAAATCGATGCCGGTGACGTTGGCCATGGCCGTCATGATCTGCCGGACGGAGAGGCCGTCGCCGGATCCGAGGTTGTAGACGCGTTCCAGCGGCTTGCCGGCGGCGAGGGCCTGGGCTGCCGCAACGTGCGAGGTCGCCAGGTCGGCCACATGGACGTAGTCGCGCACGCACGTGCCGTCGGCGGTGTTGTAGTCGGTGCCGTTGATGCGGGGCGTCTTGCCTGCAGTCAGTGCGCGGAGCACGATCGGGAAGAGGTTGTGCGGGCTGGTGTCGTAGAGCTCGGGCGAGCCGGAGCCGACGACGTTGAAGTAGCGCAGCGAGGTGTGCTTCAGCCCCCGCGCCGTCCCCTGGTCACGGATCAGCCATTCGCCGATCAGTTTGCTCTCCCCGTAAGGGGATTCCGGCTGCGTAGGGGTCTCTTCCGTGACGATGTCCCCGGTGGGGGTGCCGTAGGTTGCGGCAGAGGAGGAGAAAACCAGCTTGTCCACCTCGGCGAGCTCCATCGCCTTCAGCAGTTCCGCCGTGCCGGTGACGTTCTGCTCATATGTCAGCAGCGGCTCCTGCACGGATACGCCGGCGTACTTGAAGCCGGCGAGGTGGATGACGCCGGTCACCGCGTGATCGAGCATGGTGCGGGCCACGAGCTCCGAGTCGAGGATGGTGCCGTGCACGAAAGGCACGTCCTCCGGGACGAACTCGCGGTGCCCGCTGGAGAGCGAGTCAATCACCACCGCCTGGATCCCGGCCCCGCGCAAAGCGGAGACCACGTGCGAACCGATATACCCTGCGCCACCTGTTACGAGCCATGTCATGGTTCCACCCTACCTAATGCCGCCCGGCCGTCCGGAAGAGGGCGCCCGGCTGTCCGGAACGGCGG
>NZ_AUPJ01000229.1 GCF_000427315.1 Arthrobacter sp. TB 26
CCCCGGGATCCGGGTGTTCTGGCGGTGCGGCAGGCGTTAGCTCTTGCGCGCGTAGCCTTCCCACTTGCTGGCCTGGTGCTCGCCATCAACGAAGCGGATGGTCCCGGACTTGGAGCGCATCACAATGGACTGGGTGAGGACCTTGTCCTTGGAGTAACGCACGCCCTTGAGCAGGTCACCGTCAGTGATGCCCGTTGCTGCGAAGTAGCAGTTGTCGCTGGAGACGAGGTCGTTGGTCGAGAGCACCCGGTCGAGGTCGTGGCCGGCGTCGATCGCCTTCTGCTTCTCGTCATCGCTCGTGGGCCACAGCCGGCCCTGGATGACGCCGCCGAGGGACTTGATGGCGCAAGCCGATACGATGCCTTCCGGCGTTCCGCCGATACCCATCAGGGCATCGACACCCGTCCCGGCGCGTGCGGCAGCGATGGCGCCGGCGACGTCGCCGTCCATGATGAACTTGGTGCGGGCACCGGCCTCGCGGATCTCCTCCACGAGCCCACGGTGCCGGTCCCGGTCCAGGATCATGACGTTGAGCTGGTTGACCTTGACACCCTTGGCCTTGGCGATCAGGTGCAGGTTCTGTTTGACGGGCAGGCGCAGGTCCACCATGTCGGCGGCTTCCGGGCCGGTCACGAGCTTCTCCATGTAGAACACCGCGGAGGGGTCGAACATGGAGCCCCGCTCGGCGACGGCCAGGACGGCGAGGGCGTTGTTGATGCCGAGGGCGGCCAGGCGGGTTCCGTCAATGGGGTCGACGGCGACGTCGCACTCGGGGCCGGTGCCGTCACCGACGTTTTCGCCGTTGAAGAGCATCGGGGCTTCGTCCTTCTCGCCCTCGCCGATCACCACCACACCATTGAAGTGAACGGTCTGGAGGAAGGAGCGCATGGCGTCGACGGCGGCGCCGTCGGCCTTGTTCTTGTCCCCGAACCCCACCCAGTGGCCGCCGGCGATGGCGGCGGCTTCGGTGACGCGGACCAGTTCCAGAGCAAGGTTGCGGTCCGGCTCGTCGATGCCGACGGCAAGAGACGGGGAGAGCGTGGAGTACTTCTGGGTCATTGGCGCTGGTGTCACGTGAACCTCTTCTTCGAGTGGCGATCATTGAAGCCGTACGGACAGGATCGATCCGTCGCGGCGATTCGTTTGTTTGTGATCTCGTCTGTTACTGATCATAGTCGCGGCGGAAAGCCGCGTCTTGGAATGACCAGCCCGTGAACGCCCGCCTGTCGGGCCGCCTGGCATTGCCGAATGTGAGATCGGCCGGGAATGGGCGACTATAGAGGGGTGAGTGAATTGCAGGAAACGCCCCCCTCAGCCCCCGCTTCCCATGCCGGCACCGCCGGCCCGGAAGCGCATGGCGCGGGTGGCCAGCCGCCCGTCAAGCCCGTCCTGACCGCGGGAGCGGCGAAGCGCGCGAACGCCTCGGTGATCGGCATGATCATTGCCCTGGTCCTGAGCATCGCGGCCTTCCTGCCGATCGTCCTGATGAACCCGTCGCCCAAGACCGACGGCTACCGGCCCAACATCAATGTCAGCGCCGTGGCGCGCAACGCTGCCGGTGTGGCGGGATTCACACCCGCGGCCCCGGAAACCGGCGACACATTCCGCGCAAATTACGCCCGGTGGGAATCCGGCACGGGCAGCGGCGTCCCGACGTGGGAGGTGGGATACCTCACCCCCAAGGAGTCCTTCATCGCCCTGGTGCAGGCGCGGCAGTCGAATCCGACGTGGCTGCTTCAGCAGGTGAAGAGTGCGCCCGTGACCGGCACCCGCAGCGCCGGCGGACGCGACTGGGAGCTCCGTGACACGGGCAAGGGCGAGAAGAGCATGGTGCTTGCCGACGCCGGCGGCACCACCGTTATCCTGACCGGATCCGCGCAGCTTGACGAATTCGCGCTGCTGGCAGCCGCTGTGGTGACGTCCCTTGAGGGCACGTCCGGTGCGGCCGGCGGCGCGTCACCCGGGAGCACCGCGGGAGCCACAGTTTCGCCCTCCGCCGTCCCTTCGTCGTAAGGTAAGGCCGTGGCCACCTATCTCACCCCCGCCCTTGCCTGGCGCCGCCTCCGCGAAGGCAACGCGCGTTTCGTTTCAGGCAAGTCGTCCCATCCCAACCAGGACGCGTCCCGGCGTTCCTCCCTCGTGGAGAACCAGCACCCCTTTGCGGTAATCTTCGGCTGCTCGGATTCCCGGCTGGCCGCTGAAATCATCTTCGACCTCGGTCTTGGCGATGCATTCGTGGTCCGCACCGCAGGCCATGTGATCGACGACGCCGTGCTCGGCTCGCTCGAATACAGCGTCAGCGTCCTGTCGGTGCCGCTGATCGTCGTCCTCGGGCATGACAGCTGCGGCGCGGTCACGGCCACCAAGAACGCCATGGAGACCGGGCAGATGCCTGTGGGCTTTATGCGCAGCCTCGTCGAACGCATTACGCCGTCGGTGCTGACCTCGCTGCGCAACAACCAGAACGACATCAACGACATGGTGGTCGAGAACGTCAAACAAACCTCCCAGCGCCTCGTGGACAGCTCGCGGGTCATTTCCGACGCCGTCGGAAGCGGCCGCGCCGCAGTCATCGGCCTCGCCTACAGCCTGGCCGACGGCAGGGCGGACGTCGTTTCCGGAATCGGCGAGCTCTGAGTTCCCGCCGCAGCGCGCCAGCCGCCTCCGGGTAGCAAGCACTTCACGGTTTTCGATGGGACGCCTCGGCCCAATAAGCTAGCCCCATGACCTCCACAGAAGAGTTGAACACCGAAGAGTTCCGCATTGAACACGACACGATGGGCGAAGTCCGCGTCCCCGTGAACGCCCTGTACCGTGCCCAGACACAGCGTGCCGTCGAAAACTTCCCGATCTCCGGCAAGACGCTCGAGCGCGCCCACATCGAAGCCCTCGCCCGCGTCAAGAAGGCTGCAGCGCAGGCCAACGCCGAACTGGGAGTGCTCGACGGCGAGCTCGCCCAGGCGATCGCGGACGCTGCCGATGAGGTAGCCACCGGAAAGTACGACGGCGACTTCCCGATCGACGTGTTCCAGACCGGCTCGGGCACCTCCTCCAACATGAACACCAACGAGGTTCTTGCCGAACTGGCCACCCGCGCACTCAAGGCCGCCGGCAGCGCCAAGGTGGTCCACCCCAACGACCACGTCAACGCCTCACAGTCCTCCAACGATGTCTTCCCCACCTCGGTGCACGTGGCCGCCACGTCCGCGCTGATCAACGACCTGATCCCGGCGCTGGGCTACCTCGCGGAGTCCCTGGAGCGCAAGGCCGTCGAGTTCAAGGACGTCGTGAAGTCCGGCCGCACCCACCTCATGGATGCCACGCCGGTGACGCTGGGCCAGGAGTTCGGCGGCTACGCCGCGCAGGTCCGCTACGGCGTCGAGCGCATCAATGCCTCCCTCCCCCGCGTCGCTGAGGTTCCGCTGGGCGGCACCGCAGTCGGCACCGGCATCAACACCCCCGCCGGGTTCCCGGAGCGCGTCATCGAACTGCTGGCCGCCGACACCGGGCTGCCGCTGACCGAGGCCCGCGACCACTTTGAGGCGCAGGCCAACCGTGACGGCCTGATCGAGGCGTCCAGCCAGCTGCGCAACATCGCGATCTCCTTCATGAAGATCAACAACGACCTTCGCTGGATGGGCTCCGGCCCCAACACCGGCCTCGGCGAAATCTTGATCCCTGACCTGCAGCCGGGCTCCTCGATCATGCCCGGCAAGGTCAACCCCGTGATCTGCGAGGCCTCCATCATGGTCTGCGCCCAGGTCATCGGCAACGACACTGCCATCGCCTGGTCCGGCACCAACGGCGCCTTCGAGCTCAACGTCGGCATCCCCGTGATGGCGGCCAACCTGCTCGAATCCGTGCGCCTGCTGGCCAACACCAGCCGCGTCATGGCGGACAAGATGATCGACGGCATCACCGCGAACGTCGAGCGCGCCCGCTTCCTGGCCGAGGCTTCGCCGTCGATCGTCACGCCGCTGAACAAGTTCATCGGTTACGAGAACGCCGCGAAGATCGCGAAGAAGTCCGTGGCCGAGGGCCTGACCATCCGCGAAACCGTGGTGGCGATGGGCTTCCTGGAGCGCGGCGAACTGACCGAGGAGCAGCTGGACACCGCCCTGGACGTTATGTCCATGACCCGTCCGCCGCACAAGGCCTAGGGCCCCGCGGGCGGCGTCGCCCGCTCCGTCCAGAACGTCCGACGTCGGCCGGCACCTTTCCGTGAAGGGTGCCGNCCGACGGCGTTCCCGGCGCCGGACAGCCGGCACCCGCTGATTTTGCACTCGTGGCAACAAAGTGCAAATATCTACTATGTGAACGAAAGTGCAATTATTGAAGGCGGACTCCGCGAGCGTAAGCGCGCCGCGACGCGGGCGGCGATCACCGCCGTCGCCCGTTCCCTGACGGCAGAGCGTGGCCTGAACGGCTACACGGTGGAGGAGGCCTGCGAACGGACGGGAATCTCCCGCCGGACGTTCTTCAACTACTTCCCCACCAAGGAAGACGCCATCATCGGACACGTCGACGACGACTTCCCGGCCGCCGTCGTCAGTCGCTTCGTGGCGGGCGGGGCCGGCTCTCCCGCAGGCGGGATCTCCCCCACCCTGCTGTCGGACCTCGTGCGGCTCTCCCTTGACCTGTCGGAACAGATGACCGCCAGCGAGGAGGAAACCCGCCAGCTGATCGGCGTCATCCAGAAGGAACCCCAGCTGATGCTGCGGATCATCGGCGCCTCGGAACAGCGCGAAGCCGAATTCGCCCGAATGCTCGCCGCCAGGGAAAACGTCCCGCCGGACCACCCGGTGGTCCGCATGGCCGTCCTGCTCCTGGGCAGCATCGCCCGGAAGACGAGCGCCGCCTACTTCTCCGCGGACAACACCCGCCCCTACAGGGACATGCTGCTCGAAAACGTCGCAGCCGCCCGCTCACTTTTTGGCCAGCCCCTGGACATCGCCCCGTCCGCCTCCACCGAAGGACCCCAATGAGTTCCACCGTCAGCGCCCCACCGGCAGCCGAGCCGCTGCTCCTGACCCAGAAACGCATCTGGATCATTTTCTCCGCCCTGATCGCCGGCATGCTGCTTTCCAGCCTGGACCAGACGATCGTCTCGACCGCCATGCCCACCATCGTCGGCAAGCTCGGCGGCGTGGAACACCAGGCATGGATCACCACCGCCTACCTGCTGGCCACCACCATCGTGATGCCGATCTACGGCAAGTTCGGCGACATCCTGGGCCGCCGGAACCTGTTCCTGGTGGCCATCGCCCTGTTCACGCTGGCCTCGATCGGCTGCGCCTTCGCCACGGACTTCTGGGGCTTCGTCATCTTCCGCGCCGTCCAGGGCCTGGGCGGCGGCGGGCTCATGATCCTCTCGCAGGCCATCATCGCCGACATCGTCCCGGCCAAGGACCGCGGCAAGTACATGGGCCCGCTGGGCGCCATCTTTGGCCTGTCCGCCGTCGCCGGCCCGCTCCTGGGCGGCTACTTCGTGGACCACCTGACGTGGGAGTGGGCCTTCTACATCAACATCCCGATCGGCATCGCGGCGTTCACCATCGCCTGGTTCACGCTGACCCTGCCCAACAAGAAGGCCGAAAAGCGGATCGACATCCTGGGCGTGCTCCTGCTGTCGGCGGCCACCACCTGCCTGATCTTCTTCACTGATTTCGGCGGCAAGAAGGATGAAGGCTGGGATTCCCCGCTGACGTGGGCCTTCGGCGCCGGCATGGTGCTGGCCGCCGTCGCCTTCGTCCTCGTGGAGCGCAGGGCCGAGGACCCCATCATCCCGCTGAGCCTGTTCAGGAACCGGATCTTCGTGAACTCCACGGCGATCGGCTTCACCCTGGGCCTGGGCATGTTTGCCGCCATCGCCTTTGTCCCCACGTTCCTGCAGATGTCCTCCGGGACCTCCGCGGCGGAATCCGGCCTGCTGATGCTGCCCATGATGGTGGGCCTGATGGGCATGGCCATCTTCTCGGGTATCCGCATCTCCAAGACCGGCAAGTACAAGATGTTCCCGATCCTCGGGGCCACCCTCACCATTGCCGCGATGCTGTGGCTGACCACCCTCACCGCCGCGACCCCCATCTGGATCATTTGCGTCCAGTTGTTCATTTTCGGTGCGGGCCTGGGCTCCATCATGCAGGTGATCGTGCTGGTGGTGCAGAACTCGGTTCCCGCCGAACAGATCGGCACGGCCACGAGCACCAACAACTACTTCCGTGAAGTGGGCGCCTCGCTCGGCGTCGCGGTCTTTGGTTCCATCTTCACCGCCCGGCTCTCCGAGTCCCTGGCCCGGGCGTTCACCGGAGCGGGCGCCACGGCGGAACAGGCGTCGCAGTCCACCCGCACCCTGGACCCGCAGGCCCTCAGCCAGCTCCCGGCCCAGCTCAAGGACGCGATCGTCAACGCCTACGCCGATTCCCTGGCTCCCGTGTTCTGGTACCTGCTGCCGTTCCTCGGGATCGCCCTGGTGCTCGCCCTGACCCTGAAGCAGATCCCGCTCTCGGACACCGCAGGCATGGTGGCCCGCGGCGAGGCCGTGGGCGGCGAGGAGGCCGAACGCCAGGAGGCCGAACGCCACGCCGGAGTCACCTCATCTCCGACGCCCGCCGCTGCGGCGCCGGCAGACGACGATCTCCACAGCCTGCACCGCTAGACGCCGGAGCGACCAGGGTCAGGAACGCCGCAGCGCCGGGGGCTGCGGCGTCCCTGCCCCTGCCGGCCGGGTCCGGGGGTCAGCGCCGGAAGTGGGCAGCCCCGTCCGCAGGCCCCGCCCGTTCAATGCTCTCCAGATGCCCGGGCATCAGCTCGGGGAACTCCTCCGGCCGGAACCAGCCCACGGCGAGGGATTCGTCGTCGTTGACCCGCGCCTCCCCGGAGACATACCGGCACCGGAACACGAGCGTCAGGAAGTGGCAGACGTCGCCGTTCGGATAGGTGGTGGGCCCAACGGCGTCCACCGAGACGAGCCGTTCGGCGGCGGCAACGACGCCGGTCTCCTCCAGGACCTCCCGCAGCAGGCCCGTCGCGGGCTCTTCGCCGGGCTCCAGAATCCCGGTGATCAGCCCCCACCGGCCGTTGTCGGCCCGCTGGCCGAGCAGGACCCGGCTGGCGTCGTCGAACACAACGGCCCGCGCGCCGGGAATCCAGAGGGTCTCGTGGCCAACCTTGGCGCGGAGCTTGAGAATGAAGTCGGGGGTAGCCATCCCGCCAGCCTAGCCAACGGGCGCGGGGTCTCCGCCTCAGGCCGCCGGGAGAAGGAGCATGGCCGCGGCGGTGCCGGCGAGCATGAACGGCCCGAAGGGGATGCTCGATTTCAGGTCGCCGCGCCGCGACACCAGCAGGCCCAGGCTCCACAGCCCGCCAAAAAGGAAAGCGGCGAAGGTCCCGGCAAACACGTGCGGCCAGCCGAGGAAGCCCAGATACATGCCGAGAACGCCTGCCAGTTTGACGTCGCCGAAACCCATCCCCGGCGGGTACACGGCCCGCAGCAGGAAGTAGAAAAGCCACAGCGCCGCTCCCCCCGCCACCACGCGCAGTCCGGGCACCCCAAAGAGCCCGGCCGCGCCGTCGGGCACGGCAGCCGAAGCCGGGGCTCCCGACGCCGCGTGGACCGCCACTGCACCCAGCAGCAGTACCCCGGCGACGGCGTAGGCCGGAAAGACGATCCGGTCCGGCAGCAGATGGTGCCGGACGTCGATGACCGTGAGGCGGACGGCGGTGACCGCAAGGAAGGCGCACGCCAGAAGCACCAGCCAGAAGGCCAGCGGGGTCACTTCGCCCAGTCCACCGAGTCGTTGGATCACTCTCGGATGCTACTGGAATTTCCGGCCGGCGTGGCGGGGCCCGCGCGTAAACTGTGGATATGGCCGCATGGGACAACGCGAACGCGCGCGCGCCGCGCACCCCCGGGGACCCCGCGGAACAGGCGGCCGCTTTCCGGAACCTGTGCCGTTCCTCGCCGTGGAAATGGCAGTCCCTGCGCTTTGAGTACCTTGACCGGCCCCTCGCCGCCGGTTCCGGTGCCCCCGAAACGGCGCCGCTGCCGGACCTGGTCCGTGCCTGGCTTCGCCGCCCGGGGGCCCTGCGGCTGGAGACGGCCGACGGCCTGGTCCTGCAAAGCACCACCGGCATCAATGATTCCCGAGACGTGTTCTACGTCCGCTCCACCAGGAAGACCTGGTTGCTGCCGCCCCACCTCGTCACCCCGGTCTACGACGACCGCGGTCTGGTCCGGCGCCGCCCCGAAGCCGCCTACGGCGAGCCCGGCTTCGGCAACGGCCGGTTCGCGGCCGCGCTGGACCCGGTGGAACTGGCCGGCAACGCCCCCGTTCCGCTCGAATTCCCCAGTTCAAATGCTGTGGAACTGGGCACCATCACCGAGGTGCTGCACGAGGGCCGACCTGCCCTGGAAGCCACCGTGACCCCGAACCCCGGCTACCGTCCCAGCGACCCCGGCGCGCCGCTGTGCCGGCCAGGCCGCACGCTGGTGAGGATCGACGCCGGCACGGGCGTTTGCGTCGCGAGCCNNCTGGCTGGGGGGCGGGCAGGAAGGGGATGGGCCGGACGAGTATGGGCACTGGATCCGGATCCTGGCCGTGGACGAGTACATGCTGGATGACCTGTTCCTCGCCGAGTCCATGAACCTCACGGATGTCCGCCGGCACATCAGCTGGGAACTCCCGGCGGGCTGAGGGCGTGTGTGACTGGCTGGGCCCCGGCCGCGCGGCTAGGCTTCCCGGATGACTGAACTCGCCCGCTACTGGCCACCCTTCGGCCTCACCCTGACCACACCACGCCTGGTTCTTCGGCCCATCCGCGACGAGGATATCCCCGCGGCGGTGCAGGCGGCCCTGAGCGGCATCCACGAGCCCGGCCACAGCCCGTTCAGCCGGCCTTGGGCTGAGTCCCCCGCCGAGGAGCTCGGCCCGAATATGGCGCAGTGGTACTGGCGGTGCCGCGGGAACATGTCGCCGCAGGAATGGACCCTGCTGCTGGGCATCTGGCACGAGGACGAGTTCATCGGCTGCCAGGACATCGAGGCCAAGGACTTCGCCACCCTGAAAACGGTCAGCACGGGCTCCTGGCTCAAACAAAGCGTGCACGGCCGCGGACTCGGCAAGGAGATGCGCGCCGCCGTCGCCCTCTATGCCTTCGACTGGCTCGGCGCGGAGGTCGCGGAATCCGAGGCGGCCGCCTGGAACCAGCAGTCCCTCGGCGTCTCCCGTTCCCTCGGCTACGAATTCAACGGCGTCACCCGCGTCTCCTGGGGCGGCCAGCGCCAGGAAGCCCAAAAAGTCCGCCTCACCCCCGCCACGTTCAACCGCCCCGACTGGCACCTGCAAGTGCAAGGCCACGGCCCCACCGCAGAGTACCTGGGGATCCAGGAACAAAGGCAACAAAGGTGACAGACCCGCACGCCGGGCCACGGTTCTTCGCAAAGGAGCGCATCGCCGACCAAAGCGAAGCGGAGGTCGCTCAGCGACCGCAGCGCAGCGACGGGAGGTGTCTAAGCGACGGCGAAGGGCCGCGACCCTGCGAACCCGGCCACGGCCCCCTTCAGAAGGGCCGCGGCCCGGCGAACCCGACCACGGCCCCCAGCACAGGCGAGTTGAAGAACCCGACCTAGATCTCCGCCCCCTCGAGCAACTCCGTAACAAGCGCAGCGATCGGCGAGCGCTCCGAACGGGTGAGGGTGACGTGGCCGAAGAGCGGATGCCCCTTGAGCGTCTCGACGACGGCGGCCACGCCGTCGTGCCGTCCGACCCGGAGGTTGTCGCGCTGGGCGACGTCGTGGGTCAGGACGATCTTGGAGTTCTGCCCGATCCGGCTCATCACGGTCAGCAGCACGTTCTTCTCGAGCGACTGGGCCTCATCCACGATCACGAACGCGTCATGCAGCGACCGGCCCCGGATGTGGGTCAGCGGCATCACCTCGAGCATGCCGCGGTCCATCACTTCCTCCACGACCTCCTGGCTGACCAGGGCTCCAAGCGTGTCGAAGACGGCCTGCGCCCACGGGTTCATTTTCTCCGCCTCGGAGCCGGGCAGGTACCCGAGCTCCTGCCCGCCCACCGCGTACAGCGGCCGGAAGACGATGACCTTGCGGTGTTCCTGGCGCTCCAGGACGGCCTCGAGACCCGCGCACAGGGCCAGCGCGGACTTTCCCGTGCCAGCACGGCCGCCCAGGGACACAATGCCCACGGAGGGGTCCATCAGCAGGTCGATCGCCAACCGCTGTTCGGCCGACCGCCCGTGCAGACCGAACACGTCGCGGTCACCCTTCACGAGCCGGACCTGCTTGTCGGCGCCTACCCGGCCCAGGGCAGAGCCCCGCTGGGAGAGCAGCACCAGGCCGGTGTTCGTCGGCATCTCGGCCGCCTCCGGGATGAAGACGGGCTCGTGGCCGTAAAGGGTGGAGACTTCCTCCTCGCTCGCGTCGATTTCCGCGACACCGGTCCAGCCCGAGTCCTTGACGAGTTCGTTGCGGTACTCGTCGGCCTGCAGCCCCATGGCCGAGGCCTTGACGCGCATCGGCAGGTCCTTGGACACCACCGTGACGTCCCGGCCCTCGTTGGCGAGGTTCTTGGCGACGGCGAGGATCCTGCTGTCGTTGTCGCCGCCGCGGAAGCCGGCCGGGAGCACTTCGGCGGAGATGTGGTTCAGCTCCACTATGAGCGTGCCGCCGTCGTGGCCGAGCGGGATGGGGCGGTCGAGCCCGCCGTGTTCCACACGCAGGTCGTCGAGGAGCCTGAGGGCCTTGCGGGCGAAATAGCCGAGCTCGGGATCGTGCCGCTTGCCTTCGAGCTCGGTGATGACGACGATCGGCAGGATCACTTCATGCTCCGCGAAGCGCAGCAGGGCCCGCGGGTCCGAGAGCAGCACCGAGGTGTCGATCACGAAGCTCCGGGCCGGTTCCATGCTTGCTGTCCCTTCCCCGGAAACAGCAAGACCGGCCGCAGCGTCAATCTCCGCTGCACCGGTCTTTGAGGTGGCTCGCTTGGCGCGAGAGGTAGCTTTCTGTCCCTGGTCGGTCACGACGTCGGGCAGTTGTTCAGAAATAGCCACATCGACTCCAGCCCCGGGGCGCATGCCCGGAATTGTTAGTGGTGAGGCGGCTCGGCATTGAGGCCGGACGCGGCCTCCCATACACCTGGTGCGAACTTCCGCTCCATGTACTGGCCTCCCCGATCAGCCGGCCGTTTGCCTGCTGATGGGATTAACGTACGTCCGGTGTGCGGCGTTTCTGTGCCAATTCTTCGGCGATTCTTGTTGCCATCGTGTGAACACCCGATGACGGGTCAGGAACCGTAGCGGCGCTGCCTGCCGGCGTAGTCGCGGAGGGCCCGGAGGAAGTCCACTTTCCGGAAGGCGGGCCACAGGGCTTCGCAGAAATAGAACTCGCTGTACGCGCTTTGCCACATCAGGAACCCGGAGAGCCGCTGCTCCCCGGAGGTCCGGATCACGAGGTCCGGGTCGGGCTGGCCACGCGTGTAAAGGAAACGCGAGATGTCGTCGACGCTCAGTTCGTCAGCCAGTTTCCCGATGTCCGCACCGCGGGCGACGGCGTCGTGCAGCAGTTCGCGGACGGCGTCGACGATTTCGCGGCGTCCGCCGTAGCCGACGGCGACGTTGACGTGGAGTTTCTCGCGCGTCGGGGTCCGGGCCGTGAGCCGGTTGAGCCGTGCGGCGAGGTAGTCAGGCAGCAGTTCCGGGGCGCCCATGGCATGGACCGAGATTTCGGCGTCCCCGTCCAGCCTGTCCAGCGTATTGGCGATGATCCCCATGAGCAGGTCGAGTTCTTCGCCCGAGCGGTTCATGTTGTCCGTGGAGAGCATGTAGAGGGTGACCACTTTGACGCCCAGTTCCTGGCACCAGCCGAGGAACTCGTGGATCTTGTCGGCCCCGGCCTGGTGGCCCTGGCTGGTGGGGGCGTTGAACTGCCGGGCCCAGCGGCGGTTGCCGTCCACCATCACGCCGATGTGCCGGGGGATGCGCTCCGGGTCCAGCGAGCGTTGGAGTTTGCGCTCGTAGAAGCCATAGAGGAACCCGGGCATTTCCATCCGGAGATTCACCTGGCTTCCCTTGAAGTACGACTGCTGTGCACATCCTAGGCTACCCGCCGCAGTGCCGGCCGGGGCGCAGGAACGTGACGACGGTGCCCTCCGAGCTTTGTTACTCGCAGGTAACTTACCGGACCGTAGTTTATTATGGCGGCATGGACAGCAACACCTCCGAGCCCCGGCCCGAGCATCCCGCGGACCGCGGAACCGGCCCGATAGACGACGCTGCGGTCCGGCTGGCCGAGCTCCTGATGATCAAACCCAAGTGGCGCGGATGGATCCACACCGTGACGGCTCCCCTCGCGCTGGCCGCCGGCCTGGTGCTGGTGATTCTGGCGCCGACG
Organism: Arthrobacter sp. TB 26; assembly: GCF_000427315.1. Taxonomy (GTDB): domain Bacteria; phylum Actinomycetota; class Actinomycetes; order Actinomycetales; family Micrococcaceae; genus Arthrobacter. The sequence continues at coordinate 12,410 of NZ_AUPJ01000229.1, forward strand.
CCGGACCTGAAGATCGCCTGCGCCATCTACGCGTTCACCGGGGTCCTGCTGTTCGGCATCAGCGCCATCTACCACCGCGGCAACTGGTCCCCGCGCGTCAAGATCGTGCTGAAGCGGCTGGACCACACGAACATCATGCTGGTGATCGCCGGCAGCTACACGCCGCTGGCCTGGGCGCTCCTGGACCGGCCCAAGGCCGAACTGCTGCTGTGGGTGATCTGGACCGGCGCCATCCTGGGTGTGCTGTTCCGGCTGCTGTGGACCCATGCCCCGCGCTGGCTGTACGTGCCGATCTATATCGCCCTGGGCTGCGGCGCGCTGTTCTACCTGCCGGATTTCCTTGCCGCCAACGTCGCCTCCGCCGTGCTGATCTGCGTCGGCGGCGCCCTCTACATCACCGGCGCCGTGTTCTACGCGCTGAAGAAGCCGAACTTCAGCTACGAACACTTCGGTTTCCACGAACTCTTCCACGCCCTGACGGTCTTTGCCTTCGCCGCGCACTACATCGCAATTGCGATCGCCGTCCTGAGTTGACGTCCGGCTGCGCGGATTCTCCCCACCTTTGGGACACCGTCGCCGCGACTCACCGGCTCTTCTGCCCGACACACCGGGCGCCGACTTCAAAGATGGGGAATTTCCAACCGTCAGGGCCGTCCGTCAGGGCCGTCCGTCAGGCCGCGCGCGTACTTTCGGTCCCAGCCTTCGCCCAGTTCGAGGCCCAGCTGCTCTTCGAGCGTGGCGATGAAGTGGGCCTTCTACTTCCCGACGAAGCGCTCCACAATTTCGTCCGCCTCCAGTTCCCAGCCGAGGTCTGCGAGCACCAACTGGTCCACCCGGACGGCGATCACCTCGGAATCGACCAGGACGCCGTCGCCGTCGAAAACCACAAGTTCGAAGGGGTGAGGAGTCATTCCGCCAGTGTAGCCAGCCGTACCTGGACCTCGTCGGCAGAGCCGAGCGGAAGCCCGCAGACCATCGCGCGGCACAGATACACCACAGGGCTTGCGTCGGGCGCTGCCTTCCGGCCGCGCAGAAGGGGCACGGAAGCGTCGTTGTCCGGCCTGGCGTCGTCCTGCAGGGCGATCACCAGCCCGGGGCTCGGCG
>NZ_AUPJ01000230.1 GCF_000427315.1 Arthrobacter sp. TB 26
CCCATCCGGGGTGCAGGCGCTCAAGGCTGCGAGTCCGGTTCCTGCCAGCAGCAGGCGGTTGAAGGCCCGCCTGCCGGGCGTGCCGGGGGCGGTCCCTGCCCCGACCGGCCACTGCCCGGAACTGTCGTAGCACACGTGTGCTAGACCTTGCGCAGCAGCATACGCCGGATGGAATGGTCGGAGTCCTTGGTGAGGACCAGTTGCGCACGACCTCGGGTGGGGAGCACGTTCTCCTCGAGGTTCGGCTCGTTGATGCGCTTCCAGATCTCGCGGGCCGTCTGTTCCGCCTCGGTGTCCGAGAGCGTGGCATAGCGGTGGAAGTAGGAGTCCGGCTGCGCGAACGCCGTGGTCCGAAGTTTGCGGAAGCGGTCCACGTACCATTCCTCAATGTAGGACGTTTTGGCATCAACATAGATGGAAAAATCGAAGAAGTCACTCAGGGCCAGGCCCTGCCGGCCGTCATGCCGCGGCCGGGCCGGCGCCAGGACGTTCAGCCCCTCGACGATCAGCACGTCGGGGCGGCGCACCACCACTTCCTTGCCCGGAACGATGTCATAGGTCACATGGGAGTACCAGGGCGCCCGGACTTCCTCCGCGCCGCCTTTGATTTCGCTCACAAATCGGAGCAGGGCCCGGCGGTCATAGGACTCGGGGAATCCCTTGCGCTCCAGGAGCTGGCGCCGCTTGAGTTCCGCCAGCGGGTAGAGGAAGCCGTCCGTGGTGATGAGCTCAACATTGGGGGTGCCGGGCCAGCGGCGGAGCATCTCGCGGAGGACACGGGCGATGGTCGACTTGCCCACAGCCACCGAACCGGCGACGCCGATCACAAACGGGGTGCGCTGGGTCTGCTCGCCCAGGAAGGTGGTGGTGGCCGCGTGGAGCTGGCCTGCTGCCTCGACATACAGGTGCAGCAGCCGTGACAAGGGGAGGTAGACCTCGCGGACTTCCTTCATATCCAGGGGATCGCCGAGGCCGCGGAGACGGAGCACGTCCTCCTCGTTGAGGGGCTGCTCCATCTGGGCGGCGAGCCGGGACCAGGTCTGCCGGTCCAGCTCCACGAACGGGGAGACGCCGTCGCCGTTCGCTTCATTGCGTTGCAAAGTCACCCTAGAGATTCTGCCCTCCGCCGGGCTGAGAGCGAAATGGGGCGGCCCTGTCCGGGCGGCAGGCGGGCCCCGTCCGGGCGGCGAACGGCGTGCTGTGGCCGTTCATCCTACGTCCGCTGTCCGAGAAACCCGCTAGGCTTGAGTCCATGTGTGGAATCGTTGGATATGTGGGCCACTCCGCTGGCCGGGTAAATACTGGACACAATGCCCTGGACGTTGTCCTTGAGGGACTGCGGCGCCTGGAATACCGGGGCTACGACTCTGCAGGCATCGCCGTCGTTGCGGACGGCACCATTTCGTCCCGCAAGAAGTCGGGCAAACTGAGCAACCTGATTGCCGAACTCGAGGCCAACCCGCTGCCGGAATCGCTGACCGGCATCGGTCACACGCGCTGGGCGACCCACGGCGGACCGACAGACCGGAACGCGCACCCGCATCTCGCCGATGAGGGCAAGCTGGCTGTCATTCACAACGGCATCATCGAAAATTTCGCCGAGCTCAAGCTGGAGCTCGTGCGCAAGGGAGTGACGTTCCTCTCCGAGACTGACACCGAAGTTGCCGCCGCGCTCCTGGGCGACATCTACCGGAACCAGCTCCAGGGCGACCCCTCGAAGGGCGGCCTCACCAAGGCCATGCAGCTCGCCTGCCAGCGCCTCGAAGGCGCCTTCACCCTCCTCGCCGTACACGCGGACCAGCCCGACGTCGTCGTGNCCGCCGCAACTCCCCGCTCGTCGTCGGCCTCGGTGACGGCGAGAACTTCCTGGGCTCCGACGTTTCCGGCTTCATCGACTACACGCGCCGCGCCGTCGAACTCGGCCAGGACCAGATTGTCACCATCACCGCCGACACCGTGGAAATCACCGACTTCTACGGCGCCCCGGCCGAAGGCAAGGAATACCACGTCAACTGGGATCCGGCCTCGGCGGAAAAGGGCGGCTTCCCGTCCTTTATGGAAAAGGAAATCCACGACCAGCCGGACGCCGTCCTGCAGACCCTGCTGGGCCGCTCGGACATCAACGGCAAGCTGACCCTGGACGAGCTCCGGGTGGATCCGGAACTGCTCAAGAACGTCGACAAGATCATCGTCCTGGCCTGCGGAACCTCCGCCTACGCCGGACAGGTCGCCAAGTACGCGATCGAGCACTGGTGCCGGATCCCCACGGAAGTGGAGCTCTCCCACGAATTCCGCTACCGCGACCCGATTGTGGACGAGAACACCCTGATCGTCTCGATCTCCCAGTCCGGCGAGACCATGGACACCCTGATGGCCGTCCGCTACGCCAAGGAACAGGGTGCCAAGACGGTCTCGATCTGCAACACCAACGGCTCCACGATCCCGCGCGAATCCGACGCCGTGCTCTACACTCACGCCGGCCCGGAAATCGCCGTCGCCTCCACCAAGGCCTTCCTGGCGCAGATCACCGCCGCCTACCTCCTGGGCCTTTACCTGGCCCAGCTGCGCGGCAACAAGTTCCAGGGCGAGATCAAGGACATCCTCGCGGACCTCAACAAGATTCCGGCCAAGATCCAGCAGATCCTCGACAACGAGGCGCAGATCAAGGAGCTCGGCCAGTCCATGGCCGACGCCAAGTCCGTCCTGTTCCTGGGCCGCCACGTCGGCTTCCCGGTTGCGATGGAGGGCGCGCTCAAGCTCAAGGAGCTCGCCTACATCCACGCCGAGGGCTTTGCCGCCGGTGAACTCAAGCACGGCCCGATTGCGCTGATCGAGGAAGGCCAGCCAGTCTTCGTGGTTGTTCCCTCGCCCCGCGGCCGCGACTCGCTGCACGCCAAGGTCGTCTCCAACATCCAGGAAGTCCGGGCGCGCGGCGCCAAGACCATCGTGATCGCGGAGGAAGGCGACGAGGCCGTCAAGGCCTACGCCGAGCACGTCTTCTACATCCCGGAGACCCCCACTCTGCTGGCTCCGCTGCTCAGCACGGTCCCGCTGCAGATCTTTGCCCTGGCCCTGGCCTCCGCCAAGGGTTACGACGTCGACCAGCCTCGCAACCTGGCCAAGAGCGTGACCGTAGAATAACCCCATGATTGTTGGCATTGGCGTAGACGTCGTAGACATTGAACGGTTCGGCCGGCAGCTGGAGCGCACCCCCGGGCTGCGCGACCGGCTGTTCGTCCCCGCAGAGCGCGAACTGAACACCCGCTCCCTGGCTGCCCGGTTCGCCGCCAAGGAGGCCGTGGCCAAGGTCCTCGGCGCTCCGGCCGGCATGAACTGGCAGGACTGCTGGATCGGGCTTGACCAGAACGGGCCCACCGTCCAGGTCAAGGGCACGGTGCTGGCCGTCGCGGAGTCGAAGGGTGTCAAACGCTGGCACCTGTCGATGAGCCACGACGGCGGCATTGCCACGGCGACGGTCATCGCCGAAGGCTGAGTGCTGCGAGCCTGACCCGAGCCGGACTTCCCGCAGCGACAGCACCGCGAATGGACTGAAACCATGATCAGCGCCTACACCGGAACCCAGATACGAACCGTTGAACAGCGGCTTCTTGACTCAAGTTTGGTAACTGGTGTGGGCGCTGTTCTCATGCAGCGGGCCGCGTACGGGCTGGCCAACGCCGTGGTCCGCGAAGTCCAGGCCCGCGGCGGG
>NZ_AUPJ01000231.1 GCF_000427315.1 Arthrobacter sp. TB 26
TCGCTGGCCGGGGCCGCTCCGCGGATCACCGGAACGGCCAAGATTGGTTACACCTTGACCGCCACCCCCGGCGCGTGGTCACCGGCACCAGTCACCCTCCGCTACCAGTGGTACCGTGCCGGCGTAGCCATTAGCGGCGCCAACGCAATCACCTACAAGCCCACCAGTGCCGACGCAGGGGCCACCCTTACGGTCCGAGTCATCGCATCGAAAACCGGCTACACCACGGTCGGCAAAACCTCCGCTGCGACAGCGGCCGTGACCAATGAATCGCTGGCCGGGGCCGCTCCGCGGATCACCGGAACGGCCAAGATTGGTTACACCTTGACCGCCACCCCCGGCGCGTGGTCACCGGCACCAGTCACCCTCCGCTACCAGTGGTACCGTGCCGGCGTAGCCATTAGCGGCGCCAACGCAATCACCTACAAGCCCACCAGTGCCGACGCAGGGGCCACCCTTACGGTCCGAGTCATCGCATCGAAAACCGGCTACACCACGGTCGGCAAAACCTCCGCCGCGACAGCGGCCGTGACCAAAGGTTCTCTGGCCGGGGCCGCTCCGGGGATCACGGGCGTGTTCGAGGTCGGGTATATGCTGACCGCGGGCACCTCCCCTTGGTCGCCGTCACCGGTCACCCTGAGGTACCAGTGGTACCGGTCTAAGGTAGCCATCCTTGGGGCCACGGATGCGACCCATATGCTCACGGCTGCCGACGCTGGTGCCTCCATCACTGTGAAAGTCATTGCGTCCAGGACCGGGTTCACTACCGCCGCAGCGACTTCGGCGGCAACTGTTAGGATCGCCGATAGGTATGTGTCTCCGGCACCCGCACCGTACGACCCCCCTTCCGCCGTTGCCTACTACGCAAATTGCGATGCAGTCCGGGCTGCCGGGGCGGCGCCTCTGTATTACGATCAGCCAGGCTACCGGTACGCGCTGGACCGCGATCAGGACGGCATCGCTTGCGAATAGAACGCGATGCAGCGTTCACCAATTTACCAGGCCGTCGGTAGTCATGTCTTGGTCGATCATTTCCATCTGGTCTCCCTCGGCAACCAGGCCATGACCGAGGCCAGACAGAACCTGTCCCAGCAGGTCAAAGGACGCCGCGGCCGGAGGGGGCGACAAGGCATTGGCCCACCGGATGCTGCTCCTGCGGGCCGGCGACACGCTCTCCGAGAAGGCAGCCCACGGGCTCGCTGAGGTCTTCGCCGCCGACGACCCGACCGGCAAACTCCAAGCCGTGTGGAAGGTCAAGGAACAGCTCAGGGCGCTGCTGTGCACCGACTCCCTGGCTGACGCGGCCGTGGCGAAAGAGGAACCCAAAAGCCTGGTTGAAGCAGCCGGACGGCCCGAGACGAATAAGCTCTACCGCACGGTCTGCCGGTGGTGGAACGAGATCGAAGTTCTCATCGTCACCGGCGCCACCACCGGCAAGGTCGAGGCAAACAACACCGGCATCAAGCACATCAAACGCACCGCCCGCTGCTACCGGAACGCAGGCAATTACAAATCGGTTATTCTCATGAGAAGTGCCGTCCGGACGGCGGCATGACACTCATCCCGGCATCCATTTCCCCACGAACCTCGAAGAGCCTTCAACCCCGGAAATTTGATCGTGAGGAGTCCGCCGAAGTCCCGGTTTGCAGTTGCTGTAACCCTGTAGCGCCGAACACTACCCGAAGGGTTATCATCAACTACTGCTGCTGCTCTGAAATCCGGAATCTCATCATCGAATCCAGCTTCCGGCGTGCAGTCCAAGTCCCCCTACATATCCGATGGCGATTCCCACATTCAGCACCCGGCCGCCACCCGAACATCATCCACGGCTCAGCGCTCCCGAGAAAGTATAACTAGAGGCGATGAGCAGAGGAATCCCGAGAAGCCCCTCGTGTATCGAATAGTCGCTTGCTGATGATGGACAAGGCACCGACGTCATAGATTTGATGCTGCTGCAGCAGCACAACGACATCCGCTGAGCTTGCTGCCTCGGAAATGTCTATCTCCGAGACAAGTCGTTTATCTGAGAATCCCCATTCGGGGACATAAGGGTCATTGTAACTAACTACGGCTCCCGCTCTATCCAATATCTCAGCTATGTCAGTCGCCGGCGATTCCCGCTGATCGGCAATATTTGCTTTATATGTAACACCCAAAAGAAGAACCTTCGAGCCCCGGAGGGCAATGGCGTCAACGTTGAGAAGATCTTGAATTCTACGGACTATATAGCCGGGCATTGAATTATTAATCTCCTCGGCCAGTTCCACAAAACGGAACGGGTATCCGAGCTTCTTGCGGACCTCAAAACTTAGGTAATTTGGATCAATCGGGATGCAGTGCCCGCCGACGCCCGGCCCTGGGTAAAATGCCTGGAAACCGAACGGTTTGGTCTTGGCAGCGTCGATTACTTCCCAGAGGTCGATATCAAGCTCGTGACAAAATTTCGACATTTCGTTTACCAAGGCAATATTTATGTGGCGGTAGGTGTTCTCCAGAAGCTTGGCCGTCTCAGCCTCCTTCGCCCCTTTCACTTCCACTACAGAATCCACAAAGCGACCGTAGAAATCCGCGGCTCGCCTCGTTGATTCCTTAGTGACCCCACCAACTACTTTCGGCGTGTTCTTGAGGCCATAAGTCTCGTTGCCGGGGTCGATCCGCTCCGGCGAAAACGCCAGGTAGAAATCCTCGCCCACACGCTTTCCCGATGCTTCGAGCAAGGGCAGAACTAGATCATCCGTTGTGCCCGGATACGTGGTCGACTCAAGTACAACCAGTGCGCCCGGTCGAAGTCGGGTGGCAATCGAACGTACGGCCGATTCGACTGCGCTCAAATCCGGCGCCCCGGAGTCCCCGAGCGGGGTCGGCACACAAATGACGATGGTCTCGGCCTCAGCCAGTACTTCCAAGTCTCCAGTCGCGACATATCCCCTTGAAAGCATATTCTGAACGTCCGAGTTGGAGACATCGCCAATGTGGGAATGTCCGGCGTTCAATTGCGCCACTGTCTGAGTGTTGAGTTCCAATCCAGCAACGGATAGCCCATTGAGGACAGCATGTTGTGAGACTGGAAGCCCCACATACCCCTGCCCTATAACTACCAGGTCCCAAGACATAACATTCCTCCAATAAAGTATTTAGAGCACATGGCCCTATCGAAACTTATTCGGTATATCTAAGAATAAGTCCAGCGGCTTGTAATAAGGCTGCAGCCCGACGCGACGTCACAGTTCGAGGGTCATTGAACGGTAAGCGAATAGTGCCAATATCGAAGTCCTCGCATAGTAGAACTGCTGCTGAAATGTAAGGAAAAGCACTTGTAAATTCATCAGCGTCGGCATTTATGGACGAAGCATTGGTTGGAACCGTCAAGATGTCATCATAGAAATTATGCGAAAAACTGTCGCTTACAGACGGCAAATTGAGTTCTATCACGCGCTCGGCATCGAAGCCATCCCACGAACGATTAATTTTGTACTTTCCCCCAGGATTGATTCCAAAAGTGTTCGTCCCGGTCGGAATAATGCAAGCCTTGAAATCTATGCCGGAAATAAAAATAGTGGTTGGTTTCATGAATTCGCTGATGGCACTAGCCATCTCCGGGTGAACTTCATATGGAAAACTAACTTCACCACTGACGAAACGGTGGAATGCCAGCACGAAGGCCGCTGCAAGTCTATCGGGTGAAACGGTACGTGGAACTATGTCTGTTGACAGCACCGCTGGCACCGGAGAGCCATCGTAGTCCCCCGGGGTTGCGGTGAGGGCACATGATCCAGTCGGCGACTCGCGTTCCCAAGTGAACTTCACTTCGTGATTCCTTCCAGAACTTTCCAATGTTCAGCTGATCCCGGGACAACATCGATTTGATGGAATTCGACGGCTAGAGTCTTGTCCTTTTCCATAGCCAGCAATAGCAAGCCGGCTTCAAAATCTTCTGAAAGGGCGCGAACCTGCACAGAAATACACGCGCCGCGCTCTTCGATGGTCTTGTGGACAAGCAGCGGGGCATCTACAGGAACCAAGTCGGTTCCGGTGGAGGTGATAACCATATGCAGTGCCGCGTCCGAGGCAGCCACAGCACTTCTAACCAAATCATCAAAGGGCTTCGACGCGCTTGGCGCGTCTACTGCCGTTTCGGCAGTGTACCTACTGGAGATGACCTCAAAGTCTATGCCCGCGATCCTCAGTTCTGCCATGTCGCTCCAGGAAGCAGACTTCAAAATGGCTGAACTCCGGTTGGCCTCAGGAGACATGTGGTCTACGACTCTAGTCACTTTGAGCCGGTCCGAACCGCACATCCCAATTGGCAGTAGATGTTCCTGGTCTGCGTCAAATGCTACGTCACGAACCACGAGGTGATCCGGCAGGTATGGCTTCACAACGGCGGCCGCGTCCTGCAGAGCCAACTTGGCATGGTCCGGAAGGTTGCGCAGTTCTTTTCGAAGCGCATTTTGTCGGCCAGCCGGAATCGTAGAAAGCACCGAAGCCAGAGTCATCTTTGCGGAGGATTTTTGACGGCTACTATCTACTGAAGTCACTTGCTTGTCATGAATTCTTCGGACGAGATGAAACCTATCTGTGTGGTTCAGGGAAACGCCATGGCGTCCTAGTCGAATTGCCAAATTAAAATCGGAACCACTCCGAAGTTTCTCATCGTAGCCTAAGAGACGGATAAGTCGCGTTTCCAACATAAGGGTGGCATGTGCAAATATCCGACCGTTGTAAAGAATATTCGCATAAGAGAATGCTTTGCCGGGGTTAGAAGCCACTAGTCCGCCGTCGGAATTCATAAAATCGATCCAACCACCGTATGTTCCAGAATCGCCTCCCCGCAGCGCCCTGAAGTGATTTTCAATTCTATCGGGAAACATCAAATCATCGTCATCGTGGATAACCGTGAATTTACCTTGGCTTATGGACGCTGCAAAGTTACGAGAAGCGGCGATGCCACCAGGTTGCCTCTTGTAGAAACGCACCCTTGGATCATTAAATTCCTGCATCACATCTGATGTCTCGTCTTCAGAGCCATCGTCCACAACGATGATCTCAATGTCACGAACAGTTTGGGCCAGAACCGAATTGACGCTGTCGCGGATATACTCAGCACGGTTCTTAGTAGTGATCACCACGGATGCCAGTAGCTTCGCGTCAGAGGGACGATGCGTCCATTGCGTCACGTTGCGGATGTACGACTGATCGTTTAGAACGATGTCACGATTGAAGGCGATGGCGGCCGCGCCTTCCGGCGACTTATCCGTCTCCGCCCGCGTAGACGGGTGCCACATGTGGTACATACGGACATCAGGATGTTCAATCCAGCTGAGGCGTCGACCCGACCAGCGAATTCGCTGAGCAAAGTCCATGTCTTCGCCGCCATAGATCTCCATACGCTCGTCGAACCCGCGGATATCCAGGAACGCATCTCTGCTAACCGCCATCATGCCGCCCATGCCCCAACGGGGCCTGAACGTGCAGGACGATTCAAATGCCGGCCAATCCAAGCCGGACGCGACTACGCCTTCGTGACCGTACGCAGATGGAAGATCCCGGCACTGAAGAACCAGCGCCTCATTCGGATCATCTAGAACCCGACGGCCAACGATTTCCATTGAGCGCGGGCTGAACAGCATGTCTGCGTCCGTGGAAACAAGGACACTTCCCGACGAAACGGCAAACCCAGCGTTCAGCGCCCTAGACCGCGACCAGATCCCGTCGGTATGGGTGTACACATACCTTGCACCTAGCTCTTCGACCTTTTCTTTTACCCCAGGACAATCCTTGGAGCCATAGTCGGACACCACTACTTCTCCGCGAAGTTCACCGAATGAGTCAACCAAGGAAGAGACTGACAGTAGAAGACGTTCTATACCCCAGTCCTTGAAGCCGATTACCACGGAGACATCAATCGGACTGGTCTCGTGTCCACTGTTCATTGCTGATCTGGCTCCTGCGCTGCGTCTGTCTGACTTATCTTGGTTACTGTGTATTTCGTTTCGCTCGACTGGGATCCAGCGGAGATCGTGTAGAACAGCGGTCCGAACTGGGAGGAGTCTAAAGGGCGATCAGTAAACGCAGCTTCATATCGGATTTCAATCCCTTGGAATCGTCGGGAGGCTGCGATTGGTCCCATTTTAATGAGTCCCCCTTCCGGAGTTGCCGAAACATAAACGTATGATTCACCCAGCCGTTCCGAAACGGGGAGTTTGCATTCCTCTTTCTTCAGCGGTTCGTTGTCTTTATCCACGAGGCGGACCGTGAAGAGGCCGTCCTTGTCTCGAACCGCCCCACCAAGATTCTTCACGGCTGCGTGAACGATGTCGGTCGGCTCGTCAAGCCAAATTGTGTATATAGCCATGCTTCATTCCCTTGCCCATGCGTATTTTACGGTCCTTCTCTGGTGATGCTGCCTCTGAAAGAGCGGAGTCGTACCCGCATGCAGCCGTACCTAGCGCCATGGGCACTCTACCAGTGCGGACAGCGGAGGCTGCTCGGCCAAGAACCCCTGGGACTTCGACGCCGCGCGGATTCATGGCAGCGAAACTCGTGCGCCGCTCCTCTTGGAGCCGACTCTTTTGTGTCATGCCGACGTTCTAAATGGTTGACATGTTGGTGGACCACTCAACGTGCTGTTTACCTGCATCCACGACAAGCATGAAGCGCTCGCTGCTGGTGTGGACCCGTCCATTTCTCACGAACGACACATAGCCGTCGTATCGCCCGTCAAGTAGGGGACCCAACGCAAGACCGCTATTTGAAGGTGTTGCGAAATTCGACCAAGCATGTTCATCGGCGTCGAGGATCGTGGGCCGCTTCGTGTGGCGCCGGACTCTGCTTGCGGCCAACTTGTAGCTAGTCGTCGTCGAACCGTTGGATAGGGTCAGAGCAAAGTCTCCTTCATTCCAGCGCCGCATTTCCTCCCGTGGAACAGCGAATGAACCTGAAATGAAGAGTTTCGAATCTAGAATCTCCAGGGTTGAGTATTCAAAGACGCCGTCTGCAGGCACGCATCCGTCTAGCGACGTCTTCCTCAGCCGTGTCCCTTCGGGACCTGCATCTAACTGATACAAATATCCGGAAGAGAAGCCAGTCACGCGTGTTGTTTTGGCCATGAGGGAGGCGTCGCGATGGCCTGAACGAGCGGCAAAGGAAGCAATTAGGTCGAACTCTCCGCTCGGGAGTTCCTCCAAAGAAAGTCCCAGATCGTCAGGCGTCCCTAATCCTGCCCAAGAGTAATCACAATAATAGTCGTTGTATAGTTTTGAGTTTAGTGATTTGTCTTTAAGCGACTCGAGACCAAATTCGTGCCTCTCGACGCCTCGCAAAGCTAACAACATGGGTTGTTCAGTTGGCGGCTCGGGCGCACCTTCACTGAGAACTGCGCCGTATGCCCTGAATTTCAAGACACTGGCCCGCAGTTGAATCCAGTGGAATCCGGCAATGGCAACGGCTGCTTGTTTGCCCACCTGGGCGTGCGTGGAAGACCTCTCCCGATCTCGTTTTCCGTTTCCGTTTCGGACCACACCAAAACGCGGCGCGAGACCCTCGCACAACGCATAAAGGGTACTCAGAATGAACGGGATATTGTAAGGCGTGACTTCAGGATGACAGGTAACAAGAGTTGAATCTGAAATCAAGATATTGAAATTTCTAAACTTCGCCAAAGCATTCAGCCACGGCTTGATTTGCATTTCAAATTCCGGGTCAGCTTCAGAAGTAATGATGTAAATATTCTTCGCGTGCGACCGAGGTGCCGCAATGAGGGCAGGAATATAGTCATCGAGCGCAGATTCTGCCTTGTCGGCATCTGTACCGGCCATGAACGCAAAAGTTTCTTTCAGCTTCTGCCGTGTGTAGGTCCCAATTTTTGTCTGGGGAACCGAAGCAACAATATTTCTATAATCGTATTTAAGGCCCAAATGTAGGGCGGCCGACCCCCCTTTGGAACCGCCGAGGAGCGTGCAGTCCGCTGCATCCAGTTCAAGCATCTGCAAGGTGGCGTCTATCAATGCTGCTACTGCCTTTTCGATCTTAAAGTCAAGACCAGCACAAAGATAGTAAGCATTGTTATCTTCGAAGGAATCCTTGATCCAAAGGATTGCACCCTTTACATTATCGAGAGCACTGCCGTCGAATCCAAAGAAGTCATGCTTTCCTGCCTGAACCCCGGCGAACACCACAACTAAGTGCTTACGATCCTGCTTAGCATGCCGTAGCTTATATCGCACACTGACTCCGCCGTACTCGAAAACCTCGCCCATTGGCGGTTGCCGCTCCCTCGTTAGCTGTCCCGCTCGCCGCTAGTCGACGGTTCCGGAGGTAAAAGGCTACCTCATGGGTCGGAGCCATGACGGCGGAAGCTTCCCTTGGTATACCGGGGACTGCCCCCGGTTTTGTTGACTCCTTGATCTAGCGAGCTGGTGCTCGTGGAAGGAAGTTGACCATGCCCACGGCTTATGGGGCGGAGTTCCGCCAGGATGTTACTGATGTGGCCCGCAAGGGCGAGGCGCCGCTGGCGCAGATTGCGAAGGATTTCTGGCTTTCGGTCACGACGCTGAAGCGCTGGATCGCCATCGCCGAGCGCAAGGAAACCGGCGCCGGCCCGGCAGCGGCCGAGTCGGCCGAGATGCGGGAGCTGAAGAAGCGTAACCGCTTGTTGGAGCAGGAGAATGAGATTCTGCGCCGGGCGGCTGCTTATCTGGCGAGGGACATCAACCCAAAATGACTCTTCTATGGGTTCTGTCAAGCCATGATGGTCTGCAGCTGGCGGAAGATGGAGCGGCAGGCGTAGCGTTTGAGGTTCCGGCGGATCTCGCGGTTTGATTTTCCGGTGGCGCGGCTGCGTGTCACGTAGTCCTTGGTGTCGGGGTCGAAGCTCATGCGGGTGCGGACGATGACGTCGAAGGCGCGGTTGAGCTGGCGGTCTCCGGATCGGTTGAGCCGGTGCCGGGTCGTGTTGCCGGAGGAGGCAGGGCGCGGGGCGACGCCGCCGAGTGCGGCGAAGGCAGCCTCTGAGCGGATGCGGCCGTGGTGGGAGTAGGCGCAGATGATGATCGCCGCTGTCACGGGCCCGACCCCGGGGACGAATTGAAGCCCCGGCGCCAATTCTTCGGTGAGTTGCGCCAATTCCTTGTGGTTTTCGCCGAGCCGGCGGGTGAGGTCTCGGACGGCCAGGGCCAGTCGTTTGGCCTCGGCGCGGGCGATTCGGATCACGGGGTCGGTGCTGTTTGAGGTCCGCCAGGCTGCGATGGCGGTGATCTGTGCGTCCCGCAGGGATGCCCGAGCGTCGATTCCGAGATCTGTACCGCGGAGCAGCGCCGTGAGGGCATTGCGGTTCGCAGTGCGTTGGTGATCCAGCAGGGACCGGGAGGCAAGCAGAATCCTGATCACGGCCCTGGACCCTGCATCGCGCGGCTCCATCACCTGACCGCTCGGCCGGCCCATGACGGAACGTGCTGCAGCTTCGGCATCGATCGGGTCCGATTTGCCGGTGAGTGCCCGTGATGAGCGGGTGGGTGGCCTGACCTCGCCGACCTCGATGTCAGCGGCAAGCAAGGCCTGGGTGAGCCGGGCACCGTAGGAGGACGTGCCCTCGACGGCCGCGAAGACCCTCTCCCCGCCTGTGCGCCGCCGGATCCAGGTAATCGCACGGTCCATCCCCGGGGAGGTGGCCGGGAACGCCGCGGTGTCGACCACTGCACCGGTTGCGGAGTGAACGGCTGTGAATGTGTGGGTGCGGGCGTGGGTGTCGACTCCGACGACGAACTCGAATTCTTCTGCAATGATCGCCATAGTGTGCTCTCCTCTTCTCATGAACCGGACAGGTGGCAGGAGCCTGCCTGGGTTCTCATGAACCGGACAGGTGGCAGGAGCCTGCCTGGGTCGCTTCGGAGACGCATCTGTAACGGGTCACACCAGAGGTGGACAGTCTTCTGATCAGGTCATCCGCGGCGGGCAGACCGG
>NZ_AUPJ01000232.1 GCF_000427315.1 Arthrobacter sp. TB 26
GCGGACGAGTCATTTTCAAGACACCGCAAGCGCGGGTCGGATATACCCTGAGTCACACGCCGTTCTCCGGGACCAGCCTGCCAGCCGGCCTCTGGCCGGCACGTGACCATTACAGATGTACCCGCTGGTCACGGATCTTGCCGCCGACGGTGTTCCCGTGGCGGTGACCTGCAGGGTGTTGGGATTCAGCAAGCAAGGCTACTACCGGTGGAAGGCCAGTCCAGTGACGGAACGGGACTGGGTTGACGCGCATCTGGTCAACGCTGCACTGGATATCCACGACGACGATCCTGCGTTCGGGTACCGTTTCATCGCCGACGAACTCCCCGAGAAGGGCATCACGGCGGGCGAGAACAGAGTGCAGCGTCTGTGCCGGGACAACGGCATCTGGTCCGTGTTCTCCAAGAAGCGTGGCCTGAACCGGAAGCCGGGACCACCGGTTCATGGTGACCTGGTGGAGCGGGACTTCACCGCGGCGGCGCCGAACGAACTGTGGCTGACCGACATCACCGAGCACCCCACCGCTGAGGGGAAGCTCTACCTCTGCGCGGTGAAGGACGTCTATTCCGGCAGGATCGTCGGGTACTCGATGGACTCGCGGATGAAATCCTCGCTGGCCGTCGCCGCGCTGGAGAACGCCGTGCGGGCACGCCGCCCGGAAAAGACCGTGGTGCACTCGGACCGCGGGTCCCAGTTCCGGTCCCGCCGCTTCGTTGAATCACTCCGCCACCACGGACTCACAGGATCGATGGGAAGGGTCGGCGCGTGCGCGGACAACGCCGCCATGGAATCCTTCTTCTCGCTGCTGCAGAAGAACGTCCTGGACCGTCAGCGGTGGACCACGAGGCAACAACTGCGGCTGGCCATCACGACCTGGATCGAGAGAACCTACCACCGCCGGAGACGGCAAAGACGGCTAGGAAAACTCACGCCAATCGAATATGAAACAATCAACCGGACCGCGCTCACAGCGGCCTAAGACCCCGAGTCAACAAAAGCCGGGGCAGTCCCCCGGGTAATCCAGAAGGGATAATTTCGACTAGAGTAGGGCTCATGTCTGACAGCGTGCCGTCCATCCTCGCAATCGGCAGTTGTCGAATCTTTCGCCCTTTGCGTAGATTGCACGAGCACGGAGCCATCAATCTAGTCAACTACAGCGAGCATCAGTGGTTCACCCACACGGCAGCGGCGGCCCGTCAGTTTGTTGATGTCCTAGATGGGACGACCCACATACCGGAAGCACTCAGGCGCGCGGCCCTGGAGGCGGACGTCGTGTTTCCCAGCGACATGCGATCCGTAGCAGCTCTGCGAGCCGATGCAGTCGTGGTGGAAGTTAGTTCTTTGAAGCAACATCGAATAGGCGGCATTGAACTCAACGCCCACAAGGTGTATGGCATAGCGGTAGAGTCCGGCCTTGATTACCGTCCCATCGTCCAAGGCCTCACGAGCGAGCTGCCTAAAGACCACCTTCTGAAGTCCATGCAGGTCGTCTACACTACCCAAGGCGAACTAGCTTCGGACTTATTGTCGATTCGCGACCGGATGGCTTGTCCGGTCATGACGGTGAATCACCTGTACTCGGAGATGCGGGATGGAACGCCCGCTCCAGATCGAGTTCGGCTAACTGAGGCACTGCGACAGGTAGAGGCCGAGCACGACATCTTCATGCACGACACACAACCCGCGATTGTCGAGTATGGCGTTGACGCTGCCCTGCAAGATCAGAACCACTATCGCACCAACTTTGAAGCCGTGGTCGGAGCCCATCTCCTAGGTTCGATTCGAAACCTGATGGACGCCCAGTCGTCTCTCTGGAGTTGACGTCCAAGCTGCCCTTGGCCCCTGCGGAGAGTGAGCCTGGGAGATTCTCACTCTGACACTGCGGAGCCGGCACCCTTGAACTATTGACGTTCGTTCAGCGGCCAAAACTGGAAGTCGTCCCATTCCACGAAGCGGGATTCTGGATAGTTTTCGCGAATTGAAGACTCGTAGACGCTTTGGGACTTTGGGTAAATACCAGGCAGAAGAGTTACATCCTTACCCAGAAGGCAACCTGCGATTGCAATGTGTAGACGGTCGGAGACTACACGCTCAAAACGGTTTATGATCTCAAAGAGCGGTAGAACTGAACTGAATGCGTCTCCGAGTAAACTCATGTCGACTGAGAATTCAAAGTTCCTCGCTTGAGTCGACCGCTCGCGGTCGACTCTGAGCGCTACCACGCGCGGCAGCATTGTAGATTCTTGAGGCACACTAAGGTCCAAGAAGAACGCCATGTCGTGACAAAATTTAGCTTCCGGAAGCCGCCTGTTACTGATTTCTAAGTCGCGCGCAAAGTACGTAACGTTGTCTCCAGTACCAACTATCGGCTCCAAGTCATATGTAGTGGGCAAGACAATAACTTGGGAAACCTTCAGTGAGATTTCACGAACAAAGGATCTCGTAGAAGACCAAATCTCGCACCAACCACCGCCGCCGCCGACAAGGATCAGAGCGTCTAAAATTCCTTGTTCATGAGATTCCGGCAATATTTTCAAGAGTTCAGACCTTTGCAATACCGTATGATTGCAATCAATAGAATCGAGAAACTGAAATGTTCCGGCATTAATTAGAGCATCGCCCCAATTTCCAGGCGAGGGAATAAAATAGACTATTCGGTTTTGCGCTAATTGCACTATTGAATCAGCTAGCGACTGGAACTCCGGGGCCGTTCTCATGTTTTTCATAGACTATTCCCAGCATCGAATCAAATGCAAAATGGTGGTGACTTTGGTTGTCAAGGGTCAATGTTCTGTCCCAAGGATACCGCACCAACGAGGACCGTATTTGCGTGGCGATGTAGCGACGGGCGCATCCACCTTTCAGAACCGGAGTTACTGAAAACTGATTGAGATTGCACGATAGGACGCCTCCCAAGAACCATTATCGAGTTCGTGCTGCCACATCGCAGGTGTCTCAGGCTCTCCATCGAGCGCCAATCATTCGCTCAGTTTAATCAGTACCAACAGCTGAGTGGCTTCTGGCCTCGGGCGGGTTCGCAGACCGCCAATTGTGGACTACGACATCCATGCGAGGCAGGTTCGCCACTAACTAATCAAGGTGCGTAGCCAGCAGCTCCAGCAGGGAACCGACCTCGCGGCCTGCAAAGCCCGGGGCCGGTTCCCTGCCGCGGTTCAGCCAGACACCCAGGAGGCCGGCCGCCGTCGAGCCGTCAGCGTCCAGAAGCCGGTTGTCCCCCACATAGAGCGTCTCGCCGGCACCGGTGCCCAGACGGCGGACGCCCTCCAGGTAAATGGCCGGATCCGGCTTTGCCGCACCCACGGTGTCCGTGCCCACCAGAATGCTGATGCGTTCCAGGCCGGCAGCGTCCAGCTTGACCCGCTGATAGTCGTGGACGTTGTTGCTCACGGCGCCGTAGGGGATGCCGGCGGCATCCAGCGCGTCCAGGATCGGGATGACATCGTCGAAGGCACGGATGTAGCCGTGCTGCCGGCTGGCGTAGGAGCTGACCCAGTGGTGGGCCTGCTCCCCCTCCTCCAGCTCGACGCCGAAGTGCCCCAGGGCCGCCCGGCCGCGGAGGAGCCGCTGCTCGTTGAAGGTCAGCTCCCCCGCCAGGTACCGGTCGTAGAAATGCGTGGTCTCGCGGGTGAAGATCCGCCCGAACTTCTCCCACCCGGCCGGGTCCAGGGCGGGCAGGAGGTGTTCGCTGGCGTCGCGGAGGGCTGCCGTCATGGCGAATTCGAGGTCCACGAGGGTGTCGTCGATGTCGAAAAGTACACCGCGGATGTCGTCCAGGCCGGCGGCCAGGGCTGCGGTCCGGGCGCGGGTGATTGCCTCGGGCGAGCTCATCATCAGCCGCGGAAAGCGCGCAGCCGGGCCAGGGACGAGTCCTTGCCCAGGATCACCATGGATTCGAACAGCGGCGGGGAGATCCGGCGGCCGGAGATGGCCGTGCGGACGGGACCGAAAGCCAGCCGCGGCTTGACCCCGAGGCCCTCCACGAGGGCTTCCTTGAGGGCCGCCTGAATGCTCTCGGCGGTCCAGTCGGCCAGCGGTTCCAGGGCGGCCAGGGCGGCGTCGAGCACCTCGGTGAGGTTCTCCGGCAGCCCCTTGCGGGCGTCGTCCGCGACGTCGATGGCGTCGTCGTTCTTGAACAGGAAGGCGAGCATCTCGGGGGCCTCTCCCAGCAGCGAGATGCGCTCCTGGATCAGCGGGGCCGCCTCGGCGAGGATCTCCTCCTGGCGTGCAGTGAGGCTCTCCCCCACGAACCCGGCGGTGCGCAGGTACGGGACGAGCCGGCCGCGGAAGTCCTCGGCGTCGAGCATCCGGATGTGCGTGCCGTTGATGGCCTCGGCCTTCTTGATGTCGAAGCGGGCCGGGTTGGCCAGGACGTCGTTGACGTCGAAGTGCTCGATCAGCTGCTCCACCGTGAAGATGTCCTCGTCGGCGGAAAGGCTCCAGCCGAGCAGCGACAGGTAGTTGAGCAGGCCCTCGGGGATGAAGCCGCGGTCCCGGAGCAGGAACAGGTTGGACTGCGGGTCGCGCTTGGACAGCTTCTTGTTGCCCTCGCCCATGACGTAGGGCAGGTGGCCGAAGACCGGCAGGTAGCTCGCGACGCCGATGTCCATCAGCGCGCGGATAAGCACCACCTGGCGGGGTGTGGACGAGAGGAGGTCCTCGCCGCGGAGTACGTGGGTGATGCCCATCAGCGCGTCGTCGACGGGGTTGACCAGTGTGTACAGCGGCGAGCCGTCGGCGCGGACGATCACGTAGTCCGGGATGCTTCCGGCTTTGAAGGTGATGTCGCCGCGGACCATGTCGGTGAAGGTGACGTCCTCGTCCGGCATCCTTACGCGGAGCACGGGCTGGCGGCCCTCGGCCTTGAACGCGGCCAGCTGCTCTGCGGAGAGTTCGCGGTCGAAGTTGTCGTAGCCGAGTTTGGGGTCGCGGCCGGCGGCGCGGTGGCGGGCCTCGACCTCCTCCGGCGAGGAGTAGCACTCGTAGGCGTAGCCGGCGTCGATCAGCTTGGCGACGACGTCCTTGTACAGGTCCAGGCGCTGTGACTGGCGGTAGGGTTCGTGCGGGCCGCCGACCTCCACGCCTTCCTCCCAGGTGATGCCGAGCCATTTGAGGGCCTCGAGCAGCTGCTGGTAGCTCTCCTCCGAGTCGCGCGCAGCATCCGTGTCCTCGATGCGGAACACGAAGGTGCCCTTGGTGTGCCGGGCGTGGGCCCAGTTGAACAGGGCCGTGCGGATCAGGCCGACGTGCGGGGTGCCGGTGGGCGACGGGCAGAACCGGACGCGGACCGGGGTGTCGGCGGTGACTTCGCTGGTCACACTGGGGGCGGAGCTGGAGACGGCGTCGTGCGCGGAGGGAGTAGTCATAGTGGTACCAACATTACCAACCCCGGTCATCGCCGGACGCCCGCGGTTTCCGCTGCGGAAACGGACAGCCGCACCGTGGGTCGACGGTGCGGCTGTCCGAAATCGGTTCTTGGGGTGCGGACCGGGCTACCGCCGGACGACGGGGTTGGAGAGGCGGCCGATGCCTTCGATCTCGACCTCGAAGCGGTCGCCGGCCTGGACGAGTCCGACGCCGGCCGGGGTGCCGGTCATGATGACGTCGCCGGGCAGCAGGGTGAAGGCCTGCGAGACGATGGAGACGAGTTCGCGGACGCCGCGGATCATCTGGCTGGTGCTCCCGTCCTGGCGCAGTTCGCCGTTGAGGCGGCCCTGGATCTGCAGGTCTTCGGTGTTCAGTTCTGTCTCGATCCACGGGCCGAGCGGCGCGGAGGTGTCGAAGCCCTTGGCCCGGGCCCACTGCAGGTCCGTCTTCTGGACGTCGCGGGCGGTGAGGTCGTTGCCGCAGGTGTAGCCGAAGATGACGTCGTCGACGCGTTCCTCGGGGACGTCCTTGCAGATCCGGCCGATCACGACGCAGAGCTCGGCTTCGAAGGACACTTCCTCGGAGAACTCCGGCAGGACAATCGGATCGTTGGGCCCGATCACGGACGTGTTGGGCTTCAGGAAGAGCAGCGGCTGCTTGGGGACCTCGTTGCCGAGTTCCTGGGCGTGCTCCACGAAGTTGCGGCCGACGCCGATGACCTTGCTGCGCGGGATGATGGGGGCCAGCAGGCGCACGTCCTCCAGCTTGTGCCGGACGGCGGTTCGTTCCACGCCGTGGAAGAAGGGGTCACCGTTGATGACAGTGACTTCCTCACTGCCGGGCTCACCTTCAACAATGCCGTAGAGGGGATCAGAATCGACTACAAACCGGGCGATACGCATGGCTCCAAGCGTACCGTCTCCGGCGGGTGGGCCCGACTTCGTGGCGGACAGGGCAGCACGTGCCGGCCCCCAACTGACTCGCAGTAGGGGCCGTTTTGAGGGCTGAAAACGGCCTCATCTGCCAGCTACATGGGATTTAGGGGGTGCCGCTGTCGAGGCGCAGGTAATGCAGCTGGGCGGCCACGGAGAGTTCCGCCGCAGGGCGCACCGCGGGATCGACGGCGGCGTAGACGGCGTCGGCGACCTCGGCCACCCCGGCCCCGGCTCCCAGGTTCTCGAGGGCGGAGCGGATTTGCCCGAGACGGTCCTCGCGGTGGTCCCGGTAGGCGCGGACGATCGTGTCCAGGGCGGGAAGCATCGGCCCGTGGGCCGGCAGGACGGTCGCGGGGCCCAGGCGTTCCAGCAGGTCCAGCGAGGCGAGGTAGTCGCCCAGGGTGCCGTCAGGGTAGTCCAGGACCGTGGTCCCGAGCCCCAGGATCGTGTCGCCGGTGAGGACCGAGCCGCGGACGCCGTCGTGCGGCAGGTGGAAACAGACCGAGTCCGAGGTGTGGCCCGGCGTCGCCAGAACCCTGATCTCGGCCCCGGCGGCGTGGATGACTTCGCCGTCCGCCAGCGGGCTTCCGCCGTGGCAGTGGGCGGGATCCTTGGCGCGCACGGGTGCTCCGGTCAGTTCGGCGAACCGGGCGGCGGCGGCGGTGTGGTCGGCGTGCCGGTGCGTGATCAGGATGAGCTCGACGGCGCCGGCCCCGGCCAGTTCCTGCAGGTGCGGCTCATCCAGTGGGCCGGGATCCACCACGACGGTGCCGGCCGCTCCGGGGGCGGAAATCACATAGGAGTTGGTCCCATGCAGGCTCATCGGCCCCGGGTTGGGGGCAAGCCTGAAACGGGTCAGCTCTGTGCTGCGCACCATGGCGCGAGGGTCGTCCGGGATCACAACTCCATCTTCCCACCGAACCGGCGGCCATACGAGCGGCCGTCACACGAGCAGCAGCATCGCAATGACCGCCGGCAGGAGTGCTTCTGCGATAGCACTCGCCCATAGCCGCCGCTCGGACAGCACCAGGATAATGCCCAGCAGCACGTGGCCGAGGCTCGTGAAGAGCAGCAGCACCCGCCCCGCAGCCGGCTCCGCCCCTGTCAGCATGAGGGCACCAACGATCGCGCCCACTCCCCAGATCATGTTGTAGAACCCCAGGTTGAACGTCCACATCCGCACGGCGTCCACGTCCTGCGGCTTGATCAGGAACAGCCGGTGGAGGCGCTGGTCCCGGAAGAAGAAGGACTCGAGGATCCCGACGAGGATCAGCACAATCCCGAACACCACTCCCAGAACCTGAATGAGTCCCGTCATGCGCAATATTGTGCCCCGGTGTCCGAGCAATGGCCAGTGACTTTCGGCCGGCCGCAACAGCCCACTAACGACGGCGGCGG
>NZ_AUPJ01000233.1:0-9747 GCF_000427315.1 Arthrobacter sp. TB 26
GGGCCGCCGTCGAACGCTGGGTGTTACTGCGGTCCTGTCGCTTAGGCGAGCCGGGTCAGCCAGCCGTGGGTGTCCTCGATGGTTCCGGTCTGGATGCCGAGGAGCTGCTCGCGGATGGCCATGGTGGTCTCCCCCGCCTTGGCGTCCTCGGAGCCGATGAACTCGGTGGTGTCCTTGAGCACGCCGATCGGGGTGATGACGGCGGCGGTGCCGCAGGCGAAGACCTCGGCGATGTCGCCGGAGGCCACGCCGTCGCGCCATTCGTCCAGCGTGATCTTGCGTTCGGTGACCTCACGGCCCATGTCCTTGGCCACCTGGATGACGGACATCCGGGTGATGCCCTCGAGGATGGTGCCGCTCAGCGCGGGGGTGACCAAGGAGCCGTCCTTCATCACGAAGAACACGTTCATGCCGCCGAGCTCTTCCACGGCGTTGTCATTGAACTGGTCCAGGAACAGCACCTGCTTGCAGCCGTGGGACTCGGCCTCCTGCTGCGCGATCAGTGACGCGGCGTAGTTGCCGCCGCACTTGGCGGCGCCGGTTCCGCCGCGGCCGGCGCGGGCGTATTCGCGGGAGATCCAGATGGAGACGGGCTTGAGCTCGCCGCCGAAGTAGTTGCCGGCCGGGGAGGCGATGACGCGGAAGGACACCTCACGGGCGGCGCGGACACCGAGGAAGGCCTCGGTGGCGATCATGAACGGCCGCAGGTAGAGGGCTTCGCCGTCGCCGGAGGGGACCCATTCCTTGTCCGCGGAGACGAGCTCGCGGATGGCGCCCAGGAAGTACTCTTCCGGGAGCTCCGGCAGTGCCAGGCGGCGGGCCGACTTGTTCAGGCGGGCGGCGTTGGCCTCCGGCCGGAAGGTCCAGATGGAGCCGTCGGCGTGGCGGTAGGCCTTGAGGCCCTCGAAGATTTCCTGACCGTAGTGCAGCACGGCGGCGGAGGGATCCAGGGAGATGGGGCCGTAGGCCTCAACGCGGGCATCGTGCCAGCCGCCCTTGCCCTCGGCGTCGACGCTGTAGTCGACGATGGCGGTGTGGTCGGTGAAATAGTTGCCGAAACCCGGGTTCGCCAGGATGGCAGCACGTTCTTCAGCGGACTTCGGGGTTGCCGAGGGCTGCTGGGTGAATTCGACGCCATGGGCAGTCTGAGTCATGGTTCCTCCACGGTCGGCTGCCTGGTGTGTGAACGTGGTTCAGCGTCGGACCACGGCAGCATATTGGTGATTCGAAACAAGCTTACGCCCGTTGGCGGACCCTCCGGCGCCCCGCCAACCACGGGCCTACAGGGCGGCTGCGATGGCGTCGCCGATGGCGCTGGTGCTGCGGACCGCGGTGCCGCGGCCAGCGACGTCGGCAACAACGGCCGCTTCGATTTTGCGGGCGGCGGTGCCGTAGCCCAGGTGGTCCAGGAGGAGGGCAGCGGAGAGGATGGCGGCGGTGGGATCCGCCTTCTGCTGGCCGGCGATGTCCGGCGCCGACCCGTGGACCGGTTCGAACATGGACGGCGCGGTGCGTTCCATGTTGATGTTCCCGGACGCGGCGAGGCCGATGCCCCCGGTGACCGCGGCGGCAAGGTCGGTGATGATGTCGCCGAAGAGGTTGTCGGTGACGATGACGTCGAACCGGGCGGGATCGGTGACCATAAAAATCGTGGCGGCGTCGATGTGCAGGTAGTCGTGGGTGACCTCGGGGAACTCCTGGGCCACGGCCTCCACGGTGCGCTTCCACAGGTGGCCGGCGAAGACCAGGACGTTGTGCTTGTGCACGAGCGTGAGCTTCTTGCGGGGACGGTCGTTGGCGCGGCGGAAGGCGTCGCGGACCACGCGTTCCACGCCGTGGGCGGTGTTGAGCGAGACCTCAGTGGCGACCTCGTGCGGGGTGCCTGCGCGCAGGGTGCCGCCGTTGCCCACATAGGGGCCCTCGGTGCCTTCGCGGACCACGATGAAGTCGATGTCGCCGGGGTTGGCGAGCGGGCTGCCGACCCCCGGGTAGAGCCGGGACGGCCGCAGGTTGACGAAGTGGTCCAGGCTGAAGCGGAGCTTGAGCAGCAGTTCACGCTCGATGATGCCGGAGGGGATCCGGGTGTCGCCCGGGGCCGCGCCGACCGCGCCGAAGAGGATGGCGTCGCGGGTGCGGAGATCGGCGAGGGTTTCCTCCGGCAGGGTCTCCCCCGTTTCGAGCCAGTGCTGCGCGCCGAGTTTGTAATGCGTCTGCTGCAGGACAATACCCTCGGCGGCGGCGGCCTTCTCGAGGACCTTCACGGCCTCGGCGGTGACCTCGGGGCCGATGCCATCGCCCGGAATAACGGCCAGATCAATCGTGGATGCGCTCATGTTTTCAGCGTAGCCAAGTCATCCACATACTGGTCAAGTTGTCTCATTATCCGAACATCCGCCGGGTCAGGGGCCGCCGGCGGGAGAGGCGACCACGACGACGTTCTTCCCCCAGGGATCTTCCGTGTAGCAGCTGATCAGCACCAGGCGGTTGGGGACGGCGTCCCAGACGGGGCCGTCCTTCAGGGTGGACTTCGTGTAGGTGGTGACAGACTCGACGGCGTAGCGGAGCATGCCGGTCTCCGTGGCTACAGTGAGGATGTCGCCCGGAGCCGCGGCCGTACTCAGGAGGTTGAACGGCGCGTCCAGGCCCTCCCAGCTGTGGCCGATGACGTAGGTGGTGTTTTCAGAGCCAAGCCCTGGCGTGCCAAAGGGAGTGAGCCAGTAGCCGTCCATCGTCTCCGGAGGAACGATGCTCCGGCTTTCGGCGTCACCGCTCGGCGGCTCCAGGGGATGGACCACCACGTCCATGCCTGCCGAGGGGTAGGTGATGCGTTGCGGAACGGAGGCCGCGGGTCCCTGTGCTGCGGTCGCAACAGCGGAGGGGCTCCCGGTCGGCTTTGGCGCGGAGGATGCCGCCACGGGCTTCGCTGCCGCCACCTGCTGTCCGTAGGCCGGCTGCACGATTCCCGGAGCGGACGCCGCGTAGAACAGCCAGGCGGTGGCGAGTCCCAGGACGCAGGCCACGAGCAGGAGGATGTCCCTCGGGCCGAGCACCAGGCCACGGATTCCGGGTACCCGGAGTAGATGGTTCCGACGGTGCCTTCTCATAATTGCTCCTGTTTAGCTGCCTGCGCCCTGCAAGCGGAACGGGACGTGCAGGGCGGGTGCTGCAATCGCGGCACCCGCCCCTGAATTGCTCTGCCCTAGCTGTGCTGCTTAGCCCTCAGCGTTCCTGGCGCGCCTTCCGCCGCTCCAGAGCACCGCTGCCGCTCCCGCCGTGAAAACGCCGGTCAACGCCATCAGCCACGTGGGAATGCCGGAGTCCGAGGTGCGGCCAACCGCGGTCTGGACGTTGTAGCCGACGTTGGCCTTCTTGGCGGCCGGCGCGACGGTTTTCGCGGCCGGGACAACAGCCTTGGGCACCACCACGGCGGGTGACAACGGCGTCACAGTCGATTCCGGCGTCGTGTCCGTTCCCGGCGTCGTGTCCGTTCCCGGCGTCGTGTCCGTTCCCGGCGTCGTGTCCGTTCCCGGCGTCGTGTCCGTTCCCGGCGTCGTGTCCGTTCCCGGCGTCGTGTCCGTTCCCGGGGTTTCGTCCCCCGACCCCGGATCAGCAGGCGGATCAACCGGAGGATCTACTGGCGGGTCCACGGGCGGATCAACAGGCGGATCAACGGGCGGGTCCACGGGCGGATCTACTGGCGGGTCCACCGGCGGATCCACGGGCGGGTCCACGGGGGGAACAGCGACGGCCACGCAACCATTTGCCAGGAACGCCAGGTTCGCAGTGCTCACGTTCTGTCCATTCGGAAAGATTTTCCCGTCATTGGCCGGCACGATGTCCAGAGTGTCGTTCGCGTGGGCCTTCAGCGCGCTCAGGTTGATTGTCTCGACGACGAACGGGTTCCCCGGCGAGCTCGTCGCATGACAGATCGTGAGCTTCGTGTCCGCGGGGGGCGCCGCGTTGGCAGACACCGTGGCCGCCATCAGCCCCAGCCCCACAACCCCCAGAGTGGCAATTGTCCGTCTCATGTTCCGTCGCTCCGTCCAGTCAGGTTTAAAGGACTTGACTGCGCGCGGAGTAACCGTCTTAGAGACCCAGGAAAGACAACTATTCGAGACCTCAAACAGCGAATTGAATGGTGACAGTTACTCCCCAGCAGTGTCGTCAGTTCGCTTGCTATTTCAGGCTATGGGGGCCGCATCGCCGGGTCGTGAGTAGTCGGTACTCGTCTAATCGATAGTCAAATACCTTGTTACCGCGTGGGGTACTCAGTAACGGAGCGATTGACTACTTGCCGGTAGCTTCCTACCGGAAAGGGTCGGACGGCCGGGCGTCGAAGTGGCGCGTATTACCCGGAAACACGCCTGCGACCTCTCGTGAGTACAACGCAAATGCTCCCCCACCTTTCCTCAAAGGTGCGGGAGCATTCAAGCGGCGGACGGGCGGCGGAGGTCAGGCCTCGGCGGGCTCCTCGTACTTCGGGAAGACCGGGGCCGGGGCGGGCAGTGCGGTGCCGGCTTCAATCGGCGTGCCCAGCGCGGCGAACTCCCGCGCTTCGCCTTCCGGCTGGCCGAGGGTGCCCAGGATGGCCGCCGTCGCCGTCGGCATCACCGGCTGGGCAAGGATGGCGACGATCCGCAGCACCTCGAGGGTGACGTACAGGACGGTGTTCATGCGCTCGACGTCGGTCTTCCGCAGCACCCAGGGCGCCTGCTCCGCGAAGTAGGCATTGGTGTCGCCCAGGACGGTCCAGATCGCCTCGAGCGCGCGGTTGAACTCCTGCTTTTCGAAGGCGGAGCGGGAAATGTCCAGCAGGCCGTTCGCCTGGCCCAGCAGCGCGGCGTCCTCAGCGGTGAAACCCCCGGGGACGGGAACGGCGCCGTCGCAATTCTTCGCCACCATGGACAGCGAACGCTGGGCCAGGTTGCCGAAGTTGTTGGCGAGGTCCGAGTTCATCCGGCCCACGATCGCGTCGTGGCTGTAGGAGCCGTCGGCGCCGAACGGCACTTCACGGAGCAGGAAGAAGCGCACCTGGTCCAGCCCGTACTGCGCCACCCAGTCCGCCGGCGCCACCACGTTGCCGAGCGACTTGGACATTTTCACGCCCTGGTTGTGCAGGAAGCCGTGGATCATCACGCGCTTGGGCAGTTCCAGCCCGGCGGACATCAGGAACGCCGGCCAGTAGACGGCGTGGAAGCGGGAGATGTCCTTGCCGATCACGTGCACGTCCGCCGGCCAGTACTTCCGGAACGACTCGGACTCGGTGTCGGGGAAGCCGACGCCGGTCAGGTAGTTGGTCAGCGCGTCCACCCAGACGTACATCACGTGGTCCGGGTTGCCGGGGACGGGGACTCCCCAGTCGAAGGAGGTGCGGCTGATCGACAGGTCCTCAAGGCCGCCCTTGACGAAGCTGATGACCTCGTTGAAGCGGTTGTGCGGGGCACCGAAGGAGGGGTGGTCCGCGTAGAGGGCCAGCAGCCGGTCCTGGTATGCGGAGAGCTTGAAGAAGTAGCTTTCCTCTTCGGTCCAGGTCACCTCGGTACCGGTTTCGGCGGCATAGCGGAGGCCGTCGGCCTGCACCTCGGTCTCGTCCTCAACGAAGTACCGCTCGTCGCGGACCGAATACCAGCCGGCGTATTTGGACAGGTAGATGTCCCCGTTGGCTTCCATCCGCTGCCAGAGCGCCTTCGCGGCCTCGTAGTGGTCCGGGTCCGTGGTGCGGATGAAGCGGCTCAGGGAGATGCCGAGGTCATCGCTCATCTGGCGGAAGGCGGCCGAATTGCGGTCGGCCAGCTCCTTGACCGGGATGCCTTCCTTTTCCGCGGTCTGCTGCATCTTGAGGCCGTGCTCATCGGTGCCGGTCATGAAGAAGACGTCGTAGCCGTCCAGGCGCTTGAAGCGCGCCATCGCATCCGTGGCAATGACCTCGTAGGCGTGGCCGATGTGCGGCACGCCGTTGGGGTAGCTGATGGCCGTGGTGATGTAGAACGGGGTCTTCTCGGAAGTTGTCACAGTTTTTAGCCTAGATCAGTTCGGTGAGGGTATCGCTTTGGCGGACTAGTTCGTGGTCATGGGAAGCCACCAGGACGGCGATTCCGTCCGACGTCGTGTCCTTGAGGATGCTGATGATGCGGTTGGCCGAGGCCCGGTCCAGGCTGGCGGTCGGCTCGTCAACCACCAGCACGCGGGTGCCAAGGATCAGGGCCCGGGCGATCGCGACGCGCTGGCGTTCGCCGCCGGAGAGCTGGGCCGGGCGGTGGCGCATGCGCCGGCCGAGGCCGACGAGGTCCAGGAGGTCCTTGGCCATGTCGCGGCGCTTGTCCACCTCGCCGTCGGGCACGGCGGGCAGCAGCACGTTCTCGAGCGCGCTCATGCCGTCGATCAGGGCACCGCCCTGGTCGACGTAACCGATCAGGGCCCGGCGGCGGTCGGCGATTTCGTCGTCGCCCATGGTTTCGAGCGAGTCGCCCTCCCAGAACACCCGGCCCGACGTCGGCAGGGTCAGTCCCGCGCCGACCGTCAGGATGCTGGTCTTGCCCGAGCCGCTGCGGCCGGCGACGCAGTGCATCTCGCCGGCGTGCAGGGTCATGTTGAAGTCGTCCACCACGTTGACGGCTTCGGCGCCGCTCTTGCCGCCGCCGTAGTGGATCGTGATATTGCTGAGCTCCAGCGGTGTGGCGTGGTCCGCGGCCTTCACGATCGTGTTGGCGCGCGTCTGGTGGGCACCGCGGCGGGTGCTCGCAGTCATCCGCTCGTGAGCCTCACGGTCAAGGTTCAGGTCGTTGTTCATCGGACCACTTTCGTTGCAATTGGAATCCAGCAAAGTACAGCCACGAGCCCGGCGATAGCGGCCCAGAGCGCGGCATAGGGGGCGAGGAGGAGTCCGACGCCCAGGGCGCCCAGGACGCCCAGCGGCAGCGCGACCGTTCCCACCATGGCATTTTCAAAGAAGCGGACCTGGCCCAGCATGTCCGGGTTCCAGCCCATGGCCTGCAGCGTGCCGAGGTACTGGCGCTTGGCCTGCAGCTCGAAACGGCCGGTGACCATCGTCAGCAGCAGCCCCACGGCGACGCCGGACAGGCCGAGGATGACGCTGGGCAGTGCGATGGACGTGGCGGCCAGGCCGCTGAGCGCACTCGCCCCGGCGGCCCGGGGAATGTCGATCAGCAGCGCGACCATCCCGCCGACGGCGGCGGCGAAAACACCGACAGCAACAGCCAGGGAAATGGTGTTGAACTTGTTGGTGCTCAGCTGCCGGTTGGCGAACGTCAGCGGGGAGTCCACGGCGATGAGCCGTTCATCGTGCTGCGGCTCCTGGTCCACCACCTCGCGGTGGCGCAGCTGCTGGGCGGCGAAGAAGGCCGCACCCACATACAGCACCAGCACCGAGGCCGAGACGATCGCAGTGGCAGGGTTCCAGCTGACCAGGCTGAGGATGATCCCGGCGAGGGCCAGCAGGGCGGCACCGACACCAAACTCGGCAAGCACCCAGGACCGGATCCGGCGCTGGGTCCAGCCCATGGCGCGCAGGGTCCCGGCCTCGCTGCGGCGTTTGCGGACGTAGCTGACGGTGGAGGCGCCGGTCAGCAGGGCGGCACCGCAAAGGGTCAGGAACAGCAGGGTCAGGTTGGTGCTGGTGAGGGAACCGGAGACGGCGTCCGCGGCGTTCTGGCGCACCCACGACTGCTGCACGGTGCCGAGCGGGGACTCCTTGCCGGCGTCGTCCTTGGAGTAGCCGGGGACGAAGATGCTGGCGTCCTCGCGGGCCGAGCCGGCAACAACGGTTGCCTGCAGGCCCATGTCCCGGATCTCGTTGGCCAGCTTCTCCACCTCGGGCTGCGCCTCTTTCCAGCTGCCGGGCACCTTGGCCCGGACCCGCACGGCGTCGATCACGGCGGCGTTGTCCTCGTACCCGCGGGCAGCGGCCAGGCCGTAGTAGTCGGTGATGGCGCCGGCGGACTGGCTGGCCAGGCCCGTGGCACTCAGCGACGGCTTGAGCTCGGTGTTGCTGGCGTCCTTGCCGGAGGCGTCCTTGGTGAGCGTAAACGGCGTGGGGTCATAGCCGCCCAGCGGCAGGCGGTTGACGTCGCCGGCGGCCGCCTGGACCTTCCCGGCGTCGAACGTGCCGTAGACCATGGCGAGCGGAGTCGCCGGCTTTTTGCCGGTCTCGAGGCCTTCGCGGTAGGCACGCTCGTCGACGGGCTTGCGCTGCGTCTGGTCCACCGCGGACCCGTCGGCAGCTTTCTCGGGGAGGCGGTTCACGGTGACCCAGTCACCGGGGGTGGCGCTCTTGTCCACGGCGCCGTTGCCGGCCGTCTCGCCGTCCTTGTACTTCGGGGCGGAGGCGAAGTCGGTGCTCCAGGTGGCGGGGTTGTAGAGGCCCTGGCTGAAGGTTCCGGTGTCACCGAGCAGCTGCGAGAGGTCCTTGGAGCCGGGCCAGGCCAGGGCGAACGGGGACTTGGAGACGAACGGGAGGTAGTCCTTGTCCAGCGAGCGGGTGGCGGTCCCGACGTCCTTGGTGACATTGCCTGCGGCGTCGATTTCCTCGATCTTGACCGAGTACTTGAGGTCAAGGGACGTGCCCGAGCGGACGATCAGCGGGATCGCCTGCGAGTCGTCGGTCAGCTGTCCGTTGCGCTTGGCCTGCTGGTACTGGCTCATCAGCGGGGCCCAGTACTTGAGTTTGACGCCGAGGAAGTCCGGACCTTCCTTGAGTTCGTCCATGCCGATGCCGGTGGTGAAGAGGCTCTCGAAGTGCCGGCCGATTGCGCCGGCGTTGCGGGCGTCGGCGGGCGGCGCCTTTTCCAGCGGGGCGAGGAAATCGCCGGCGCTGCCGAGCAGGGCACGCTCGGAGACGGGGTCGACGGCGACGACGGATTCCGTCACCTGCGGGGCGAACGGAAGGGAGACGGAAAGGTTGAAGAGAGTGTGCTCGGAACCGCCGGCCGGGGCCGGGAACTTGATGCCGGTCTCCCCCGCCGGGCCCGCGATGCGGACGTTCTTGCCGCCGGCGACCTGCTCTTCAATGAGCTTCGCCTTGCCGAGGGATCCTTCGGCCGTGGTCTTGAACAGGGTCTGGTCGGACTGGCCGTCGGAGCTGACGGCGCTGGCAGTGAGCCGGTATTTCTTTGGTGTGTCGGACAGCACCGACTCCGCGGCCGGCCATTTGCTCGGATCAGTGGCGCTGGGGTCCCCGGCGGTGCCGGCGAGTCCGGCGTTGTAGCCCAGGTAGTCGGTGGCATCCAGTCGCGGGGACTCGAGGTTCTGGGTGACGCGCGAGACGAGGCTGATCGGGGCCGCAACGGACGTGCCGGAGAGCTTCCGGAGGGCGTCCAGCTGCTCGAAGCTGATGCCGCCCTGGCCGGTGGCGATATCCGGCTGCATGAGCCCGCCGTTGTCGTCAGCCTTGGCCTGGACGAGGACGTCGTAGAGCCCCCGCGAGTTCTGGTCAACGGTCCGGTTCAAAGCGGCCTGCGACTGACCTTGCACGAGGACCGAAAGGCACATGGCCACGATCAAAATGGACGCGGTCAGCAGAAGCACTCGGCTTCTGATGAACCTCTGGACGGCGTTCATTGGGCTCCTGAAAGCTGGATTGCGTGCGCACACCGAAGTTCATTCCCTGCGGAAGTGAAGGCGTCCCCTGCCGGGTGTGCAAAAGTAAAGGCCGGACTGCCGGCCGGATCCGAAATTCGGACCTAGCCATTGTACGCAGACCGGCCATGTGTTCGCGGACACCGGCGGCGG
>NZ_AUPJ01000233.1:9754-18582 GCF_000427315.1 Arthrobacter sp. TB 26
CCGCCGCCGGTGTCCACGGTCAGGACATCAGTCCTCGAGGTCGACCTCGCGCACCATGTCAGCGCCGATTCCGGCCTTGATGGCGTCCAGGACCTGCTGCGGGACGGAGCTGTCGATGGTCAGCAGCGCGAGCACCTGGCCGCCCTCATCCTGCCGCGCAACCTGCATCCCGGCGATGTTGATGTTGTTCATGCCGAGGATGTGGCCGATGGTGCCGATCACGCCGGGGCGGTCCGAGTAGGCCACTACCACGAGGTGTTCGCTGATCGGGATCTCCACCTCGAAGCCGTTGATCCCCACGAGCTTCTGGACCTGCTTGGGTCCTGTCAGGGTTCCGGCCACGGAGATCTGGGTGCCGTCGCTGAGGGCGCCGCGCAGGGTCAGGACGTTGCGGTAGGACTCGGTGTCCGGAGTGGTGATCAGCCGGACGTTGATGCCGCGCTGCTCGGCGATCACGGGGGCGTTGACGTAGGAGACCTGCTCGGTCACAATGTCGGCGAAGATGCCCTTGAGTGCCGCGAGTTCGAGCACCTTGACGTCGAGGGAGGAGATTTCCCCGGCGACCTCGACGTCGAACTGGGTGAGCGAGGCGTGCGTCATGGCGGTGAAGATGCGGCCCAGCTTTTCCATCAGCGGGATGCCCGGGCGGACGTCCGGAGCGATCACGCCGCCTGCGACGTTGACCGCGTCGGGAACCAGTTCGCCGGCCAGGGCCAGGCGGACGGACTTCGCGACGGAGACGCCGGCCTTTTCCTGCGCTTCGTCCGTGGACGCGCCCAGGTGCGGGGTGACCACAACGTTGTCGAGCTTGAAGAACGGCAGGTCGGTGCTGGGTTCCTTGACGAAGACGTCGACGCCGGCGCCGGCGATTTCGCCGGACTCCAGCGCTGCGTACAGGGCTTCCTCGTCGACGAGGCCGCCGCGGGCGACGTTGACGACGTACGCGGTGCTCTTCATCTTCTTGAACGCCTCGGCGCCGAGCATGCCGACGGTTTCCGGCGTCTTGGGCATGTGGATGCTGATGAAGTCCGACTGTGCGAGCAGCTCGTCGAGGGTCACCAGCTGCACACCGAGCTGGGCGGCGCGGGCTGAGGTGATGTAGGGATCGTAGGCCAGGATCTTGGTGTCGAATCCCTTGAGGCGGGCGGCGACGAGGGCGCCGATCCGGCCGAGGCCGATGATGCCGATCTTCTTCTCGAAGAGTTCGATGCCGGTGTACTTGGAGCGCTTCCACTCGCCGTCCTTGAGGGCGGCGCTGGCCTGCGGAATGTGGCGGGCAAGGCTCAGGATGTGCCCGACCGTGAGTTCCGCGGCGGAGACGATGTTCGAGGTGGGCGCGTTCACCACCATGACACCGGCCTGGGTAGCGGCCTTGATGTCGACGTTGTCGAGGCCGACACCTGCGCGGGCGATCACCTTCAGGTTCTTCGCGGCGGCGATGGCCTCGGCGTCCAGCTGGGTGGCGGAGCGGACCAGGATCGCGTCGACGTCGGCGATCGCAGAGAGCAGCTGGGAACGGTCGGCGCCGTCGGTCTGCCGGATTTCAAAGTCCGGGCCAAGGGCCTCGATCGTGGCGGGCGAAAGTTCCTCAGCGAGGAGTACTACAGGTTTGGTGCTTGTCACCGGTGACCTCTTTAACTCTCTTGTATAACAGGCGGGGATTTTGGTGAATCAGGTACTGCGGGTGGTGCTCGACAGCAGGGAAGCCGGACCCCAGTAATGGTGTCCGGCTCCCCTGCCGGTCAGTGCCTAGCGGGCCACTGAGCCTTCGGTGTAGTCGTCCTCGTTCTTGATCCAGGAGAACAGCTTGCGCAGTTCGCGGCCGGTGGCCTCGATCGGGTGGTCCTCACCCTTCTTGCGCAGCGCCTTGAACTCGGGGGCTCCGGCGTCCTGGTCGTCGATGAAGCGCTTGGCGAAGGTGCCGTCCTGGATGTCCTTCAGGACAGCCTTCATGTTTTCCTTCACGTCCGGGGTGATCACGCGCGGGCCGGAGACGTAGTCGCCGTACTCGGCGGTGTCGGAGACGCTCCAGCGCTGCTTGGCGATGCCGCCTTCAACCATGAGGTCCACGATGAGCTTGAGCTCGTGCAGCACCTCGAAGTAGGCAACCTCGGGCTTGTAGCCGGCTTCGGTGAGGACCTCGAAGCCGTACTGGATCAGCTGGGAGGCGCCGCCGCAGAGGACAGCCTGCTCGCCGAAGAGGTCCGTTTCGGTCTCTTCGGTGAAAGTGGTCTCGATGACGCCCGCGCGGGTGCCGCCGATGGCCTTGGCGTAGGACAGGGCCAGTTCCTTGGCCTTGCCGGACGGGTTCTGCTCGACGGCGATCAGGTCCGGCACGCCGCGGCCGGCCTCGAACTCGCGGCGGACGATGTGGCCTGGGCCCTTGGGGGCAACGAGGGCGACGTCCACGTCGGCCGGGGGCTTGATGTAGCCGTAGCGGATGTTGAAGCCGTGGCCGAAGAACAGGGCGTCGCCCGGCTGCAGGTTCGGGGCGATGTCCTCGGCGTACACATGGCGCTGGACCTGGTCCGGGGTGAGGACCATGATGAGGTCGGCTTCGGCGACGGCGTCCGCGACGTTCAGGACACGCAGGCCCTCGGCCTCGGCCTTGGCGCGGGACTTGGAGCCTTCCTTGAGGCCAACGCGGACGTCAACACCGGAATCGCGCAGGCTGAGGGCGTGGGCGTGGCCCTGGGAGCCGTAACCGATGACGGCGACGGTGCGGCCCTGGATGATCGACAGGTCGGCGTCGTCGTCGTAGAACATTTCAGTCACTGGGGTGTCTCCTTTTAAGTGGATTCTTAGGTGGTGCTTGTCGGTGAAACTTCGCTAAAGCTGGTGTGGTGCTGCGGCAGGTCTACGCGGAGCGTAAAGCCCTGTCGCTCATGGAGCGGGATCCCCGCCCAACGGCCAAAGTGCCGGACTGCACGATTTCGCGGATGCCGAAAGGCTCGAGCACTGAGAGCAGCGCCGTGAGCTTTTCCGGGTGGCCCGTTGCCTCAATGACCACCGACTCTGTGGAGACGTCGACCACTGATGCGCGGAACAGGTCTGCAGCCTGGGTGACCTGCAGCCGTGTTGCGGCATCCGCACGTACCTTGACCAGGATGTGGTCACGCTGTACGGAAGATTCGGGGGTGAGCTCAACGATCTTGATCACGTTGACCAGCTTGTTCAGCTGCTTGGTGATCTGCTCGATCAGCTCACCGTCGGCGTCGACGACGACGGTCATCCGGGACATGCCCGGAACTTCCGTCGGCCCGACGGCCAGGGAGTTAATGTTGAAGGCCCGGCGGGCGAAGAGGCTGGCGACGCGGGTCAGCACACCGGGCTTGTCTTCGACCAGAACGGACAGTGTGTGGCGGGTCATGTTCAGTCCTCCTCTTCCCATTCCGGGGTCATGTTGCGGGCAACCTGGATCTGGTCATTGCTGACTCCGGCGGGGACCATCGGCCACACCATGGAGTTGGGGCTCACGACGAAGTCAATGACCACGGGGCGGTCGTTGATCTCCAGGGCCTTCTGGATGGTGGCATCGATGTCCTCGTCGCGCTCACAGCGGAATGAAGCGCAGCCGTAGGCGTCCGCCAGCTTGACGAAGTCCGGGATCCGGACGGTGTCATGGCCGGTGTTGAGGTCGGTGTTGGAGTAGCGGCCCTCGTAGAAGAGGGTCTGCCACTGCCGCACCATGCCCAGCGAGGAGTTGTTGATGATGGCGACCTTGATCGGGATCTTGTTGATCGCGCAGGTGGCCAGTTCCTGGTTAGTCATCTGGAAGCAGCCGTCGCCGTCGATCGCCCAGACCACGCGGTCCGGTTCGCCCACCTTGGCGCCCATGGCGGCCGGTACGGCGTAGCCCATGGTGCCGGCACCGCCGGAGTTCAGCCAGGCGTGCGGGCGCTCGTACTTGATGAACTGCGAGGCCCACATCTGGTGCTGGCCGACGCCGGCGACGTACACGCCTTCCGGGCCGGTGAGGGCGCCGATGCGTTCGATCACACGCTGCGGCGCGCTGAGGCCGTCGTCGGGTTCGGTCCAGCCCAGCGGGTAGGTCTCCTTGAGGTTGTTCAGGAAGGCCCACCAGTTGGTGTAGTCCGGGGTGCCGGAGACGGCGAACAGCGCGCGCAGGGCCTCGCTGAGTTCCGGGATGATCTCCTTCACCGAGCCCACGATCGGCACATCGGCCGTGCGGTTCTTGGAGATTTCCGCCGGGTCGATGTCCGCGTGGATGACCTTGGCGTTCGGCGCGAAGGACTTCAGGACGCCGGTCACCCGGTCGTCAAAGCGTGCGCCGAGCGTGATGAGCAGGTCCGACTGCTGCAGGGCGGTCACGGCGGAGACCGTGCCGTGCATGCCGGGCATGCCGACATGCTGCGGGTGCGAGTCCGGGAACACGCCGCGGGCCATCAGGGTGGTGACCACGGGGGCACCGGAGAGCTCAGCGAGCTCCAGCAGTTCCGCCGAGGCGTGCGCCTTGACGACGCCGCCGCCCACGTAGAGCACGGGCTTGCTGGCTGCCGCGATGAGCCTGGCGGCTTCGCGGACCTGCTTGTTGTGGCCCCGGAGCACCGGGTGGTAGCCGGGCAGGTCGATCTTGGGCGGCCAGGAGAAGGTCATTTGGCCCTGCTGGGCGTCCTTGGCGACGTCCACCAGGACGGGGCCCGGGCGTCCGGTCGAGGCAAGGTGGAACGCCTCGGCCATCACATGCGGGATGTCGTTGGGGTCGGTCACCAGGAAGGAGTGTTTCGTGATCGGCATCGTGATGCCGACGATGTCCGCTTCTTGGAAGGCATCGGTGCCGATGACCCCGCTGGCGACCTGGCCGGTGATGGCCACCATCGGCACGGAGTCCATGTGGGCGTCCATGATGGCGGTAACGAGGTTGGTGGCACCCGGGCCCGAGGTGGCGATGCAAACGCCAACCCGTCCGGTGACCATGGCGTAGCCTTGCGCGGCGTGGCCGGCTCCCTGTTCGTGACGGACCAGAATGTGGTTCATTCGGGAAGCCATCAAGGGGTCATAGGTGGGCAGGATCGCGCCACCGGGCAAACCAAAAATATCGTCCACGCCGAGTTCTTCGAGCGAGCGGACAATTGCTTGTGAACCGGTCATCACCGTCGGGGGTACGACGTTGTTCGGCCCAAGGACAGGAGAGACGGCAGCAGTGTCGACGCCGGCGTCAGCCGGGCGTTCGACGCGTTCCGGAGCCTTGGGGGCTCCAGCGGACTTAGCGGCCATCAGCGAGGGGCTGATCGGCGATCCTTTGCTCATCGGACTCTTCCTTTGTGGAACTTCGGTGGGATCTTCGGTGATCGTGGAACTGCTGGTGTTGCGTGGTGCTGCTGTGACCGGTGGTGCGGAAATAAAAAAACCCCTCAGCCGGATGGCTCTTCGAGGGGTTTGCGCGTGACGGTTCGTTACCAGTCGGGCTATGGAGCCACGCGCTTGGTAAGGACGACGAGGACGCCGGCGGTAACGAATGCGATCATGCGTTCAGTTTTCCCTCTTAGTGAGACACGTGTCAACGAGCCTTCGCACTGTCTCACTATCTGGACTCCATTGTCCACTAGCTGGGACCCTCATTTCCCCTAGGTGACCCTGCAACGTTCGGCGGCAGGGCTTAATAAGGGGGATTCCGAGGGCCCCTGAGGTTACGGCGCTAGCGCCGTAACCTCAGGGTAGGAATCACCCGCAGTAAGCGCCGGTGGAGGCGCTGTGGACGAGCTTGGCGTACTTGGCGAGCACGCCCTTCGTGAACTTGGCCGGAAGCGGCTCCCAGCCCACCTTGCGGGCGTCAAGTTCGGCCGCATCGACCAGGAGGTCGAAGCTGCGGGCGGCGATGTCCACGCGGATCCGGTCGCCGTCCTTGACGAAGGCGATGGGGCCGCCGTCGACGGCTTCCGGGGCCACGTGGCCGATGCACAGGCCCGTGGTTCCGCCGGAGAAGCGGCCGTCGGTCAGCAGCAGCACGTCCTTGCCAAGGCCAGCACCCTTAATGGCGCCGGTGATGGCGAGCATTTCGCGCATGCCCGGCCCGCCCTTGGGGCCCTCATAGCGGATGACGACGACGTCGCCGGCCTTGATCTGGCCCTTGTCGAGCGCATCCAGGGCACCCTGCTCGCGCTCGAACACGCGGGCCGTGCCCTCGAAGACGTCGGCGTCGAAGCCGGCGCTCTTCACGACGGCACCCTCGGGAGCCATCGTGCCGTGCAGGATCGTGATGCCGCCGGTCTTGTGGATGGGGTTGTCCATGGCCCGGAGGATCTTGCCGTCGAGGTCCGG
This sequence comes from Arthrobacter sp. TB 26, assembly GCF_000427315.1. Taxonomy (GTDB): domain Bacteria; phylum Actinomycetota; class Actinomycetes; order Actinomycetales; family Micrococcaceae; genus Arthrobacter. Next base: position 16,037 of record NZ_AUPJ01000233.1, read on the forward strand.
CGGGTTGATCGCCGCGAGGTTCTCCGCGACGGTCTTGCCCGTAACAGTGAGGCAGTCCCCGTGCAGGAGGCCGGCGTCGAGCAGCGCGCGCATGATGACCGGCACACCGCCGATCTTGTCGACGTCGGTCATGACATAGCGGCCGAACGGCTTGAGGTCGCCGAGGTGCGGGATTTTGTCGCCGATGCGGTTGAAGTCCTCCAGCGAGAGGTCCACTTCGGCCTCGCGGGCGATCGCGAGCAGGTGCAGCACGGCGTTGGTGGAGCCACCGAAGGCCATGGTGACGGCGATGGCGTTTTCGAAGGCCTTTTTGGTCATGATGTCGCGGGCGGTAATGCCCAGGCGCAGGAGGTTGACCACGGCCTCGCCGGACTTGTGCGCAAAGGCGTCGCGGCGGCGGTCGGCCGAGGGCGGAGCGGCCGAGCCGGGCAGGGACATGCCTAGCGCCTCGCCGATGCAGGCCATGGTGTTGGCGGTGTACATGCCGCCGCAGGCGCCTTCGCCCGGGCAGATGGCCTTTTCGATGCGGGTAAGGTCTTCCAGGCTCATCTTGCCGGCGGCGCAGGCGCCGACGGCCTCGAAGGCGTCAATGAGTGTGACTTCCTTTTCGGAGCCGTCCTCCAGCTTGACCCAGCCGGGCATGATGGAGCCGGCATAGAGGAAGACGGCGGCGAGGTCCAGGCGGGCGGCGGCCATGAGCATGCCCGGGAGGGACTTGTCGCAGCCGGCCAGGAGGACGGAGCCATCAATACGCTCTGCCTGCATCACGGTTTCAACGGAGTCGGCGATGACCTCGCGGGACACCAGCGAAAAGTGCATGCCCTCGTGCCCCATGGAGATGCCGTCGGAGACGGAGATGGTGCCGAACTGCATCGGGAACCCGCCGCCGGCATGCACGCCCTCCTTGGCGCCCTGGGCCAGCCTGTTCAGGGAAAGGTTGCACGGAGTGATTTCATTCCAGGAGCTCGCGACACCAATCTGCGGCTTGGCGAAGTCGTCGTCGCCCATGCCGACCGCCCGGAACATTCCGCGCGCAGGCGCGGCGTGGATTCCGTCGGTGACGACCCGGCTGCGGGGTTTGATGTCCGGTTTGGTCTCTGTCGCTGTTTGGGTGTCCTCACTCATGGCTCAAAGTCTAGGGCTCCGCCGCGGGGCGCAACGACCCGGAAGGGCGCATTAAGCATAAAACCGGGAATGTTTCGACCAGATAGTGGACTAGTGTCTCACTATCTGGACAATTTGATCCGGCGGATGTCAATTGAGGTGAGCGGCGTCACGCAGCTCGGGGGCTTCGGCGACGGACTGTGCTTCGGCTTTGAGCAGGGTGAGCACCTGCTGGATCGTGGTCCGGGCCGCCACATCCGGGCGCGCGAGGGCAACAATGCTGCGGCTGGCCTTGACCCCGGCGAGCGGACGCAGGACGAAGCCCCGGCCCTGGTTTTTCAGGGCCGTGTAACGAGGCAGCAGGCTCAGCCCGTGCCCGGCGCTGACGAGGGCCTCGAGGACCCGAAGATCCGGGAACAGCTGGGCGCGGTCCGCAGGGGAATCGGCCTGCACCTCGATCTGGCGGAGCACTGTGTCGAAGGGAAACCCCTCGGGCACTCCCATCCACGGGAAGCCAATGACGTCTTCGGCCCGCAGGGTCGTCTTGCCGGCGAGCGCGTGGCCCTCGGGGATGGCGACGTCGAGGGGTTCGTCCAGGAGCGGCACAACCGTGAGCCCCAAGCGGGCAAAGACGTCGGGACCATCGACGCTGTGCGCCAGCACAATGTCATAGTCGGCCGTCAATCCCGCGAATCCGGCGACGTTGGGATCCTCGAAGTGGGCCTGGAAGCGGAGCCCGTCGATGGCTTTGACCCGGTGCAGGAGGCCGGGAAGAAACATCTCGGCGGCGCTCGGGAAGAACGCGGCCTTGACGTGTGTCTGCCAACCCCGCCGGTAGGTGTCGATGGTGGCTTCCGCGCGGGCCATGGCGGTGGAAACCTCGGCGGCTGCTCCCGCCATCGCGAGTCCGGCTTCGGTGAGGCGCACTCCCCTGCCCGATTTCTCGACCAGGACCACCCCCAGCTCCTCCTGCAGGGTCTTGAGCTGCTGCGAGACGGCTGAGGGCGTCACCTTCATTGCCTCAGCCGTGGCCCCGACCGTGCCGCGGTCGGCGAGCTCGCGGAGAATACGCAGTCTCTTGAAATCCATGAAGAGAGGCTACAGGCCGGCGGCCTGGAGGCTGGACAGCCCCCTTCGGGCAGACGTACCGTCAAGCAACGGCAACCTTGCCTTATGGACAGAAAGGCTCTGCTATGGAGTGGATTATCTGGCTCGTCGTCATCGTGGCGATTGTCGCCGTCGTCTGGTGGCTGCTTAATCGCAACAGCTCCCGCCGCAGGTCCGGCTCCGCAGGCACGGGGCCCGCCGCCACGCCCGATTCCACCCCTCCTCATCTGCACGACGCCGACCACGGCGCCAGTCACCGCGGCGCCCTGGCCGGCGGCGGTTCCGCCGCTTCCGCGTCTGCTGCCGGCCTTGCCTGGATGCCCACGGCTGCCGGC
>NZ_AUPJ01000234.1 GCF_000427315.1 Arthrobacter sp. TB 26
TTGCCGACCGTGGTGTAGCCGGTTTTCGATGCGATGACTCGGACCGTAAGGGTGGCCCCTGCGTCGGCACTGGTGGGCTTGTAGGTGATTGCGTTGGCGCCGCTAATGGCTACGCCGGCACGGTACCACTGGTAGCGGAGGGTGACTGGTGCCGGTGACCACGCGCCGGGGGTGGCGGTCAAGGTGTAACCAATCTTGGCCGTTCCGGTGATCCGCGGAGCGGCCCCGGCCAGCGAATCTGTAAACGTCGCCGTCCATGACGCCGTAGCGCCCGGGGCCAGGATGTAATCAGGCTGCGCCTTTGCGATTACAGTTACCGTGCCCGAAGACCTGTATGTTCCCGAGTGGACGAGCTTTCCGCCGACGAAGTAGTCCACACCGGCAGTGGAGGGTACCGTATAGGCGTCGGTGTATGTACCTCCCGCATCGACGAAGACCACTGGGCCCGGCACAACTGGTAGATGCCCGGCGGCGACGGGACCAGCGTGCGAAAGATCCGGATCCGCTGGGAACGTATGCGTCCAACTCGTGTTCCCTAGCGGAAGCAGAACGTAGTCGGGTCGTGCACTTGCGACAATAGTTAGGCTGCCTTTGCCAGGGTAGATTCCCGGGGCGATGGTCTTTCCGTCCAGTATGTAGTCCACACCCTTGCTTGCTGGAATCGTGAAACCGTTGCCAACGGTTCCCGTCCGGCCCCGATCCGTAAAAATGACATCAGCGGCAGAGGTCAGGTATGGCGTCGACATGAAAGTCGTTCCCCAAAAAATCGGAGTGCTGGGAACCAGCACATATCCCGTCTGGGCCCGTGGGTAGACCAGTAAGGTGCCAGCGCCCGAATACGTTCCCGCCGGAACGACGTTCCCACCAACCAGGTAGTCCACACCCGCCGTCGCGGTTATCGTGTAGCTGTCGTCCTTCGTGCCGTTCCGGTCTGTGAAAGTGACCGCCGTAGGCGAGGCCTCGCGGGCCACCCTCGCTGTTGGCTCGCTTGTCCGTGAATCTGGCAGGTATCCCGGCAGGGACCCTTTGACCCGCGCCGTGATCGCCTTGCCGGCATTCTCCGGACCGAGCAAAAGGACAGGACCGGTTGCCCCCATGACCGGAGCGCCGTCAGCCAGCCATTGATATTCAAACGTCGTTCCCTCGGTCCATGTGCCGGTCTCGACCGTGAGAGACTGCCCGACCGTTCCCCTGCCGGAAACGGCTGGCGTGCTGGCTTTAAGAGTACCGTCGGCCACCCTGGCCGTAGGCTCGGNCGGTGTCGGCATACGTCGACACCGAGGGCGGCCCCGGCCAGGACCCGATGACATGGACTGTGATCGCCTTGCCGGCGTGCTCCGGACGCAGGACTAGAGTCGGACCGGTGACCTCGCTCAGCGAAGCACCGTCGGCCTGCCACCGATATATAAAGGTCGTGCCCGGGGGCCAAGTGCCCGTATCGAGGGTTAGCGTCTGCCCCACCGCGGCCGTGCCAGAAATAGTCGGCGACATAGAGGCGCCGGAACTAGTAGCTGCGGTGAGATGGAGAGTGGTAAAGGAATCCAACGCGGTGGTAGTCGCATCAGCAGACCGGCCTGACGCTGACGCTTTGAGGTCGATCCGGCCTTCGGCGACAGCGTTTGCCGGCAAGACGCAGGTAGCGCTAGCAGCCACGGCAGCGGCAAGGGCTGCCGCCACGCGTCGTGTCCAAGATGAGACCTTTTTGGAACGGCAAAACTCGGACACAAATCCCCCAAATGTTTGAATGGCTTCGAAATTCCACTTAGAGAACCATGCCACGGATGGACACGTTGTATCGAATACGTGCCGGCGACTTCGAGTTTGTGTCGCGACCGGTGTGGATGCGTGGAGCAACGGGCACCGATTGCAGATGCTCGTGACTGAAATCGGAGGGGGGCGATTGCCGTTGGAATCGAAAAGATCAACGACGTGTCGTTTACACCCCGAAATTTATACAGGGACGCACCTACACCTGGAGCCGACTTCGGCCGGGGCACGAACTGATAGCTCCGTGCCCATTTGCAGCGGTTAGGTGCATCGACTCCGCTGTTACCTGAACAGGTCTTTCGAGATCGCTGCTTAGGATCCGCGGAGGCCCCCAAGTAGTAGCTTCACGCAGAACCGAGTACCTGAGCTGCAGCTACGTACTTTATAAGGCGGCTTTCGCGTACCCAGCACTCGTGCCAAGGCGCTCTCTAATTCATAAGATCGAAACTCCTAGGGATGCAGTAAATGCAGGTGTCTTCGTAGTCAGATGTTTTGTCTGCGGGTCTCAATCACCGAGCGACCGCCATTGTCCGCGCTTCGAATTCTGTGCGGTGCTCAATGAGCCGCACCCTATTGCGTCCCGATGCCTGTGCCTTTTCGTCCTGGGGTCGGCTTTCGTCGCCCCTTAACCGCGCTAAGTGTTCGGGGATACCGATGTACAAGCAGACTTCTGACAATCGGCAAGAGAGCCTTTCCACGGGGGAAGATCGAAATTCCATTTGCGCTTTCGGCAATCTTGCCCGCATCAGCCTAAAGTCCGCCTTTGCGGCGGGGGTCATTTTGGCTATTGCCTTGACCGGGCTCGTGGCCGCCCCCGCAAACGCAGCGACATTGACCGAGCAGCGTGCGGCGCTACGTCAGACGCAGTACGCCGCCACCCAGGACTACGTAGACTCCCGTGCCTACGTTCCCTTGCTGGCACGTGCCAACGGACTGGCGGTCAAGGGTGCGATCGCCTCTGGGCTGGAATTGGTCAAAGCGGTTGCAAGCGAATTGACGGTCGCTGCGACGCAGGCGGCTATGGATGCTGTGGCGGTTAGGTTGAAGGTTGAGGTGCAGCGGGCTGCGACCGTGAAGAAGAGTGGGCAGCAGTTGGTGGTGTTGAAGGACTTGCGGGCGAAACACCAGAGCGTTGCCACGACAGCTTTGGCGGATGTTCTGGCGGGCCGGATCACGTCCGCGGCGTATCAGGAGTCAAAGGCACGGGCGGGTGCTTTCAGCACCCAGCTGGCTGCGGACACAGGCAGGCAGTTGGGGGTCTTGGGGCAAGCGGTGGCCGCGCCTGTGCTTGCATCTCCGGCGTATGTGGCGACTCTTGAGCAGGGGTCCGGGAGCATTCCTGCCGCGACTGGTTGGGTCGGGTTTCCGGGAGGGTGCGCCCTACCGGCAGCGGACTCAACGTACATTCCCAGGCTGCCCACAGATGGGCCCGGAGTCGCTGCCAGCCGGCAGATCTTGCTTGACTCTGCTGCCGGTGCTGCCGCCGATTCGGCCGCAAAGGCCGTTCATGGACAGCTACTGCGGGCTGCAGTGAATGAAGCGGGTCTGGTACTGAGCCTGGACGACCTGCGGGCAGCGTATGTGTTGAGGGTGCCTCGGCTGGGGTATGGCTGGCTATCCGGAAGCGATACCAAGGCACGCGACACCCTGGCCACGGATGCCAAGCGAGTTCTTATCGCCGGGCCCGGGGGTATGAGCACAATGGTCGCTTCGCATTTGTTGATGGCTGCCTCGTCTGCGGTGGACTGGGTGAAGTTGGCGGGGTTGGAGGAGACGGTGCTGGTGCGGTGGCTGGGGCCGCAGACGTGTCTTTATGAGGATCGGGATTCGTTTGTGACGACGCCGACGAATATGGCGTCGATTCATAACGCGGCGAATTTTGTGGCGGGGGCGGTGTTTTTGAAGCGGTGGCCGGAGCAGGCGGCGGCGTTGGCTCAGGTGTCGTTGAAGTCCATCCAGCCTGCGCTGCAGATGATCACTGCCGACGGCGGGACCCAGGAGGGGCCGGGGTACTGGAATTACCAGAGCAGGGCTGTGGCGGTGTTGTATTCGACGCTGGCCAATGCGTATCGAAGTGTTCCGGTGGCGATGCCGTCACTGGCGAAGGTTTCGGGGTATGCGTTGAACAGCACCAGCCCGGACGGGCTGCCCACCCCGTTTGGGGATGCGCTCCCGCAGGAGTTGAGTGCGCTGATGCCGGCGTGGGACGCGCGGGTGCGGGGTGATGCGGGGGTCGCGGCGTGGGTGGCTGGACGGTTCGCGCAGAAACCGGACGCGTATCTGATGTGGTGGCGGATTGCGCCGGGTGCTTTGCCTGCGAAGCTGACCTCGGTGTATCCGCAGACCGGGTTTGCGGCATTGCACGTGCCCGGGAGCACGGCGACGTTGAAGGGCGGGTCGAACGTCTTGACCCACGCGCACCTGGACCTGGGCACGGTGTCGTTCTTCCGCAGGGGGATTCAGTGGGCGGTGGATCCGGGCATGATGCCGAGCAGTACCTCGGGGTACTACTCGGCGCTGCAGCGTTACACCTACTGGAAGCCGGGGACCTCGGCGCACTCCACGCTCACGATCCCGGGGGTGAACCAACCTGTCACGGCATCTGCGGCGATCAAAGCAGTGTCGACAATCGCGGCGTCGGTGGATTTGCGGCAGGCTCTGCCGGGTACCAGTACCGCGACGAGGACCGTGACCCACGGTAGTACGAGCATGGTCATCAAGGACGTCATCCGGGCTGCCACTGCCAAAGACTTGACCTGGCAGTGGGTTACCGATGCGAGTGTGAGTATCGGGACGAACCGGGCGGTGTTGCGGCGTGACGGGCAGGCGATCACGATCGTTTTCAGCGGAGTCCCGGCCGGATCCGCCCTTACCGCGGTCCCGGCACCGGATACCGGCCCTGACGGCAAGGCCTTGACCATCCTCAAACTCACCATGCCCCAGATCACCGCACT
>NZ_AUPJ01000235.1 GCF_000427315.1 Arthrobacter sp. TB 26
CGGGTGTCGCAGCGGAACGCCACCCGGTGGACTGCCAGGACGTCAAAGGCGTGGGCCAGGAGCATATGCTTGCTGGCAGGATTGACGTGGCTGCCCCAGAACTGCCGCCCGAAGAACGTCCCCCCGATTTCGAGGCGCTGTTGGGTCGGGACGAAGTCACGAAGGGACGTGGTGCCCAGGAGGGCGCCGGTCCGGCCGTCCGTCACAGCGAAAGCGATGGTGGCGGGATCATCCAGCCGGGACTGGAACAGTCCTGCCAGCTCGCCGCACGTCCCGGGCAGCGGGGCCGCCATGCCCGCCCACATGCCAGGATCCACAAAATCAAAGAGACCTTCCGCGTGGTCCGGGGCGAGCGGAATCAGGTGAACCCCGTGGCCGGAGAGGACGATGTCGTGTCGCATTGGAGCATTCAATCACCGCCGGGGTGGACGGAACGGTCGAATCCGGCGCCGCTGAAATGAACATTTGCTGACCGCCAGGTTGCCGGGGATCAAGCGGACGTGCCGGACGCTGCAGGACCAGCCAGTAAGGTTGATGGGTGAATCCCAGCGAGCCCCAGCAGACCACCATGACCATGAATGAGACCACCGCGGATGATGCCACCGCGCCGGTGGCCGGGCTGATCAGCAGCCTGTGCGCCACCATCCCCGACTACCCCAAGCCCGGCATCGTCTTCAAGGACCTGACCCCCGTCTTCGCCGACGGCGCGGCACTGAAGGCTGTCGTGAACGCCCTCGTGGAGCTGTTCCAGGGCCAGTTCGACGCCGTGGCCGGGGTGGAAGCCCGCGGCTTCCTGCTCGCTGCCGCTGCGGCCTACGCCACCGGCACCGGCGTCATCACGGTCCGCAAGGCCGGCAAGCTGCCGCGTGAAGTGGTCTCCGAGGACTACGCCCTCGAATATGGCAACGCCACCCTGGAACTGCACACCACCGACCTCGCACCGGGCAGCCGTGTCCTGATCCTCGATGACGTCCTTGCCACGGGCGGCACGCTCGGCGCTGCCGTGCGGCTGTTCGAACGCTGCGGCGTGGAGGTCGCCGGTGTGGGCGTGGTTATGGAACTTGCCGAACTCGGTGGCCGGTCGGCCCTCGGTGGCCACCGGGTCAGCTCACTGCTGCGCCTGTAACCCGGTTCCTGCCGCGTTCCCTGCCGCGCCAGCAGGTCGCGGCGTGCCCGGCTAAGCAACGGACGATTGCGCTTTGCTGGGTAGAATGCCTGCAAAAACTGACATGTGCCGGTGGGGAGACCGAAATGGTTGTAGAATGGTTGGTCTGTCTTTTTCGATAGGGGAACGTTCGATGCACGACGCTGATTTGGCCCATGAACGCGACTATGTGGCCGGACTTTACGCCCGGCTGGATGAGCTGCGGGCGGAAAAGCGCGCCCAGCTGGCGCAGGTACGGCGCGCCGGTGCGGTGGGCACCATGCAGAACGTCTCCGAGCGGGACGCGTTCGCGGCACTGTACGAGGACCGCCTCGCCCAGCTCGACGCCGTCGACGACCGGCTGGTGTTCGGCCGCCTCGACCTCGACTCCGGGGAGGCCCAGTACATTGGCCGCATCGGACTGACCACTGAGGACCTCCAGCGCCTCATGCTGGACTGGCGCGCGCCGGAAGCCGGCCACTTCTACCAGGCCACAGCGTTCGACCGGCAGGGTGTGCGCCGCAGGCGCCACCTCATCCTGCAGGGCCGAGAGGTGAAAGCGATCGAGGATGACGTCCTCGACGCCGACCTGCTCGCCGACAACGACTCCCTCCAGGGTGAGGGCGCGCTGCTGGCAGCCCTGAATTCCAAGCGGACCGGACGGATGTCAGACATTGTCGGGACCATCCAGTCCGAGCAGGACCGGATCATCCGCTCCTCGATCTCCGGCGCCCTCGTGGTCCAGGGTGGTCCCGGCACCGGCAAGACCGCCGTCGCGCTGCACCGCGCCGCCTACCTGCTCTACACCCACCGGGACCGGCTCAAGACCGCCGGCGTCCTGCTCGTGGGACCGTCGTCGTCGTTTATGAAGTACATCGAGCGCGTACTGCCGTCGCTCGGTGAAACCGGCGTTGTGATGGCGAGCGTTGGCCGCCTGATGCCCGGTATCCATGCGGTCGCCGAGCCCGAGTCCGAGGTCGCGGCCATCAAGGGCCGGCTGGACATGGCCGAGGTCGTGGCGAACGCCGTGGCCAACCGGCAGCGCATACCGGCCGAAAACCGTGTCCTCGAAGTCGACGGGCGCAAACTTCTGCTGACTCCCCGGCAGGTCCGCCGCGCCAGGGACAGGGCCCGTTCCACCGGCAAGCCGCACAACGAGGCCCGCGTCTCGTTCGTGAAGATCCTGCTGCGCGAACTGACCGAGCAGATGACCGAACTTGTCGAAGCCGGCAGCATCGGCAACAACGCTGACCGCTCGTACCTGGCCGAGGATGTCCGCTCCGCCCGGGACGTCCGCATCGCCCTGAACCTTTGCTGGATGCCGATGACGCCGGAGAAGCTCATCGGTGAACTCCTGAGCAAGCCCGCGATCCTGGAAGCCTGCACACCGAATCTCAGCCCGGCCGAGCGTCAACTGCTGCTCCGGCCCGCCGATGCTCCCTGGACCGAAGCCGACGTGCCGCTGCTCGACGAGGCCGCCGAGCTCCTCGGCGAACTCGACGCCGCCGCCGGCAGGGGACTGGCCCAACAGGAAAACGACCGCGCCCGCGACCTCGCCAATGCCAAACAGACACTCGTCAACATGGAAACCGCCGGCGTGGACGTCCTGATCTCCGCGGAGGAGCTCGTGGACCAGAACCAGGAACGCGAAGCCCGGCTCACCGCAGCCGAGCGTGCCACAACGGACCGCAGCTGGGCGTTCGGCCACATCGTGGTGGACGAGGCGCAGGAGTTGTCGCCGATGCAGTGGCGCCTGCTGGTCCGGCGCTGCCCGCTGAAGTCCTTCACCATCGTGGGCGACATCGCCCAGACAAGCTCCGTGGCCGGCGCCAATTCCTGGCAGGGTGCGCTGGCGCCCATGTTCGGGGACCGCTGGCAGCTCGAGGAACTCACGGTCAACTACCGCACGCCCTCGCAGATCGCCGAGGCGGCCGCCCGGATGGCCAACGCAGCGGGGCTTGTCGTCTCCGCGCCGAAGGCTGTCCGCGAAGGCCGCTGGGCGCCGGTGATCGACCGCGTCGCGCCCGGCCAGATCATCAGCAAGCTCGTGGAGGTCCTGCCGCAGGAACTTGGGGCGCTGGAGGGAGGCCTGCTGGCGGTCATTGCCGACGGCGACCTCCTCCCGGCGGCCACTGC
>NZ_AUPJ01000236.1 GCF_000427315.1 Arthrobacter sp. TB 26
AGCCGTAGCCCAGCCGGTCTGCGAGGAGCCCGGCTAGGACCGGTCCGATGATCGCGCCGCTGTCGGCTGTCATCTGGAAGATCGCGAGCACCCGTCCGCCCGAGCGCTCGTTGCCAATCACGTCGGCCATGGCAGCCTGCTGGGCGGGGCCGAGCAGTCCTGACCCGATGCCGGCGACAGCGGTCGCCGCGAGGAACCAGGGCAGCTCGTGCGTGAAGCCGATCGCCGCGGTCGCGGTTCCGGTGACCAGCAGCCCGGAAATCATCATGGGTTTCCGGCCCAGACTGTCCGCGAGTTTGCCGGAGAACGTCAGTGCCACGGCGTTGGCCGCGGCGAACATGGCGAGGGCCCAGCCCGCCGATTCCGGGCCCGCGTTCAGCGCCGCGACCGCGAAGAGCGGCACTGTGGCCATCCGCACGCCGAACGTCGCCCAGCCGTTCGCGAAGCTGGAGAACAGCCCCGCCCGGTACGCGCTGTCCCGAAGTGCCGTCCGCAGCTCCATCGCCGGCGCCGTGGACCCGTCCGGGCGGGAGGCGGCCGGCACATGGCTCAGCTGGGTCTGCACCACGAGGGCTGCCAGGACCAGGGCGGCCGCGTAGACGAGGAACGGCACCCGCAGCCCGAAACCGGCCAGCAGGCCGCCCACCACAGGCCCGCACACATTGCCGATCAGGAATGCCGAGGCATACGCCCCGGAGACCCGGCCGCGGCTCTCCGGCGGCGCCAGCCGGACCACAAGGGCCATCGAGGCGACCGTGAACATCACTGAGCCGGCGCCGCCGAGGCCCCGGAAGATGAGCAGCTGCCAGTAGTCCTGCGCGAAAGCGCACGCCGCCGTCGACGCCGCAACAATGAGCAGTCCGGCCACGTAGACCGGCCGTTCCCCG
>NZ_AUPJ01000237.1 GCF_000427315.1 Arthrobacter sp. TB 26
CCGTCGCACCGACGTCGAAAGTGGTGGCGAACTGGGGGAGGACCGGGGCCACCAGGCCGAAGCCGAGGGCGATGAGGAAGGCAGCGACCAACATCACCTTGATGTCCCGGGGCAGCACCGCCCTGCCGCTGGTCCGGGTGCCGGCCTGGGGCGGGGATCCCGCGGGGCGGGGGGACTTACTCATGGTGGAGGCTTCCTGGGGTTATGGGCGTGCGGGAGAAGGGATGTTGGAACGCGTGAAACATAACCGTAACAAGAAGGATTTGCACGATTTACTTCCAAGAGGTTCTTGTAACACCCCGGCAATCTAAATCCTCCGCCGGCGAAACACGCCCCCGACAAAATCTTCTTAGAACGCAAACCGCGTTGAGGCACGCGGAGAACTCCGCAACAACAACTTCTCGATCGCATCCAAGCAAGGAGGACGTGCACCATGGAACTTACCGCAGGTCACGTATGGCTGATGGTGGCAGCAGCACTTGTGCTGTTCATGACACCAGGACTCGCATTTTTCTACGGCGGCATGACGCGCGCCAAGGCTGCACTGAACATGATGATGATGAGCTTCATCTCCATCGGCATGGTCGGCGTGGTCTGGGTGCTCTGGGGCGCCTCGATGAGCTCCGGTGAGGGCTTCCTGCAGATGGTGGGAAACCCCTTCGCCACCTTCGGGCTCGAGGGCATCGACACACCTGACGGACTCATCAAGGTCGGCTACGCAGCCACCTTCGCCATCATCACCGTCGCCCTGATCAGCGGCGCGATCGCTGACCGCGCCAAGTTCGGCGCCTGGTCCGTGTTCGTCCCGGTCTGGGTCACCCTGGTGTACTGCCCGCTGGCCTACATGGTCTGGGGCGGCGGGCTCTTCGGCCCGGAAGGCGCCATCGGCCAGGCCCTCGGCCCGGCGATTGACTTCGCCGGCGGCACGGTCGTCCACATCAATGCCGGTGTTGCGGCGCTGATCCTCGTGCTGATCATCGGCAACCGCAAGGGCTTCGGCAAGGACCCCAACCACCGCCCGCACAACATCCCGTTCGTGATGCTCGGTGCCGCAATCCTCTGGTTCGGCTGGTTCGGCTTCAACGGCGGCGCAGCAACGACCGCAGAACAGGGCGGCCTGATCTGGGTCAACACCCTGGCCGCCCCGGCCGCGGCAATGCTCGGCTGGCTCGTCACTGAGCGCATCCGCGACGGGCACCCGACCTCGCTGGGTGCCGCGTCCGGTGTGGTCGCCGGCCTCGTCGCCATCACCCCGGCCTGCGCCAACGTCAGCCCGGTCGGCGCGCTGTGCCTCGGCCTCGTCGCCGGTGTGGCCTCCGCGCTCGCCGTCGGACTCAAGTTCCGCTGGGGCTTTGACGATTCGCTCGACGTTGTGGGTGTCCACCTCGTCTCGGGCATCATCGGCACCGTGGCACTGGGCTTCATCGCCCTCCCGGTCGAAGGTGTCGGCGGCGGCCTCTTCTACGGCGGCGGCTTCACCCAGCTCTGGGCCCAGCTCGCCGTGGCCGGCATCGCCATCGCCTACTCCGCGGTTCTGACCTCGATCATCGCCTTCGCGATCCACAAGACCATGGGCTTCCGGGTTTCCCCGGAGCAGGAAGTGGTGGGCGTGGACCTCAGCCTGCACGCCGAAACCGCCTACGAATTCGGAGTCGGCGGTCACGGCGGAAGCTTCACGCCGCTGCACGAACTCATCACCGGCAAGGCCCAGGCCGCAGCGGCCCCGGCCGAGACGGTGGCCCCGACGTCCAACGGCAAGAAGACCGCAGCAGCAGGTAAGGAAAGTGTGGAGGCATGAAACTGATCACAGCAATTGTCCGGCCCGAAAAGCTCGACACTATCCGCGAAGGGCTTGAAGCCTACGGCGTGCAGGGCCTCACGGTCAGCGCAGCCAGCGGCTACGGCCGGCAGCGGGGCTACACCGAGGTGTACCGCGGCGCCGAGTACAACGTGGACCTGCTCCCCAAGATCCGGGTAGAGGTCCTGGCCACCGACGAGCAGGCGGACGACATCCTGGATGTCATCATCGCCAGCTCGAACACCGGCCGGGCCGGTGACGGCAAGGTCTGGACGATGGATGTGTTCGAAGCAGTGCGGGTCCGCACCGGAGAACGCGGATCGGCCGCCATTTAGACAGCGCATCACAGAAAAGCGGGCCGGGAACCTGAAAGGGTCCCCGGCCCGCTTTTTTGTGTCCGGACGCCTGACGCGACGACGACGGCGAAAACGCCGCCAAAAACGCTGACGACGGCGCCGCCGACGGCGGTCAGACGGGCCAGCCCTCCGCCCCGGCGCTCCCGGCGGGGTATTCCTCCAGCGGTGCGCTGTCCCGGGCCCAGGCCTTGAGGACAGGCTCCAGGATCCGCCAGCAGTCTTCGGCGGTATCTGCGCGGACGGAGAGCAGGGGATCGCCGGTCAGGACACCCTCCAGGACTTCCCCGTACGGCAGCAGCTCGGAGGCGCTGAGCTCAGCCTCGAGGGTGGCGCGGTCCAGGCTGAGGACATCGCCGGGGCCGTTCACGTCGACGTCGAACTGCAGGGTGTCCGGGCCGAAGCCGATCCTCAGCTGGTTGGGGGAGTCCGCCCCGGTGAAGCCCCGGGGCAGGTGTGGCACCGGCCGGAAGGTCACCACGGCCTCTTTGCGTTTGATGCCCAGGGCCTTGCCGGAGCGCAGGATGAACGGGACGCCCTGCCACCGCCAGTTGTCGATCGCCACTTCAACCTCGGCGAGCGTCTCCGTGCCCCGGGACGCGTCGACGCCCTCTTCCTTGGCATAGTCCGGGACCGTCCGGCCGTCGATGGAGCCGGCGGTGTACCGGGCACGGCGGGTGCTCTTTGCATAGGGGGCCTTGATGCTGCTGGCCCGCAGCACCGTGGCCACGGCGTCCCGGAGGTCCCGCTCATCCACCGAGGCCGGCGGCTCGATTGCCATCAGGGCCATGATCTGCAACAAGTGGCTCTGGATCATGTCGCGGAGGGCGCCGGCGCCGTCGTAGTAGCGGGCGCGCCCCTCCAGAGCGAGGTCCTCGTCGAAGACAATCTCGACCTTTTCGATGTACCCGCGGTTCCACACCGGCTCCAGGAAGGTGTTGGCGAAGCGTAGTCCCAGGATGTTCAGCACCGTCGCCTTGCCCAGGAAGTGGTCCACCCGGTGGATGTGGTCCTCCGGCACCAGGGCGGCCAGGGTTTCGTTGAGGTGCCGGGCGGACTCCTCGCTGGAGCCGAACGGCTTCTCCATGACCAGGCGGGTTCCGGCGGGCACCTCCCCGGGAGCCAGCGCTTCGCAGGCCAGCTGGCTGACGCGCGGTGGCAAGGCGAAGTAGAGGGCCACGGGCCCCTCCAGCTGGGCCAGCAGGCCGGCCAGTTGCCCGTCGGCTGTGACGTCGAGCTGGTGGTAGCTGGTGGTTTCGCGGATCCGCTTCAGTTCCTGCCGGCCGTAGGCCTCGGCCTGGGAGTTGGCGTCGGCGAAGGACTCCTCGATGCGCTCGAGCCACTGGTCCGGGGTCCAGGCATCCGAGCCGGCTCCGACCAGGGTCAGCCCGTCGGCGCGTCCCCGGGACACGAGCCGGGCAAGGCCCGGCAGCAGCAGCCTGCCGGTGAGGTCGCCCGAGGCGCCGAGGATGAGCAGGGTTTTTACTGTTTTTTGGCTGGTCACCTTAGCCAGCATGCCATCTTGAAGGCGCGTCTTGGTACCCTAGATAGTCGAGTCCCGTCGTCGAGGCGGTTCGTTCAGGCGAACATCAGTCGCGACGCTGGCGTGCCGGACCGGCCGCCAACTGTAGATCCACTGAAAGAAGTGCACGGCGCGTGTTCAATTCACTCTCTGACCGGTTGACAGCAACCTTCAAGAATCTCCGTGGCAAGGGCCGCCTGACCGAGGCGGACGTTGACGCCACAGTCCGGGAAATCCGGCGTGCCCTCCTGGACGCCGACGTCGCCGTCCCCGTCGTCCGCGAATTCACCGGGCGCGTGCGCGAGCGTGCGCTTGGCGCCGAAGTCTCGGCCGCCCTGAACCCGGGCCAGCAGATCGTGAAGATTGTCAACGAGGAGCTCGTCGAGATCCTCGGCGGCGAGACCCGCCGGATCCGCCTCGCGAAGACCGGCCCCACCATCATCATGCTCGCCGGCCTCCAGGGTGCCGGCAAAACCACCCTGGCCGGCAAGCTCTCCAAGTACCTCAAGGCGCAGGGCCACAGCCCCATGCTCGTGGCCTGCGACCTGCAGCGTCCCAATGCCGTGACCCAGCTCCAGGTGGTCGGCCAACGCGCCGGCGTGCCCGTCTTCGCTCCGCACCCGGGCGCCACCTCCACCGAACTGGAGCACCCCGCCGGCGACCCGGTCTCGGTCGCCCGCGCCGGCGTCGAGGAAGCCAAGCGCACCCTGCACGACGTCGTGATCGTGGACACCGCCGGCCGGACCGGCGTGGACGCCGAGATGATGGAACAGGCACGCCAGATCCGCCGCGCCATCGTTCCGAACGAAGTGCTCTTCGTGGTCGACGCCATGATCGGCCAGGACGCCGTCAACACGGCCATGGCCTTCGACGAAGGCGTCAACTTCACCGGCATCGTGCTCTCCAAGCTCGACGGCGACGCCCGCGGCGGTGCCGCGCTCTCCGTCTCCTCCGTCACCGGAAAGCCGGTGATGTTCGCGTCCACCGGCGAAGGCCTGGACGACTTCGAGCTCTTCCACCCGGACCGCATGGCCTCGCGCATCCTCGACCTCGGTGACGTGCTCACCCTGATCGAGCAGGCGGAGAAGTCCTGGGACAAGGATGAAGCAGCCCGGATGGCGAAGAAGTTCGCCGACCAGGAGGACTTCACCCTGGACGACTTCCTCGCCCAGATGCAGCAGATCCGCAACATGGGGTCCATGAAGAAGATGCTCATGATGATGCCCGGAGCGCAGAACATCCGGCAGCAGCTCGAGCAGTTCGACGAGCGTGAGATCGACCGCGTCGAGGCGATCGTGCGGTCCATGACGCCGCACGAACGCGTCGCCCCCAAGATCATCAACGGTTCCCGCCGGGCCCGGATTGCCCGCGGTTCCGGTGTGCACGTCTCCGAGGTCAACGGCCTGCTGGAACGTTTTGCCCAGGCCCAGAAGATGATGAAGAAGATGGCTGCCGGCGGCGGAATGCCCGGAATGCCGGGGATGCCCGGCATGGGTGGCGGAGGGGCCCGCAAGGGCGCCAAGAGCGCACCCAAGAAGAAGGCCCGCTCCGGCAACCCGGCCAAGGCCGCGCAGGAGCTCAAGGACGCCCAGGCCCGCCGGGCCGAAGGCGCCAAGGCCCTTCCGACCGGTGCCGCGTTCGGCCAGCAGGGCGGCGATTTCGATCCCTCCCAGCTGAACCTGCCCAAGGGCTTCGACAAGTTCCTCGGCGGCGGCAAATAGGCCCTGCCGGCCGAAATGTCGGCGGCCCATTGTCGGGCCGGTGTCATAGGGTTAGAGCATGTTCAAGCAGCGCGTAGTCTTCGTCCACGGGGCGGGCAGCTTCGGCGCTGCCGCGTGGCCGAAACAGCACGGAATGGCGCTGAACTACGACGCGCTGTTCCTGCGCCGCCACGGGTACGACCCCGTCGCCGAGCCGCTGGAAACGGACTTCGCTGCCGACGCCGCGATTGTGCTGCGCGCACTGGCCGACGACGGCCGCGGCGAGGCCGGCGGCCACGTCGTGGCGCACTCCCAGGGCGCCATCGCTGCGATGATGGCCGCCGTCGAGCGGCCCGACCTCGTGCACTCGCTGACCCTCGTGGAGCCGGCCTGCCTCTCGCTCACCGCGGAGCTGCCGGCGACGGCAGCGCACCGCGCCTTGATGCAGCCGCTCTTCGAAGTCCGCCACCACCTCAGCGATGAGGATTTCCACCGCGAATTCGTCCGCCGGGTGTTCGCGGCCCACACTCCGGCACAGGCGACCCTGGGTGCCCCGCGCCCGGAAGACCAGCGGGAAGCGCGCCGCCTGCGCCTGCAGGCTCCGGCCTGGGAAGCCCCGCTACAGATCGTCCCGGGCGTCCCCACCCTGGTCCTGACCGGCGGCTGGGAACCGCTCTACGAAGAGATCGCGGGCTACCTGCGTGAAACCGGCGCCGTTCACCGCACAGCGGCGGGCGGGCACCGGCCCCAGGATTCAGCAGAGGGAAACCGGATCATCCGGGCGTTCATCGCCGACGTCGGCCGGCAACAGCACGCGCACGCCTCCTAGCTGGGTGCGGGTCCGCCCACGGCCGGCTCCGGCAGGTAGACCTTGCCGCCCGAGGCCAGGAACTCCGTGCTCTTCGCGCGCATCCCGACTGCCAATGCCGCCAGCGCGGCCTGCGAGTCCGCTGATCCGTATTCATCGCGGATGTCCTGGCTGATCCGCATGGAACAAAACTTAGGGCCGCACATCGAGCAGAAATGCGCCGTCTTGGCCGGCTCCGCGGGCAGCGTCTCATCATGGAACGCCTCGGCCGTCACGGGGTCCAGTGACAGCGCGAACTGGTCCCGCCAGCGGAACTCGAACCGTGCCTTGGACAGGGCGTCATCGCGTTCATGGGCTGCGGGGTGGCCCTTGGCGAGATCGGCGGCATGGGCCGCGATCTTGTAGGTGATGACGCCGGTCTTCACGTCGTCCTTGTTGGGCAGTCCCAGGTGTTCCTTGGGTGTGACGTAGCACAGCATGGCGGTGCCGTAGCGGGCAATTTCGGTGGCGCCGATCGCGGAGGTGATGTGGTCATAGCCCGGCGCAATATCGGTCACCAGCGGCCCCAGGGTATAGAACGGGGCGCCCTTGCAGAGTTCCTGCTGGCGCTCCACATTTTCCCGGACGAGGTGGAACGGCACATGTCCCGGTCCCTCCACCATGACCTGGACATCGAACGCCCAGGCCCGCTGGGTGAGCTCGGCCAAGGTGTCCAGTTCGGCGAACTGCGCCGCGTCGTTGGCGTCGGCTGTTGCGCCGGGCCGCAGGCCGTCGCCCAACGAGAATGCGACGTCGTAGCGGGCGAAGATCCTGCAGAGTTCGTCGAAGTGGGTGTACAGGAAGTTCTCCTGGTGGTGGGCCAGGCACCAGCCGGCCATGATGGCTCCGCCGCGGGACACGATGCCGGTGACCCGGTTGGCCGTCAGGGGCACATAGCGCAGCAGCACCCCGGCATGGATGGTCATGTAGTCCACGCCCTGCTCGCACTGCTCGATCACGGTGTCCCGGAAGATCTCCCAGGTCAGGGCGTTCGCCTCACCGTTGACCTTCTCCAGAGCCTGGTAGATGGGGACGGTGCCGATGGGGACGGGGGAGTTGCGGATGATCCATTCGCGCGTGGTGTGGATGTCGTCCCCGGTGGAGAGGTCCATGACCGTGTCCGCACCCCATTGGGTGGCCCACTGGAGTTTGTCGACTTCCTCGGCGATGGAGCTGGTCACCGCGGAGTTGCCGATATTGGCGTTGATTTTCACCAGGAACGCCTTGCCGATGATCATCGGCTCGGATTCGGGGTGGTTGACGTTGCTGGGGATGATGGCACGGCCCGCGGCGAGCTCGCTGCGGACCAGCTCGACGTCGCAGTTTTCGCGCAGCGCGACAAAGCGCATCTCCTGGGTGATGACCCCGTCCCGGGCGTAGCGCATCTGCGTGACCGTCCGGCCGTCGACGGCGCGGCG
>NZ_AUPJ01000238.1:0-15350 GCF_000427315.1 Arthrobacter sp. TB 26
CGCGACGGCGGGCAGGGACCAGGCCAGGACCTCGGCCGGGAGTTCACCGGGGAAGACCGAGAAGACGTAAATCATCAGCCAGTGGGCACCGGCCAGCAGCGCGGCGGCACCCAGGATGGCCGCGGCGAAGGGAAGCAGGAAGGCCAGCCAGCGCGGGGCGGCGGTGTGGCGGGTAAGGTGCCGTCCGCCCTGCCAGAGGAAGTAGGCCACGCCGGCAGCGCCGGCGGCCCAGGAAAACCAGAGCACCGGCCCGTCGACAAGCCGGAGGTCTTCGATGAAGTCCACCGGGGCTAGCGCCAGGTGCCGACGCCGATGACCGGCCCGGCCTCAAGCCAGGAGGAAAGTCCGGTGTAGGCGTCGAACCGCATGGCGAGCAGGACGTCCTGCCCCTCGTAGCGAAGTTCAACGATCACGGCGTCGGGCTGGACCTTGACGAGCTCGGATTCGGTGGGCTTGCGCCGGCCGATCAGCTCGAGCGAGCTGCGGCGGAAGGTGTGCTTCGGCCGCATGCTCAGCGAGGCAAGGCGGAACCACTCGAGGTCGTTATCCTGATAACGACAAACCCCCATCTGCCAGCTGTTTCCAGCCGTGCAAATGGAGGCGTCCACCGTGCCCAGGGCGCGCCGCAGATTGAAGCGGCGCACCCCGGAAAGGCACAGTGCAAATACCAGCAACGCAAAGATCGTTGCCAGGACGATGAACGGAAAAACTGTATCGTTCATCAAGGTCGTGCTAGCGGATCCCCGCAGTAGCCGCGTCGCCCATTTGGGCGTTGTCAGCAACAATGACGACCCGGTTGTTGTCGACGGAGAAGAACCCGCCGTCAACCACTACTGCAATACGGTCACCGGAGACCGGCTGGATGGCCAGCTCACCTTCAGCCAGAATCGCCAGCAGGGGCGAGTGGCCGGGCAGGATTCCGATTTCACCATCGCTGGTGCGGGCCTTGACCATCGTGGCCGCTCCGGACCACACGAAGTGGTCCGCTGCGACAATCTCAACCTCAAGCTCAGCCATATTACTTGGTCTGTTCCTGGATCTTGGCCCACTGGCGTTCGACGTCATCCAGGCCGCCGACGTTGAAGAACGCCTGCTCTGCGATGTGGTCGAGTTCGCCGTCGCAGATCGCGGTGAAGCCTTCAACGGTGTCCTTGATGGACACGGTGGAGCCCTCGACGCCGGTGAACTGCTTGGCGGTGTAGGTGTTCTGCGAGAGGAACTGCTGGATGCGGCGTGCACGCGACACGACGATCTTGTCTTCTTCGGAGAGCTCATCGACACCGAGGATGGCGATGATGTCCTGGAGTTCCTTGTTCTTCTGCAGGATCTGCTTGACGCGGACGGCCGTGTTGTAGTGGTCGTGTCCGATGTACTGCGGATCCAGGATGCGGGACGTCGACGTCAGCGGGTCAACGGCCGGGTACAGACCACGGGAAGCGATTTCACGGGATAGTTCCGTGGTCGCGTCCAGGTGTGCGAAGGTCGTGGCCGGGGCCGGGTCGGTGTAGTCATCTGCGGGAACGTAGATGGCCTGCATCGAGGTGATCGAGTGGCCCTTGGTGGACGTGATGCGCTCCTGGAGGAGGCCCATCTCGTCTGCCAGGTTGGGCTGGTAGCCCACGGCCGACGGCATGCGGCCGAGGAGGGTGGAAACCTCGGAGCCTGCCTGGGTGAAGCGGAAGATGTTGTCGATGAAGAGCAGCACGTCCTGGTTCTGCACATCGCGGAAGTACTCCGCCATGGTCAGTGCGGACAGTGCCACGCGCAGACGCGTTCCCGGCGGCTCATCCATCTGGCCGAATACAAGGGCGGTGTCCTTGAGGACGCCTGCCTCTTCCATTTCAACCCAGAGGTCGTTGCCTTCACGGGTTCGCTCGCCGACACCGGCGAACACCGAGGTGCCACCGAAGTTCCGGGCCACGCGGGTGATCATTTCCTGGATCAGCACGGTCTTGCCGACGCCGGCACCACCGAACAGACCGATCTTGCCACCCTTGATGTACGGGGTGAGAAGGTCGATGACCTTGATGCCGGTTTCCATCATCTCGGTGGAACCCTCGAGCGTCGCGAAGGCCGGAGCCTTGCGGTGGATGGGCCAGCGCTCGGTGATCTCGAGTTCCGACTCAGCCACGTCCAGCGGCTGTCCGAGGACGTTGAAGATGTGTCCCTTGACGACGTCGCCGACAGGCACGGAGATGGGGGCACCCGAGTCCACCACAGCGGTACCGCGGACAAGTCCGTCGGTCGCCTGCAGGGAGATGGCGCGAATGACGTTGTCGCCGAGGTGCAGGGCAACCTCGAACGTGATCGTCTTGGTCTCACCGTTGAGAGTAATCTCGGTGGTGAGTGCGTTGTAAATCGAGGGGATTGCGTCAGCCGGGAATTCGACGTCGACAACCGGGCCAATAACACGTGCAATACGGCCGGTAGCACCGGTCGTCGCGGCTACGTGTTCGGTAGCAGTGGCAGTCATCTCTCTCACTTCACTCAGTAGATGGCGTTGGGGTTAAGTTTACTTTGGTGCAGGTACAGCTGGATCCAAGCTCGGGAGGCTAGGACGCGTTCAACGCGTCGGCGCCGGCCACGATTTCGGAAAGCTCCTGCGTAATTTCAGCCTGGCGGGCAGTGTTGCGCAGACGCGTGAACTTCTTGATGAGCTCCGTGGCATTGTCGCCGGCGGACTTCATTGCCCGCTGGCGGGCAGCAAGCTCCGAAGCTGCTGCCTGCAGCATCGCGGCGAAGATACGTGATTCAATGTAGCGCGGCAGCAGAGCGTCAAGAACCTGCTCCGTTTCCGGCTCGAATTCGTAGAGCGGCAGGAGGTCCGATTCGGAGGCCGCCTGCTCTTCGACAACCTCAAGCGGGAGAAGACGGACAACCGTCGGCTCCTGCGTGACCATGGACTTGAAGCGGGTGTAGACGACGTGGATTTCGTCGACGCCTCCCTCTGCGTAGTCCGTCGCAAAGTCAGCCAGCAATGCCTCGCCGATTTCCTGTGCCGTGGCAAACTCCGGCGCATCCGTGCCGCCGGTCCAGACCCGTCCGTAAGGACGGTTCCGGAAGTCGAAGTATGCCTGCGCCTTGCGGCCGACCAGGTACATCTTGACTTCCTTGCCCTCCTCGACGAGCAGCTCGTTGAGGCCTTCCGCCTGCTTGAGCACACTCGCGGAGTACGAACCTGCAAGGCCACGGTCCGAGGTGATAACCAGGACGGCGGCCCGGCGGATCTGCTCCGGCTCGGTGGTCAGCGGGTGGTCGATTTCGCTCTGGCTTGCGACAGCAGAAACGGCACGCGTGATGGCGTTTGCGTAAGGCAGTGAAGCTGCTACGCGTGCTCGGGCCTTGCCGATGCGCGAGGTAGCGATCAGTTCCATCGCCTTGAAGATCTTGCGCATCGACGTCGTCGAGCTGATCTTCTGGCGGTAGACCCGGATCTGGGCTCCCATACTTATCCTTTCCTAAGATCCCGGTGGCCGGGACTGCCGGAACCCGGTGGGGTCCCGGCAGTCCCTGCCAGCGAAACTAGCGCTTCTGCTTGACGATTTTTTCCTGGTCGACCTGTGCCTCGTCGATGGGGGCGTGTTCTTCGTGCCCCGCACCAACCAGGAGGTTGTCTCCCTCGCCGAAGAAGCCCTTCTTGAAGTCCACGATCGCGGTCTTCAGTGCTTCTGCAGTGTCATCGCTCATGACGTTGGTCTGGGCCAGCGTCGTCAGGATGGAGGACTTGTGCTTGAGGTGGTCCAGGAACTCGGTCTCGAAGCGGTTGATGTCCTCAACCGGAACGTCGTCGAGGTACCCGTTGGTGCCGGCCCAGATGGAGACGACCTGGTTCTCAACCGGGAAGGGTGAGTACTGGCCCTGCTTGAGCAGTTCCATCAGGCGCGCACCACGGGTCAGCTGCTGGCGCGATGCGGCGTCGAGGTCCGACGCGAACATTGCGAACGCCTGCATATCGCGGTACTGGGCCAGTTCCAGCTTCAAGGTACCGGAGACCTTCTTCATGGACTTGACCTGGGCGGCGCCACCCACGCGGGAAACGGAGACACCCACGTCGACGGCCGGACGCTGGTTGGCGTTGAAGAGGTCCGACTGCAGGAAGATCTGGCCATCGGTAATGGAGATCACGTTGGTCGGGATGTAGGCGGAGACGTCGTTTGCCTTGGTCTCAATGAGCGGCAGGCCGGTCATCGAACCTGCACCGAGCTCGTCGGAGAGCTTGGCACAACGCTCCAGCAGGCGGGAGTGCAAGTAGAAGACGTCGCCCGGGTAGGCTTCGCGTCCCGGCGGGCGGCGGAGCAGCAGTGACACTGCACGGTAGGCCTCGGCCTGCTTGGAGAGGTCGTCAAACACGATGAGGACGTGCTTGCCGCCGTACATCCAGTGCTGGCCGATCGCCGAACCGGCGTACGGTGCCAGGTACTTGAAGCCGGCGGGGTCGGACGCGGGGGAAGCCACGATGGTCGTGTACTCCAGTGCGCCGTTGTCCTCAAGGGTCTGACGGACAGCCGCAATCGTCGATGCCTTCTGGCCGATGGCCACGTAGATGCAGCGCACCTGCTTGTTGACATCGCCGGAAGCCCAGTTGGCCTTCTGGTTGATGATTGTGTCGATCGCGATGGCCGACTTGCCGGTCTGACGGTCACCGATGATCAGCTGGCGCTGGCCTCGGCCGATCGGGATCATGGCGTCGATTGCCTTGAGGCCGGTCTGCATCGGCTCGTGAACCGACTTGCGCTGGGTCACGCCGGGCGCCTGGAGTTCCAGCGCACGGGTGGTCTCGGCTTTGATCTCGCCGAGGTCATCGATGGGCTCGCCCAACGGGTCGACAACACGGCCGAGGAAGGCGTCGCCCACCGGTACGGACAGAACCTGTCCGGTGCGGTGAACTTCCTGGCCCTCTTCGATTCCGGTGAAGTCACCGAGGATGATGACGCCGATTTCGCGGACGTCGAGGTTCTGGGCCAGGCCCAGCGTGCCGTCTTCGAAGCGAAGCAGCTCGTTCGCCATGACCGAGGGAAGGCCCTCAACACGGGCGATGCCGTCACCTGCGGTTGTTACACGGCCGACCTCTACGCGCTCTGCGTTTCCGGGTTCGTAGGACGCCGCGAACTCGTTCAACGCAATACGGACGTCGTCGGCGTTGATGGTCAATTCGGCCATCTGCAGTCCCTGCTCTCCTGTTTTCGTGATCATCGTTGCTCACGATGACCGGGGTTTCGTTTAGTTGTGCTGGTCCGGCTGGCTAAGCAAGCTGGCGGTGAAGCTGGCCCAGGCGGGCGAGGACCGAAGCGTCTACCACTTCGTCACCAACCTGGATCCGGATGCCACCGATCAGTGCCGGGTCAACGTTCATGTTGATCTTGAGCTCGCGCCCGTACAGGGCATTCAGCCCCGCCTGCAGACGGCTGGTCTGTGTCTCCGTCAGCGGACGGGTGACGCTGACCGTTGCAATCCAGCGCTGCTGGCGCTTGGCTGCAAGCTCGGCGAAACGACGGACGAGCTTGGTCACCTTGAGGCCGCGCGGCTGCGATACTGCCTGCCCAATAAGGACCTTCGCTTCTTCGCTTGCACTGGGTACGAGCTTTTCGGCGAGGACAACCTTGGCAGCCGGGCTCGCCTGCGGCTCGGACACAGCACGCTGTACCTCGTGGTTGGAATCGACGGTCTGGTTGAAGGAGAACAGATCGTTCTCCAGTGCTTCCAGTCCGCTGATACCTGAGGCAGAGACGGCAGACTTGTTCTCAGCAACGGCAATTACCACCGAAGCGGCAAGAGTCTCGAGTGCATCGCCGATATCCCGGGCGGACGCCCAGCGCGAGCTGGCCAGTCCGCTCGCGATTTCCACAGCGTCCGCGGAGACTTTCCCGCCGAAGAGCTGCTTGATAAGCGCCGACTTTTCGTCACCGCTGCGGGACGGGTCAGTCAGGGCGCGGCGCAAGCCAGCCGAGCTGTCCACCGTTCCCAGGATTCCGAAGAGTTCCTTAGCCAACTGCAGCGAGGCGAAAGGAAGCTTGGCTTCCAGCGCCACCAAGGCCGCGGTGAGCGATTCGCTCGATACACCTGCCATTACTTAGCTGCACCTGCGTTCTGGTTCTCCAGATCTGCCAGGAAGCGGTCAACGACACGGGCCGAACGCTGGTCGTCCTCGAGGGACTCGCCAACGATGCGGCCTGCCAGCGTCGTGGCGAGCGTGCCCACTTCCGAGCGGAGCGACACAACGGCCGCCTGACGCTCGGACTGGATGGCCGCGTGGGCCTGCGCCGTGATGCGGGCAGACTCTGCAGCTGCCTTCTCCTTCAGGTCCGCAAGGATCTGAGCGCCTTCGGCACGTGCTTCCTCGCGGATGCGGTTGGCCTCGGCACGGGCATCAGTGAGCTGCTGCTTGTACTCTTCGAGTGCGGCGGAAGCCTCTGCCTGGGCCTTTTCAGCCTTGGCGATGCCGCCTTCAATGGCCTCGGCACGCTCTGCGAAGGTCTTCTCGAACATCGGGACAACGTACTTGACCACGATGAACATGAGAACAGCGAAGCCGGCGAAGACGACGCCCATTTCCCAGGGATTGGGAAGCAAAGGCGACTGGCCTTCAACGGCGGCTGAGATTATCAGCTGATTCATAATTCACCCGTCCTTATCTACTCGGTTCTGGATGTTCGCTTGGTTCTTAAGTTCAGACTAAAGAACGAAGGCGAAGACCAGGCCGAGGATGGCGAGGGCTTCAGTCAGCGCAAGGCCGAGGAATGCGATCGGCTGGAGCACACGCTGTGCCTCCGGCTGGCGTGCGACGCCGTTGATGTACGCGGCGAACACGAGACCAACACCGATACCACCGCCGATTGCGGACAGACCGTAACCTACGAGGTTGAGATTGCCTTCCATTTTCTTCCTTTCAAGATGCCATCTATGTGGCAGGTTGTTTGGTGTGCTTCATCCCCCGTGAGGGGAAATTTTGGGGTGCCTAGTGGCTGTCCGCGTGCAGAGCGCCTTCGATGTAGATGGCAGTCAGCAGGGTGAACACGTAGGCCTGCAGCGCCATGATCAGCGCTTCCAGCATGTACATGGCAATCGCGCCGACGAGCACGAGGACCGAGGTGCCCTTGAGCAGGAGGTTCTCCTGCATGACGAGGTACTCGATGCCGGAACCGGCGATCATCACGATCAGGTGGCCGGCCAGCATCGTCGCGAACAAACGGAGGCTGTGCGTGACGGGGCGGACCAGGAAGTTGGAGATGATCTCGATCGGAATAACGATCGGAAGGATGTAGCCCGGGACTCCGGAGGGCACGGTGGCCAGCTTGAAGTAGCGCAGGCCGTTCTTCTTGACACCGATGACGATCCAGGTGATGTACACGATGCCGGCGAGCACGTAGGCGCCGCCGACGTGCGAGAAGCTCGGGAGCTGGATTATCGGGATGGCGCCGTAGATGTTGTTCACCAGGATGAAGAAGAACAGGCTGAACAGCAGCGGGACGTACTTCATGAAATCTTTGCCGCCGATGATGTCCTTGGCAATGCCGTTGCGGACGAAGCCATAGGCGGCCTCGCCGGCGAACTGCAGTTTGCCGGGAACAAGCTGTCCCTTACGGGCAGCTAGCAGAAAGAATGTTGCGATAATAACGACCGAAAGGATTACCAGCAGCATCTGCTTGGAGAATCCATCGGCCGCCCCCCACGGCAGGATTGCCGGCAGGTGCATTTGTTCAATTCCAGGAGGCGTAAAAGGTCCTGAATCTTGGGCCGGGAGCGCAAGCGCGATCAACGCGTTTCCTCTCTGCAGTGTCCATCATTGGGCGTTGGTTGGGGAAAGTCGACATTGCTGTCAGGCTCTCCCCCTGTGAAATTATTTGGCATTACTGATCCTCGTCCTTGGACGGGCCACGTGCAGCATTGTCCCCGCCGGCGGATTTATCCGGGCTGGTGAGGCCGTGCATATGAGAAAGATAGAACCCTCCCGCGGCTCCAAGCAGGGCGCCTGCGAGCACAATCCAGCGGGTTCCCCACAGATTATCCAGACCCCACCCTATCAAACTCCAGACGAGGATTCCGCCAACAATGTAGCTGAAGACGGCGATCCCGGCGTTGTATCCGCCGTCGCGTCCGTTGTCGGAAACACCGGGGGCACCGGCAGTCCTTTTGGGGGTAACGCGCTTGCTCGTGTGGCGCTCTTTGCGGCTAAACATCGGTGCCGCCTTCCGGGGTTTCGGGGTCGTTGTAGATCTGCAGCCGTGCGGTGCTGAAACCGTAGATCTCGGCAGCCTGCCAGAGGACGACAGTCACGACCGCGCCCGCCAGGAACCAGCCCCGGGACAGCCAGTCGGGGGTGCCAATGGCAAAGAGCACCACGGCAAAACCGACCACTTTGATGAAATACGTTGCGGCGAAAAGTCCGATGGCGCCGGACGGGTTGTTACGTCCCGCGTAGTGGCCGATCACCAGGCTGATGGCGAAGAAGGCCATAACAAGGGCCCCGCCGAAGATCCAGGAGAGCGCACCGGCCTCACCGGCGATGAACAGCGCAACCAGGGCTACCAGCAGCAGCGCGCCGCCGCTGACGGCCGAACATATCCCCAGCAAACGCAGCCACAGGGACTTGGTGGGACCGGAGACGCCAACGGGTCCGTTGCCGGACAGAGGTCCGGGTTCGGCGTTGGAGGTCATGGGATCCCAATCGTCGCGGGGGCGGGTGCTGGTCAGAAGTCGCGGCGTCAACCCGCACCTGAATTCTACACGAGATAGAACACGGCGGCGCCCGGTTGCGCGCCTGGCGGCGCCGTCCGGCCTAGGACACGGGCGCCCTGGTGACCTTGCGCCGCCGCCGGAAGTGCCGGATCAGGTCCGGGGACGCAAGGTACAGGGCCAGGACGGCCAGGCTGCCGGCGACGCAAAGAACCACCGTGGGCAGGGGTGCGGTGGCGGCGATGAACCCCAGGCCGATGACTGCCGCGGTGCACGCCGCGACGGTGCCGGCCGACTGGAGGTGCGAGAAACCGACGTCGGTCAGCCGCTGGTAAACATGCTCGCGGTGGGACGCGTACCACCGTTCGCCCGCGTTGATCCTGCGCAGCAGGGTATAGCCGGTGTCGGCAACGTAGACCAGGATCGGCGAGAGCACGTATTCCACGTAGACGCCGCTCAGGAATCCTGCCACCGCGAGGGCCGCCACCGAGGCGCCGAGCAGGTAGCTGCCGACGTCGCCCAGAAAAACGGAGCCCCTGGACAGGTTCCACGGCAGGAAGCCCAGGAAGGCCATGGCCAGCACGGCGCCGCCGGCAGTGAGCCATGGCTGGTCGGCCAGCGTTCCGGCGACCGTATAGGCGGCACCGGCGAGGACTCCATGGAAACTGGAAATACCGTTGACGCCGTCCATGAAGTTGGCAATGTTGATATAAGCCGCAATCGCCAGCGCGGCAAGCGGCAGCCACCAGAAGGACTGGCCGGTGAGCACGATCAGGGCCGCGGAACCGGCGGCGCCGATCCCCAGCTGCGCAGCGGCGCGGCCACGGATGGACAGACCCCGGAGATCTTCGATCCAGCCGACGGCCGCGCTCGCGACGATGATCGCAAGGACCACGGCGAAGACTGAGCGGTCCACCGTGACCGCCCCCAGGAGGACGGCGGTCACGTATCCGACGGCGGTGGCAACCGATACGGCCACCCCCATGCCGCGAATGGTGGTCCGGCCGTGGGATGACCTGGCCGACGGAACATCGACGACGCCCATCTTGACCAGCCACGGCTTGACCGCGAATGGAAGCAGGACGCTCGCGAGCAGGGTGACGCCGGCAGTGAGGAGGACGGGCATCATGACGCGGCCCTGATGCTCTCGCCCGGTTCATCCGCTTCGTCGTCGGGGATGGACGCGATATCGAGCCCCTGCTCGGCCTCGCAGCGGGCCAGCCAGACATCGAGGTTCAGCCCGGCCGGGTCCTGTTCGTGGGCCCGCGTGTGCGAAATCTTGGGGTGGAGGGGCCGTTCGTCGAGCTCGCCGGTTCCGACAAGCTCCTCGTGGAGCTTCTCCCCGGGCCGCAGCCCGGTGTAGACGATGTCGACCTTCTTGCCGGACATCGCGATCATGCGCTGGGCGACGTCCAGGATCTTGACCGGCTCCCCCATGTCCAGGATCATGACTTCGCCGCCGCGTCCGATCGCACCGGCCTGGATGACCAGCTGGCAGGCCTCGGGGATCGTCATGAAGAACCGGGTGACCTCGGGGTCCGTGACCGTAACCGGTCCGCCGACCCTAATCTGTTCCGTGAAGAGCGGCAGCATGGAGCCGCGGCTGCCCATCACGTTGCCGAACCGGACGGAGACGAATTTCCGGCCGGTGTGGACTGCCGTCCATGCGGCGAGCTTTTCGGCGACGCGCTTGGAGTGGCCCAGCGCCGTCGTCGGGTTTGCTGCCTTGTCCGTGGAGATGTTCACGAAGTGTGAAACGCCCGTGCGCTCGGCGGCACGCAGCACGTTGAGGGTGCCCAGGACATTCGTCTTCCAGGCCTCGATCGGATACTGCTGCAGCAGCGGCGCGTGTTTCAGCGCTGCAGCATGGAACACCACTTCAGGCCGGCGGTCCTCGAAGATCTCCTGGAGAGCGGCCGCGTCGCGGATGCTGGCCAGGACGGTATCGCGGCCGGCGAGCAATCCGCGGCCGGTGATGGAGATCTGGGTGTGCTGGAGCCCTGTTTCGTCATGGTCGAGCATGATCAGTTCCGCGGGAGAGAACTGGACGATCTGCCGGCACAGTTCGGAGCCGATGGAGCCGCCGGCCCCTGTCACCAGGACGCGTTTGCCTTTGATGTAGCCGGCAATCTCATCGACCTTGATGTCGACCGGGCGCCGCCCGATCAGATCCTCGACCGCCACATCGCGGAAATCGGAGAAGCCCTGGGGGGCGCCGCTGCCGAGCATGTCCCGCAGCGGCGGAAGGACCAGCACCCTGACATTCATTCCGGCGACGGCGTCGGAAATCCGCCGGACGACGGAAGCCTCGACGTTGGCAAAGGCCAGCACCAGCACCGTGGCGCGGGTACGCCGGATGATGGACGGCAGGTCGTCGCCACGGCCCAGGACCTGGACGCCGGTGAGCCGGAGGTGCTTCTTGGTCGGATCGTCGTCGATCAGCCCGACCGGGAAGTACGGCGAGTCGGCGTCCTGCAGCATGCGCGTCAGCAGGGAGTTGCCGAGGAAGCCGGCGCCGTAGATCAGGGTGTTCTGGGCGCCGTCGCCGGGTCGGTTCTTGCCCTCCACGTAGAGCCTCTTGGCGTAGCGGGCGGCTCCCATAAAGAGGCAGGCGAACGGGAAGGCAATGAGTCCGACGCTGCGGCCGATCCCGATGGCCTCATAGAGCACCAGCAGGCTCACCGTGATGGAGGCGGCCACAATCACGGTGACGATGACGAGGGCCTTGGCCTCCTGGAAACTGCCGAAGGGATACCTGCCGCGGTACAGTGCCAGGCCATAGCCGGCCACGGCCTGCACCACGATGGCAATGGCCATGATGATCATGGCGCTGACAAGCTGTTCTTCCCGGATGCCCATCTCGTAGCGCAGCAGCAGGGCCAGGACGATCGCCACGACCCACGACATCGAGTCGAGGAAAAGCTGGATCCAGATCCAGAGCGGAGGCTTTTTCTCGTCCAGTGCGGCAGGTTCGCGCGCTTCAGATTTCGTAGTCAACAGAGATTGCAACCGACTTCCACTACCACGGCGGCCATGCGCCTGTTTCAAAAATTACCCGCCGTACAACTGCCGGACAGGACGCGGGTCTCCCACGATACTAATCGCTATCGCGCGGGAACCCCGGGTCCTGACAGATCAAGCGGGGCTGGTTCACCCGGATCTTTGCCTGATTCAGCCCTGTTCCGGGGCCGCCGCAGCGGGCACCGGCGGCATCGGTTCCCAGTTGCGGTCGGCGAGGATTCCGCGCGATTCGCGCCATCCCTGCCACAAGGCACCGGCTCCTTTGATGCTGCGTTCAACCAGCACGAGGCGCACGATTTCCTTCAAATATGTCAGCGCGGTCCCGGCACCGAATCCGAGCCGGTTGAACTTGCCATGGACACGCAGGTACTGCGCCACGTGGCCCCGGTTCCGCATCACGTAGCGGCGGCTCAGGTCGGACGAATCGTTCAGGTGGCGCACGCCGAGGTCCACCTGGCGCTGGGCCCGGACCTTCTTGATGACAAAGGCGTTCACGTAGACCACCGGCGTCTGCTGCGCCGCCAGCCAGCCGTAGATGAGGTCATCCCAGGTGATGAAGAACCGGGGGTCCGGCAGCCCGATGTCCCGGGCCAGCGAGGCCTTGATCAGCATGCCCTCGAAATTTCCCACGTTGGTGGGAAAAACGTCGGACGTGCGGAAGACATCGCCCGCAACGGGCAGGAAAACGCCGAGGGCCTCGACAAAATGGTGCTGCCAGAAGAACGGCTTGCCGGCGGCGTCGTAACGGCGGCCGATCATGCACGAGTAATCGGAGGTGAACCGGTCCAGCGCGTCGACCGCCCCCGGGAGCACCTCGACGTCGTCGTCCATGAGCCACAGCCACTCGGCGCCGGCGCCGAGGGCAACCTCGACGCCGCGGGAGAAGCCGCCGGCGCCGCCGATATTAGCGGACAGCCGCTCGTATTGGACCGGAAGCCCGCCGGCGGCCATGGCGCGAGCGACCACCTCAGCGGTGTGGTCGCTGCTGGCGTTGTCCACCACGACGATCCGGTCCGGCCGGGTGGTCAGGCGGCTGAAGGATTCGAGCAGGTTCTGCAGGAAATCGGCACGGTTGTAGGTGACGACGACGGCAAACAGGTTCTTCACGCCGGCCTAGCTGTTGGCGGACATCAGTTGGGCGGGCGAGCCGAAGCCCTTTCCGCGGAAGCCCGTGGTGTAGGCGCGGAACCAGTGCGCGAGGCCCTTGAGGTCGCCGGTCTTGAGGAAGTAGTACGGGAAGCCGACAATGTCCGCGCCGAACCAGCGCAGGTTCCGGTACTTCCGGGTGAGGTAGCCGCGGTTGCGGAAGTAGCAGTACCGCTTGAAGTCGCCCTCGGGGATGACGGGGGTGATGAAACCGCCGAAGACCGGCTTCATCTCGGTCCACGTGGCGGGGTGCTGGACCGCGACCGTGGCCAGGGTGCCGTACTTGAGGCCGGCCTTTTTGACCCGCGACAGGAAGTCGACTTCATCGCCGCGGATGAAGAACTTCACGTCGGGGATGCCGATCTTGTAGAAGACCTCCGTGCGGATCAGTGCGCCGTTGAAGAAGTGCACCATGTCCGGAAGGTAGCCCATCGGAGCCAGCCGGGAGCGGTCGTTGGTCAACAGTCCGTTGATCCGGAAGTTGAACGAGAGCCGGTTGGGGTCGGCCGTGGCGGCGACGAGCGGGCTCACGATATCGAGCTGATGCTCCTCGGCGGTCTTGAGCAGCTCGGCGAGGCAGCTCGCATCCTCGGGGTGGCCGTCATCGTCCATCATCCAGATCCACTCCGCGCCGCTGGCCATCGCGGCCAGGATCGCGTAGGCGAATCCCCCGGCGCCGCCGAGGTTCGCCTCGGAGCGCAGGTAGTTGATGTTGTCCCCGCCGGCGTTGACCACCGCGGTCGCCGGGACGGTGCCCGAGTCCACGAGTGCGATCGAATGGATCGGGGCAGTCTGTTCGGCCAGCCCCTTGAGGAGGAGGGTGAGCTCCTCATGGCGGTCAAAGGTTACCGCCGCGACGGCGACTTTAGGCTGCATGTCAGTTCCTCGGGGAATCGTCGGAGGCGGGTTCGCCGCTGCTCTCAGGGCTGCTGCCCGAAGGGGTGTTGGCAGTTTCTTCAGGGGTTTGGGGGGTTTCGGCGGCGGCCGGTTCCTCGCCCAGGCCGAGCACGTCCGGGACGACCTCGCGGAGCCGCTCCAGGCTGATGGCGCCCTGGCGGACCACCCGTAGCGGCACTGCGGTGGCATCAACGATCGTGGAGGGCAGCGCATCGGCGCCCTCGGCCGGACGGAGGCCACCTTCGAGGTAGACCTCCACGGACTCCGCAAGCTGGGCTTCGGCCTCGGCGGCGGTCTGCGCCGCCGTCTGACCTGTGCGGTTCGCCGAGGAGACGGCCAGCGGCCCGGTCAGTGTCAGCAGGTCCTGGGCGACGTCGTCGGCCGGGATTCGCAGGGCGACGGTGCCCTTGGTGTCGCCGAGATCCCAGTCAAGGGACGGCTGGGCGTGGAGGATGAGGGTGAGGCCGCCGGGCCAGAACGCCTCGGCCAGGCGCCGGGCCTCGGCCGGAACATCCGTGGCGAGTCCGTCCAGGGCGTTGAGCCTGGGGATGAGCACGGGCGGCGGCATCTTCCGGCTGCGGCCCTTCGACGCCAGCAACAAGGTCACGGCGAGGGGGGAGAACGCATCGGCGGCGATCCCGTACACGGTGTCCGTCGGAAAGACCACACACTTGTGCTCCCGGATGGCCCGCTGGGCGTGTTCAAGTCCTGCAGCGCGTTGCTCGGCTGCCGTGCAATCGTAGCTAGTCGTCACTGGCCTATTCTTTCATCACGGAGAGCGTTGCCCGGTTACCGTGGGGCAGCCGGGTCGGCGAGGACGGCGCTGGTGGCCCGGTCCCTGCCGTTGAGGTCACGATGGGTGGCCACCCCGGTCCACAGACCGGAGCGCTTCAGCATCGAGGCGATCCAGCCGGCCTGGACTTCGGCGTGTTCCATCACGAAGTAGCCCCCGGGGACCAGCAGCCTGGCGGCGGAGGCCGCGGCCGCCGTCGGAAGCTCCATGCCGTCCGCTCCCCCGCCGTACAGCGCCTCGGGAGGATCGTGCAGGGCCACTTCGGGTTCGTTGGGGACAGCGTCGGCGGGGATGTACGGCGGGTTGGAGACGACGACGTCGAACGTGCCGTTGTGCTCCGGCAAGGCATCGCGGAGATCACCCCGGACCAGGTGGACGCCGAGCGGCAGCAGGTTCCGTGCGGCCCAGGCGTGGGCGAACTCGCTGAATTCGACGGCGTGGACCTCCGCGCCGGGAACCTCGTGCGCGATGGAACCGGCGATCGCTCCGGACCCGGTGCCAAGATCCACCACCTTGGGATGCGACTGGCCCTGCAGCTTGTCAATCACCAGCTGCACCACGGATTCGGTTTCCGGCCGGGGAATGAACACCCCCGGCCCGACCGCCAGTTCCAGGTAACGGAAGTGCGCGACGCCGGTGATGTGCTGCAGTGGAATGCGCTGGGCCCGCTCGGCAATGAGATCCAGGTAGCCGTCCGGTGCCGCGGTGTCCCCCAGCATCAGGGCGCGCAGCCGGCCGAGTCCGACGCCAAGCAGGTGCTCCGCGAGGAGTTCGGCGTCGGCCCGGGGACTCGGGACTCCCGCGGCGGCCAGGACGGCCG
>NZ_AUPJ01000238.1:15360-18091 GCF_000427315.1 Arthrobacter sp. TB 26
GGCGTCCGCGAGGCTCAGCCCGGTTCGTTCTGTCATCAATGCGCCGGGCCCGGACTAGTCGCCGATGGCGTCGAGGCGGGCCTGTTCGTCCATCTCGATGGCCGACTGGATGACCGGCTCCAGGTCGCCGTTCATGACCTGGTCCAGGTTGTAGGCCTTGTAGCCGGTGCGGTGGTCCGCGATCCGGTTTTCCGGGTAGTTGTAGGTCCGGATGCGCTCCGAGCGGTCCATGGTGCGGATCTGCGACTTGCGCTGGGCGGAGTTCTCGGCGTCGATCTGCTCCTGCTGGTGCGCCAGGATGCGGGCGCGGAGGACGCGCATGCCGGCCTCACGGTTCTGCAGCTGCGACTTCTCGTTCTGCATGGCCACCACGATGCCGGTGGGAAGGTGGGTGATCCGGACAGCGGAGTCGGTGGTGTTCACGGACTGGCCGCCGGGGCCCGAGGAACGGTAGACGTCGATCTTGAGGTCGTTCTGGTTGATCTCGAGTTCTTCAGGCTCGTCCACTTCCGGAAGCACCAGCACGCCGGCAGCCGAGGTGTGGATGCGGCCCTGGGATTCCGTCACGGGAACGCGCTGCACACGGTGCACGCCGCCCTCGAACTTGAGCCGCGCGTAGACGCCCTCGGCCGGATCGTTCGAGTTGCCCTTGATGGCGACCTG
This sequence comes from Arthrobacter sp. TB 26, assembly GCF_000427315.1. Taxonomy (GTDB): domain Bacteria; phylum Actinomycetota; class Actinomycetes; order Actinomycetales; family Micrococcaceae; genus Arthrobacter. The sequence goes on from NZ_AUPJ01000238.1 coordinate 16,024, forward strand.
GACATCCTTGTAACCGCCCAGGTCCGATTCGTTGGCGGAAATCATTTCGGTCTTCCAGCCGCGGGACTCCGCGTACCGGGTGTACATCCGCAGCAGGTCGGCCGCGAACAGGGCAGCCTCGTCGCCGCCTTCGCCGCCCTTGACCTCGAGGATCACATTGCGCGCATCGTCCGGGTCCCGCGGGATCAGGAGCCGGCGAAGCTTGGCCGCAGCCGTTTCCAGCGCGGCCTCCAGTACGGGCACCTCCGCAGCAAACTCCGGGTCCTCGTCCGCCATTTCCTTGGCCGCGGCAAGGTCATCCTGGATGCCGTGCCAGGCGTGGTAAGCCTCGACGATGCCGTTCAGCTGGGCAGAACGCCGCCCAAGCTTCCGGGCAATCTTCTGGTCAGCATAAACAGCGGGATCCCCAAGCTGCGCCTGGATGGCATCATGCTCATCCAACAGGCCCTGTACGGACTCAAACATTTTCAAAACCTCTTTCGACTCTCTCAAGTCTAGTTACTGCAACGCGGGGTCACTTACGGCCCATCCCAGGGGCCCTGATGGGCTCTAGGTGACCCCGCGTTGCTTTTTGAAGCGGAGGGACCGGTTAACGCAGGAACCGCCCGGGGAATTGGCGGNCCGGGAAGGGCCGCCAATTTCCGAGCGGTTATGCGTCGCTATTTGTCGTTATCGGACTTCGCACCAAGCGTCGTCTTCTGCACCTGCATGAGGAACTCGACGTTGCTCTGGGTCTCCCGGATCTTGTTGGTCAGCAGCTCAAGGCTCTGCTGCGTTTCGAGTCCGGAAAGGACACGGCGCAGCTTCCACATGATCTTGACTTCCTCGGGGGACAGCAGGTTTTCCTCACGGCGGGTACCGGACGCGTTGACGTCCACGGCCGGGAAGATGCGCTTGTCGGCGAGCTGGCGGGACAGGCGCAGTTCCATGTTGCCGGTGCCCTTGAACTCTTCGAAGATGACCTCGTCCATCTTGGAGCCGGTCTCGACGAGAGCGGTTGCCAGGATGGTGAGCGAGCCACCGTTTTCGATGTTGCGGGCTGCACCGAAGAAGCGCTTCGGCGGGTACAGCGCAGCGGAGTCGACGCCACCGGACAGGATACGGCCGGAAGCCGGTGCTGCCAGGTTGTAGGCACGGCCCAGGCGGGTCATCGAGTCGAGGAGGACCACAACGTCCATGCCCATTTCCACGAGGCGCTTGGCACGCTCGATGGAGAGTTCGGCCACGGTGGTGTGGTCGTCGGCGGGACGGTCGAAGGTGGAGGCGATGACCTCACCCTTGACGGTGCGCTGCATATCCGTAACTTCTTCGGGGCGTTCGTCAACGAGCACCATCATGAGGTGGACCTCAGGATTGTTGGTGGTGATGGCGTTGGCGATGGACTGCAGGATGAGCGTCTTGCCGGCCTTCGGCGGCGACACGATCAGGCCGCGCTGGCCCTTGCCGATCGGGGCAACCAGGTCGATGACGCGGGGGCCGATCTTCTTGGGGTCCGTCTCGAGGCGCAGTCGCTCGGAGGGGTACAGCGGGACGAGCTTCGCGAATTCGACGCGGTCCTTGAGTTCCTCAGGGGTCTTGCCGTTGACCGAGGTGACGCGGACCAGGGCGTTGAACTTCTGGCGGGCGGTCTGCTGCTGGTTCCCCTGCTGGGCCTCGCCTTCACGCGGTGCGCGGATGGCACCGACGACGGCGTCGCCCTTGCGCAGGTTGTACTTCTTGACCTGGGCGAGGGACACGTACACGTCGTTCGGGCCCGGCAGGTAACCGGAGGTGCGGATGAACGCGTAGTTCTCCAGCACGTCCAGGATGCCGGCGACGGGCAGCAGGACGTCGTCTTCGGTAACCTCGACGTCGTCGACGTCCGGTCCCTGGGCGCGTCCACGGCGGCGGTCGTTGCGGTCGCGGAAGCGGTCGTTGCGCGCGCTGTCGCGGCTGTCCTGCCCGCCGGAGCGGTCCGGACGGTCATTGCGGTCGTTGCGGTCGCGCCGGTTACGGCGGTTCCGGCGGCTGCCGCCGTCGCTGTCGTCAGTGTCGCGGCTGTTGTCGCGGTTGCCGGTGTTGTCGCGGG
>NZ_AUPJ01000239.1 GCF_000427315.1 Arthrobacter sp. TB 26
CGGCCGCCACGAACGCCAGGGTGGCGAGCACCACGCCCAGCAGGATCCGGGTCAGCAGGGCGGTCCGGGTGATGCCGAGCAGGTTCACGCCGGTCAGGACCACGACGGCGGCCACTGCCAGCGGCGTCGCGAATTCCGGCGCCGCATAATGGCCGAACGTCAACGCCATCGCCGCGCAGGACGCGGTCTTGCCGGTCACGAAACCCCAGCCCGCGATGAAGCCGGGCCACTCGCCCAGCCGGTTCCGCCCGTAGACATAGGTGCCGCCGCTGGAGGGGTACTTGGCGGCCAGTTGGGCCGAGGCCACCGCGTTGCAGTACGCGATCACGCCGGCCAGGGCCACTGCCACGGCCAGCAGGGGACCGGCCAGGGCGGCAGCCGGTGCGAATACCACAAACACGCCGGCGCCCAGCATGGAGCCAAGCCCGATCGCGGTCGAATCGAGCACGCCCAGGCGGCGCTGCAGCTGCCGCGGTGTGCGCTGGTCAGGGGACGGCTCGCTCTGGGGGCGGCTTGCCATGGCGGGAGGGGCCTTTCCAACGGGTAAACTCGAACGGGATCGTTCCTGTAGCGATCCTATTGAACATGAGTTCTGCTTTCCCTCTGTCTTCTTCAGAAAGGCGTGCTGTGCTGCGCACACATGACCTCGGATCCCTTCGCTCCGAGCACATTGGACAAACCGTAACCCTCGCCGGCTGGGTCGGCCGGCGTCGTGACCACGGTGGTGTCGCCTTCGTTGACCTGCGCGACGCCTCGGGCGTGTCCCAGGTGGTCGTCCGTGAAGAGGAAATCTTCCACGGGCTGCGCAACGAGTACGTGCTGCAGGTTACCGGCACCGTCTCCCGGCGCCCGGAGGGCAACGAGAACCCCGCGCTGGCCACCGGCGAGATCGAGGTCATGGCCGAGACGGTCACCATCCTCAACACCTCGGAGCCGCTGCCGTTCCAGATCGACGAGCACGTCGAGGTCGGCGAGGAAGCCCGCCTCAAGCACCGCTACCTGGACCTGCGCCGCCCCGGCCCCGCCCGCAACATGCGCCTGCGCTCCGAGGCCAACCGCGTGGCCCGCGAACTGCTCCACCAGGACGGCTACGTCGAGATCGAAACCCCCACGCTGACGCGCTCGACGCCGGAAGGCGCCCGCGACTTCGTGGTCCCGGCACGCCTGGCGCCGGGTTCCTGGTACGCGCTGCCGCAGTCACCGCAGCTGTTCAAGCAGCTCCTGCAGGTCGGCGGCTTCGAGAAGTACTACCAGATCGCCCGCTGCTACCGCGATGAGGACTTCCGTGCGGACCGCCAGCCGGAGTTCACCCAGCTCGACATCGAAGCCAGCTTCGTTGAGCAGGACGACATCATCCGGCTGGGCGAAAGCATCGTCAAGGCACTGTGGAAGCTCATCGATGTCGAAATCCCGACGCCGATCCAGCGCATCACCTACCACGACGCCATGGCCCGCTACGGTTCGGACAAGCCGGATCTGCGCTTCGGGCTGGAACTCACCGAGCTCACCGAGTTCTTCAAGGACACCAACTTCGGCGTCTTCAAGGCACCCTACGTCGGCGCCGTCGTGATGCCGGGCGGCGCCTCCCAGGCCCGCCGCGCCCTTGACGCCTGGCAGGAATGGGCCAAGCAGCGCGGCGCCAAGGGCCTGGCCTACGTTCTCTTCAAGGAAGACGGCGAACTCGCCGGCCCCGTGGCCAAGAACCTGACGGACGCCGAGCGCGCCGGCCTGGCCGGGGCCGTCGGCGCCAAGCCTGGTGACTGCATCTTCTTCGCCGCCGGTGAGAAGACGCCGTCCCGTGCCCTGCTCGGTGCCGCCCGCGTGGAGATCGGCCACCGCACCGGACTCATCAACCCGAGCGACTGGGCCTTCTGCTGGGTGGTGGACGCACCGATGTTCGAACCCGCCGCGGCCGCCGTCGCGTCCGGCGACGTCGCCGTCGGTGCCGGCCAGTGGACGGCCGTGCACCACGCGTTCACCTCGCCCAAGCCCGAGTTCATGGACAGCTTCGACAAGGATCCCGAATCCGCGCTGTCCTACGCCTACGACATTGTCTGCAACGGCAACGAAATCGGCGGCGGCTCCATCCGTATCCACCAGAGCGACGTCCAGGAACGGGTCTTCGAGCTGATGGGCCTGGACAAGGCCGATGCCCAGACCAAGTTCGGCTTCCTGCTCGAGGGCTTCAAGTTCGGCGCGCCTCCCCACGGCGGCATTGCGTTCGGCTGGGACCGCGTGGTCGCGCTGCTTGCCGGCGTCGAGTCCATCCGCGACGTCATCGCGTTCCCGAAGTCCGGCGGCGGCTTCGACCCGCTGACCCAGGCGCCCGCTCCCATCACGGCGCAGCAGCGCAAGGAAGCCGGCGTCGACTTCAAGCCGGAAGCCAAGAAGGCTGACGGCACCAAGTAGCCTGACGTGCTTGGCGGCAACGGCTCTCCGGGAAACCGGGGAGCCGTTGCTGTCGCTGCTGCTGTGCCGGAAGTACCCGCGGGAAGGGCTGGGCGGCGTGCCGGACGGAAGGGACCCCAATGGAACACGAATCGATGACCGGGCTTGAGGCGCTGATGGACGCCGCATGGCCTGCCGCCGAACGGGAGGAGTCCGGCGGCTGGGTCCTCCGCGCCGCCTCAGGCGTGACGCAGCGGGCCAACTCGGTCTGGCCCCGGGAGCCCGGCGTCGACGCCCACGCACAGCCCGCCGCGCTCCGGCAGGCACGCCTCTGGTACCGCAACCGCCGGCTGCCGCTGATCTTCCAGGTCTTCGAGGACGCGCGCTATGAGCCGCTCAACGCGGTGCTGGACGCGGAAGGTTTCACCCGGCAGTCCGAAACCCTGGTGCTGGTCCGGGAAGGTGGAACTGATTCGCCGGCGGCTGACCCCGGCGTCGAAATCTCCGCCGGGCCCTCCGGGGAGTGGCTGCGGCTGTGGTGGAGCGTGGACGGCCGCGGCGACGACGCTGCCCTCGCCGTCGCCCGCGGGATCCTCGAACGCTGCCCCTCGCTGTACGCCCTCGTGCGGGACGACGACGGCGTACCGGCCGCCGTCGGACGCCTCGCAGTCCCGCCGAACGGGGGAGGAGGCCTGGGCGGGCTGTACTGCATGGCCACACGCCCGGACGCCCGGCGGCGCGGCTATGCCACCCGGATCCTGCGGGGCCTGCTGCAGGAGGGTGAGGCCCGGGGCCTCGGCAGCTACTGGCTGCTCGTGATGGCCTCCAATGCAGGGGCCCGGGAACTCTACGCCCGTGCCGGTTTCCAGGCGGCGGGCCGGTACCTTTACCGGCAGGAACGTCCGAAGCGGCACCTGACGGGCTGCTGAAACGGCGTATATCCCTTGGGTCATCACCCACGGCTGCCCGCCATCGTTGGCGCGGACGCTGCCCATGCGTCCACGGGAGGTCTTGCCTGACGGACTTACCCCGCCTACTCTGGCCAAGGGAATGGCCCGGGCAACCAAAGTTGGGGGCAGGCCAACGGCATGCGCGTCATGCCGATTCCGCTAAGGCTGGCTCCATAGTCTCAATAGTGGAGCCAGCTGCCGTGTTCTGGATAGTTGGCAGGCGTTGGCAGCAGTTGTCCTGGTGTGCCCAGCGTCAGGCAGCAGAGCGGACGAATATTCCGCCGAGGAACCATCCCGGGCTCCGGTGCCGGGCGGCCTGGACCTGGCAGTCATGAGTGTTCGTCGCCTGCCGACCGTTGCGCACCACGAAATTCTCGGCCGCGCCGCAGGCGTCGCACGTCAGCGTCAGATAGTGGTCAGGCACCGGCATTCCCTTGGAACGGGAAATGGTACAGATTGAAACCCATTGGTCCCCTTGGCTCGGAATGAAGCTACTGGCCTAGCGTAGTCGGCATATCTGGGCACGCTTAGCGTCCACCTAGGCCTGTTAGGGTGGGCGGCGGTGCCGGGCCCGCGTGTCCCCCATGATTCGGGCCCGGCAGCACCAACAGCACCACGAGAGGCTCTGATGATGCGCTGGGAAACCTACGACGTCCGCAACAGCAAGAACACCGGGATGGGCAGCTTCAGCAGCAAGGAAGCAGCTGAATCACAGATCGAGCGATGGAAGATCCGGGACCGCCGCGGCGGCCNCCGGCCGGACATCCGCGGCCTGATGCCATACCTGGCTGCCCGTCCCGTCGAACAGCCCCAGGTCTAGGTCGACCGCCCAGGGAGACAAGATCAGCTGCACCGCCCGCCTGCCGCCCCGGGCGAATCGGGGTGGCAGACGCCGTTGGGAATGGGTCTCCTTCGGGTCTTGGCGGTTCAGGGAAGCTGCGTTGCGGGCCGGGCCTGCTGCCCGGCGGCTGTCTCCGCGGCCAGCAGTTCCCGGCGCCGGGCAGTTCCGGCAAGGTAGGGGCCGACCAATTCCTCGATCGGGGTCTTGAACGTCTCGCGGGAGAAGTACACCGAGACGGCCGCAACCAGCATGCAGACCGTGGCGAAGACAGCCACGGGAACCCAGCCGGTGACGCCCGGGGCCAGGGGCACGCCGGCGATCATCGGGCCGAAACCGGCCAGGACGAGTCCCAGCTGGTTTCCCATCGCCATGCCTGGACCGGCATTGCCGTTCCTGTCTTCGGCCCGGACGGTGCGGTCGCGGCCGCACTCAACGCCATAGTTTCCCGGGGCGAAGCGGCCGTGCCCTCCACGGTGCCGGCCCTGCTGACCGCCGCCCACGGGATTGCCCGGGCCCTCAAAGCCTCGGGTATGGATGCCTTACGATGACGTAGCCGAGGCGGGGGCGCTAGCCGGACAGCGGCCCCGACAGCCATTCTTCAGCCTCCTGCTGCGACCGAAGCCGCACAACGATGAGGTGCGGGTATTCATGGATGAGACGGGGCACCGCAGCCTTGTAGTTCTTCCTGGATCTAATGGCCCAGCGCACGATGTGCTCACGATCGGTGAGGAACGTCCAAAGAGGTGCTTCGATGTTGCCGTTCCACAGCTCTTCCCGGCTCTGCCGCCGGCCGATGGTGCGCCGGAGGAGGCGGGGAAGCGTGACGCTCACAAAGGGAAGGTCGAGCCACACCAACGTATCTGCGGTCTCCGCGAGAAGCGGCCGCGCGGCGTCGTACTGCCATTCGGTGGTCCACGAGTCGGCCAGGACCAAGGAGCGCACGCCGGCGAGAAACTCCGGTCGCGGCCTCCACTCGGGCCCGTGGAAGAGCGCGTCAATCTCTGTGTGCGGACCTCCCGTTATGGCGGCGATTCGGCAGGCGAGGGTCGTCTTCCCCACCCCTGACACCCCTGCCACGAGCACCCGTTTCGGGGAATGTGGAAGCGGGTCGCTATGAGAGTGCATGAGTCGAGCTTAGGCGGGCCGGGTCCGGGATGCGCCGGCGAGGTCCCGTCCCGTCAAGTCCGGATCGATATAGTTGCGGCATGCCCGAACTGATCGAACCCACCGGACGGCTGCAGGCAGCTTGGCTGGACGCGCATGCCGAGTGGGGTCCCGGCGTCCATGAGGACGGTTTCGGGCTGTTGCCGACCGACGACGTCGACTCGCCGGCCGGGTTTGCGGCCTGGGTGGAGCGGCTGGCGGGGGAGTCGGGGCGCTGCACCCACTTCTGGATCATCGAGGGCGGCCGGGTGCTCGGCGGGATCGCACTGCGTCACGAGGGAAACGACCTTGTGCCGTGGGCCGGACACGTCGGCTATGGCATCCGGCCATCCATGCGCCGGCGCGGACTGGCGACCTGGGCTCTCGGCCGCATGGTCCGCGAGGCGCGGGTACTTGGCATGGAGCGCATGCTGGTTGTCTGCGGGGCTGAAAACGAAGCTTCTGCGAAAACTATCGAGCGCCATGGCGGCATCCTCGAAGATGACGACGGACGCGGCGCTGTGCTGCGTTACTGGATCAACACCCGCGTGGCGGACGACTGAGCGACGTGCCACGTCATACGGCCAAAAGTGTGGCTTTCAGTGTGGGCGTTGAAAGCGTTCCCACGCTGACTGCCTGGTCATACCCAGTGATGAGCCGATGCGTGCCCAGCTGATTTTTCTTTCTCTCGCGATGCCCACCCAGGCACTCAGACGCTCTTCGACCTGCGAGGCGACTGTGGCAATTTCCGGCAGGTGCGCGAGGACTTCATCATCAGTAATCCTCTCCCAGGGAGCCGCTGCCGGTGCTCCGTCGGCGCTGTGGAAAAGCTCCACGGCAGCTGCGGCACAGGCCTGGCAGATGGCCACGCCGGGTCCTGCCACCATCCGGCGCGAGGTGCCAGCCGGTCCCGCGCAGAAGCTGCACATCAAGGGGCCAGCCAAGGGCAGTTCTGGTTCCACAACACTCTCCTTCCGAGGAAAGGATAACGGTGTCCAGCATACTTGACGCGTCAGGTATTGCCTGACAGGTTGTCAGGCATGACCTTACAGATCAAAAACGACGCCGGACGCCGGCTTCCGGCCGCAGAGTCCCTGATGCGGCTGATTGCTTTCCGGAAGCTGTGGCTGGCCAGCGCGTTCGAGGGGGGCGGCGACGAGGCAAGCCGCGCGGTGATCCCGATCCTTGCGGTCTCAATGCTCGGTGCCGGCCCGCTGGAGGTGGGAATCTTTAACGCGCTGGGCATGAGCGCATTCCTTATCCTGGGCCTGCCGATTGGCGTCTGGGTGGACCGGCTCCGTCGACGCCCCCTGATGATCACGGCTGACGTGTTCCGCGCATTGGTCGTCCTGAGTATTCCGACGGCGTTCTTAGCCGGTGCAATGTCGATCGGGCATCTGCTCGTTTGCGTGGCGTTGATCAGCGTCGCCGATGTTGTCTTCACCACCGCACATGGTGCGTTCGTCCCGTCGGTGGTGGGCCGGGATCGGATCAGCGATGCCCATGCCCGGCTGCAGTCGGCTGCCAGCGCAGTCGCCGTCGGCTCCCCGTCCCTGACCGGGGCCCTCCTTAGTGCCACCGCCGCACCGTTTGCGCTGGTGACTGCGGGAATCTCCTACATGCTGTCCGCACTGGCCCTTAGGAGCATCAAGGTCATTGAAGACGTCAAGCCACCCCGGGAGCACGGGCGATTCTGCGAAGCGGCCCGGGCCGGTTTGTCCTTCACCATTCGCCACCCGGTGCTCCGGAGTCTTTTCCTCTCCGGAATGCTTCTTAACGCTGCCACCATGTTCGGCAGCGCTGCCACGGCGGTTTACGCCCTCAACGTTCTGGGACTTAGCCCCGCTGTCTTCGCACTACTCGGCACCTTCGCAGCCCTGGGCGGTCTTTCGGCCTCTTTCGCAGCACCTGCCCTGCTGAAACGGCTCGGCATTGGCAAGACCAGGATTCTCGGCGGCATCGCCTGCGTCCCGGCCGTCGCGCTGACACCCCTTGCCCCGGCTCTACCATTGTTCCCGGCCCTTTGGCTCGGGGTCTCCGCGTTCGGGTGGGCCTTCCTGGTTGTGGTCATGTCGGTGGCAGGAGCGGGAATCATCCCGCGGATTGCACCCCTGGGCAGCCTTGGCACTGTCATGGCCAGCAGCAGGCTCTTCGTCCTCGGAATCATGCCTGTCGCCAGCCTGGCCGGGGGCGCCGTGGCCACCTGGACAGGTGTCCAGCCAGTGCTCTGGATCTGGGCCCTGCTCGCCGGCGCCTCCGCCATCCCTATCGCACTCTCGCCTATGCGGACCTGGACAAAATTTCCCGCAGGCTCCGAAAATGCGAGCCTGTGATTCGAGCGGCTACGGACCGTGGCGTGGGCCGGGAAGACTATGTAAATTCTTTCCGTCGTTGGTCGGTGCGGGCGTCACCCCGCGTCACCCCAAATTGTCGGAGCCTCGTGATCTGATGGGAGTATGGAAAACAGCGCAGCGTGGAGCGCGGAGGGCAGGGAAGCGGTGGAGGCCGTCGCCGCTTCTGTTGCTGCGCTGGCTGCATTCGCCGCTGCCGGTGCGGACCTCGCTGGGCCATCCGACGCCTTGTCCGGCGTCGGCCCGGTGCCGGGCGCTGATCCGTTGCGGGATCTGGCGGATGCCTGTCTCGATGGTCTGGCCGAGGTCGCCCGGCTGGAGGCCCGGACCGCGGCGTTGAAGGCGCGGCTGGCCGTGGACTACGTGCAGGCGGCCGAGGCGTTGGCTGCCCCGGCGGTGTCCGCGCAGGAACGCACCGCCCAGGAGATGGCGGTGATCTCCGAGGTCGCCTGCGTCCTGACCGTCAGTGAACGGGCCGCCGGAGCCCTGTTGTCCGAATGCCAGGCCCTCACGACAGCGCTGCCGCTGACCCTGGGGGCACTGCAGTCCGGGACGATCTCCTGGCAGCACGCCCGCATCATGGTGGACGAAACGGCGAACCTGGATCCGGCTGGCGCGG
>NZ_AUPJ01000240.1 GCF_000427315.1 Arthrobacter sp. TB 26
CAGGGTCCCTCGGCAGGCGCAGGAGCTGGTTCAACGTCAGGTCCGTGATGCCGTCCGCGCGGTGTACAAGCGGGCCCATGAGCCGTGTGAACGCGGCGCCGTCGCGCCCCAGACCGGCTGCCGTTCGCTCAAGGGAGCGGTAGGCAAGGGCCGCCCGGCCGCCGTCGAGCGGTGTGCCGTACGAGACCTCGGGAACCTCGAGCCGGATCCGCCGGGACAGCTCGAACTGCCGGAAGAACGGCGAGGCCAGGGCCATCGGGTGGACCGCCGAGCAGACATCATGAAAGTGGCCGGGCTCCATGAGTTCCGCTGTGCGCAGACCGCCGCCGGGTGTTGGCGCCGCCTCGTACACGTGCACCTTCAGTCCGGCGCGTGCCAGCGTCACCGCCGCGGCGAGCCCGTTCGGTCCTGATCCGACGACGGCGACATCAGGCATCCGCGGACGCCTTGCGCCAGGGCAGCACGGACGCAGCGGGGTGCAGCAGGTCCACCCGCAAGCGGTCCGGAACGCCTTCGAACGGGCCGCCCTGCGGATCGTCCATCCCGTGCCGGCGGACCACGTCATAGCGGGGGTCCCAGATGTCCCAGGCCACCCGCACCATCAAGTAGCCGGTGGCGATCATATGGAAGACCACGGCGAGGACGTAGTAGGGCATATCAATATTGTGCTGGGAGACGCCGCCGCTGGTCACCTGTCCGAGATACAGCCAGACTGCCGCCCAGTGCAGCCCTTCGAAGGTCTGCCAGATCAGGAAGTCCCGCCAGCGCGGCCGGGCCAGGGCAAGCAGCGGGATGAGCCAGATCACGAACTGGGGCGAGTAGACCTTGTTGGTCAGGATAAACGCGGCAACGATCAGGAAGGCGAGCTGCGCCAGCCGGGGCCGCTGCGGAGCAGCGAGAGCCAGGACGCCGACCAGCACACAGGCCAGCACGAACAGGTTCAGGGCCAGGGTGTTGATCGCTTCCGCCTGCAGGGGGAGCCAGCCCAGGCGGCCGGCGACAAGGTTGTAGGCAAACCATGGCGAGCTGTAGCCGGCCGGCCGGTCCTCGGTGAACTGGTAGAAGTATCGCCAGCCCTCCGGGTTGACGGCGGCGACGGGGACATTGACGGCCAGCCACGCGGCGGCGGCGGCGCCGGCGGTGACCAGGATGGCACGGACCCTGCCGGTCCGCAGGGCAAGGAGCAGGACCGCGCCGAGGACCAGCACCGGGTAAAGCTTGGTGGCAGTGCCCAGTCCGATGAAAATCCCGGCCAGCACGAGCTTGTTCCGGGAGAAGCAAAACATGCCGAGGGCGAGGAGGCCGACGGCCCACATGTCCCAGTTGATGGTGCCGGCAAGGATAATGCCGGGGGCCACCGCGACCATGGCTGCGTCCCATGCCCGGCGGCGGGCCATGCGTGCGGTGGCGAGTACCGTGACGATCCAGACGGCGGCGATCAGGGCGGCGTTGATGTCGAAGTAGGCAAGAATCCGGCCCGCGGAGACGCCCTCGCCGGGCACCAGCAGGGACGTGGCGCCGGCGATGAATCCCATCAGGACGGGGTATTCGAAGAACGTCCCCTGGGTGATGAAGGGAAAGGCACCGTCGCCGAGGCCGCGGTTCTTGAACAGCTCCGGGAAATCCGAATAGCAGGTTGCATAGAACTGGCCCGGGGTTTCCCAGCCGCTGGCGCGGCAGTAGGACTTGAGGAGGATGCCGGCCACGGCTGCCAGGACGGTGAGCAGGATGAGGACGCGTTCCACGGTGAAGAATCCGGGGGAGACGATGCCGGGGGCCGAGCGGCGGCCCATGGGTCCGCCGACCAGCTCCGTGAAGTTCCTCAGCAGGGGGTCGCTGCGGCTCGGGATGACCAGTCGGACACGTCTGCGGTGCTCCGGCGGCTTTGTCTCCTGCATGTCCCCGAGCTTACCGGGGCAGCTGCGGCCGGCCGTGCTGCGCCGGGCGGTGGCAGAAGAACCGTCTCAACCGGCGGCCAGGCGGGTGCTTGAAGGGGGGAGCCCACGCGTCGCCGCGTGGGCTCCTTGCGGATCAGTTCCGATGTCAGTCATCAGTTCCTTCTTCTTATGGACTGGGCCTGCCTCAGCGGATGAGGCCCATCTGGTGCATCACGACATAGACGTCTTCGCGCTTCTGGTCGAGGAGTTGTCCGTTGAACAGCGTCGTGTGCCTTGGGGCCGGCTTGAGGCTCAGGCGCAGGATTCGTTGGAGTTTCTGCTTCATGGTGGTCACCTCCTTCCGGTGGCTCGCGCTGCGTGGTCGGGCTGTAGTGCTGGCAATAGCCACGATGGGCCTTTCTTTGGTTGTGCTGGAAATTGGGGGAGTAATTGGGCATGTCAATTAGGGCCTCTGTGAATTGAGGAAAGATAAGGCCGCAATTGGGCATGCAAATACCCGGCGATAATCCAATAATTTCGCAAGAGCGAAAGAAAGGCCCCTGAACGCGCGAAGCCGCGACCCCAACAAGAAGCTGGGTTCCGAACTTTGGGGATGCTGCGCAACCGCGTGGTTCCGCCTGGGTCAGTCCGCTGTTACGTCACTCCCGGGAAGGGAAGTGACGGTATCGCCTGGCTCGGGACCTAAAGCTAACTAGGCCGCGAACGAGGAGTCAGGAGGCAGTCGGGCCGAAATTTGGGCGCGGTTCAGCGACAGAGGCCGGGGTGGCGGTGACGAAGTACATCCGTCCGCTAGTCAAAGTAATCATTTCTCCCAACCTCCTTTTCTGTTATGCCGTGGCTCCGGCTGACTGGCCGGGCGACGCGCGCCTCGACCCCGGCAGGACGCTCTGGGGTCAGACATAAAAATACACCATGAATGCAGCACTTGACTACAGTATTCATAAACTTTCTTGAAATTACTTTATCAACGCATTTACAGGCCCCAGCGGACCACTGCCGGCGTCTTCTTATCCCAGCCGAGGGTGCAGACTTTTGCGGTCCCCAGGATGAAATGCCGCCCCTCGTGCGGATCGAGCCCCAGCCACCGTGCGGTGAGGATTCGTGAGAAATGTCCATGGGCCACGATCAGCACGTTGTCCAGCCCGGATTCCAGCACCCGGGCCACGATCTTGTCCGCGCGCGCGGCGACGTCATCGAGGGCCTCGCCGTTTGGCACACCGTGGGTCCAGATCAGGTACTCCGGGTTGTCCTTGCGGATGAGGTCCGAGCTGATGCCCTCGTAGTCGCCGTAGTCCCACTCGACCGCGAGCGGCTCCAGTTGCGCGTCGGGGAAGCCGGCCAGTTCCGCCGTCCGCCGCGCCCGGCGCAGCGGGGACGTCAGTACCAGATCAAAGTCGACGGGGTCGAGCACCTTGCGTGCCTCCACGGACTGTTGTTCGCCCTCGACGGTAAGCGGGAGGTCGGTGAGGCCTGTGTACTGTCCGCTCTTGGACCACTCGGTTTCGCCGTGCCGGAGGATCCACAGTTGCGGGCGGGGGCCGTTGGAAGGTGCAATCACTTAGGACTCCTCAGTTGAGAGTGCGACGGCGGACTCGGGTTGGGCTGCCCACCATTCGTGCAGTTTGGCCTCGGCCACGTCGGCATCCAGCGGGCCGTGCTCCATCCGTTCCTCCAGCAGGAACTTGTAGGCGCGACCGACCACCGGGCCAGGCTTGAGTCCCAGGAGTTCCATGATCCGGCCGCCGTCAAGGTCCGGGCGGACGGCCTCAAGGGATTCCTGCTCGCGCAGGGCGGCGATCCTGGCCTCGAGATCGTCGTAGGCGAAGGCGAGCCGCTCGGCCTTGCGCTGGTTGCGGGTGGTGACATCCGAGCGGGTCAGCCGGTGCAGCCGTTCCAGGAGCGGACCGGCGTCGGTGACATAGCGGCGCACAGCGGAATCGCTCCAGCCGGCATCGCCGTAGCCGTAGAAGCGCATGTGCAACTCCACCAGCTTGGCCACGGCCTTGATGGTGTCGTTGTCGAAGCGCAGCGCCTTCATCCTTTTTGATGTCAGCTTGGATCCGGCTATGTCGTGGTGCCGGAAACTCACCGCGCCACCCGGTTCGAAGCGGCGCGTGGCCGGCTTCCCGACGTCGTGCATCAAAGCCGCGAACCGCAGCACGAAGTCCGGCCCCGGGACGGCGCCGTCGGCAGCCGTTTCGAGTGCGGCGGCCTGCTCCAGAACCTGGAGTGAGTGCTGGTAGACGTCCTTATGCCGGTGGTGTTCATCCGATTCGAGGCGCAGGGCGGAGACCTCGGGCAGCACAAAGTCGGCCAGCCCGGTGTCGACAAGGAGGTCCACCCCCGCCCGGGGATGCGCCGCGCAGATGAGTTTGACCAGCTCCTCGCGGACGCGTTCGGCGGAGATCATGGTGATCCGTTCCGCCATCCGGGACATCGCGGCCCGGACGTCCTCGTGCACCGTCACGCCCAGCTGGGCGGCGAAGCGGGCGGCGCGCATCATGCGCAGCGGATCGTCGGAAAAGGAGGATTCCGGGGCGCCCGGGGTGGCGAGGATCGAAGCGTGGAGGTCGCGGACCCCTCCGAAAGGATCCACGAGCTCCAGTCCAGGGAGGCGGAGCGCCATGGCGTTGATCGTGAAGTCGCGGCGCAACAGGTCATCCGTCAGCGAGTTCCCGAACGCCACGACGGGTTTGCGGGAGTCGGGCTCGTACGCTTCCGCGCGGTAGGTGGTGATTTCGATCTGGAAGCCGGCCTTGCGCATCCCGATGGTGCCAAAGGCGCGCCCGATCTCCCAGTAGTTGTCAGCCCACTTCCTGATCAGGGCAACCGTCTGGTCCGGGGTGGCGTCGGTGGTGAAGTCCAGGTCGGGGGAAACCCGGCCCAGGAAGAGATCGCGAACGGGGCCGCCCACCAGGGAGAGCTCATGGCCGGCATCGACAAACCGCTGCCCAAGCTCCAGGACCACAGGGTCTACCTGGAAATCAACAGTGTGCGAGTCAGTCTCGTGATGTGGGTGCGCCATAGTTTCTTAAGCTTGTCAGAAATCCCGGCCAGCACCACACCGAATCCTCCCTGAGTCCCGCCGTTGACGCTGAGCACGGGGACGGAACGGGCGATCCACTTTCCCGGCCGTCCACTTTCCTGCCATGTTTAGGTCATCAAGTGCGGACAAGAGTCGTTAGAGTGGACTTCATGGCCCATCCCGTACCGAGCGCTCCCGGCAGGAGGACAAACGCACCGTTGCCATCGGCAATTGGTGCCAATGTCGCGCCGGTGCAGCACTCCGGACAGGCCTCCCTTCCCACTGTGGAGGAAATCTCCGCGGGCGGCGTTGTGGTCGACACCTCCGACGGCGAACTCCGCGTGGCGATCATTGCCCGCCTTAACCGCGGTGGACGACTGGAATGGTGCCTGCCGAAGGGCCACCCGGAGGGCAAGGAAAGCAACGAGGAAGCCGCCGTGCGTGAGATCGCGGAGGAGACCGGCATCGAGGGCAAGATCCTCGCGCCGCTGGGCAGCATCGATTACTGGTTCACGGTCAGCGGACACCGCGTCCACAAGACCGTCCACCATTACCTGCTGCAGGCCACGGGCGGGGAACTGACAATCGAGAACGATCCGGACAAGGAAGCCGTGGACGTCGCCTGGGTCCCCATCCATGAACTGGCGCGGAAGCTCTCCTTCCCGAACGAGCGCCGCATCGCCGACCTCGCCAAGGAAGTACTGCCGGAGCACCGCTAGGGGCACACAATCCCCTTTAGGGGACGCGGATAGCGCCTTAAGCCGTGCGCGGGTGAGACGATGAAGATAATGTCATCTGCCAAACCCACCCCCGCGCCCTCCGGCCCCGCCGATTCCAAAGCTGTCCAATCCGGAGAAGTCCGTTCCAGCGCCATCATGGCCGCGGGAACGCTGGTTTCGCGTTTCCTGGGCTTCGCAAAGACCTGGCTGCTGGCCGCGGCCCTCGGCCTGGGGTCCACCGTCAACGACACCTTCATCAACGCGAACAACCTGCCTAACCTGATCTTCCTGCTGGTGGCCGGCGGCGTGTTCAACGCCGTCCTGGTGCCCCAGATCATCAAGGCGAGCAAGGCCCCGGACAGGGGGGCGGACTACATCAGCCGGCTGCTGACACTGGCCGTCCTCGTGCTGCTGGCACTCACGCTGCTGGTCACGCTGCTGGCACCGTGGGTCATCCAACTGACCACACAGGGTTACTCGCCGCAGCAAAAGGCCCTCGCGGTGTCCTTCGCTTTCTGGTGCCTCCCGCAGATCTTCTTCTACGGCCTGTACGCCCTGCTGACCCAGGTGCTCAATGCCCACGGCGCGTTCGGGCCCGCGATGTGGGCGCCGATCCTGAACAATGTTGTTGCGATCACCGGGTTGGGCATGTTCATCGGCATCATGGGCACCAACGCGGCCAACCCTCACACGCTGGACACGTGGAGCTCCACCCAGACCTTGCTGGTGGCCGGATTCTCCACCATCGGTGTGATTGCCCAGACCGCCATCCTGCTGGTACCGGTGTTCAGGCTCCGGCTCGGGCTGCGGCCGCGCTTCGGCTGGCGCGGGGTGGGGCTGGGCCAGGCCGCCAGGCTGAGCGTCTGGACCCTGGCGACGGCCGCCGTCGGGCAGTTGGCGTTCCTTTATGTCATGCGCATCGCCACGATCCCCGGCGCGGAACGGCTCCGGCTGGAACAGGCCGGTGATCCGGCCGCCGACTCGCTGCCGGGCAACGCCGTGCTGGAAGTGGCGAGCCAGCTCTATCTGCTCCCGCACTCCATCATTGCCCTGTCCCTGGCCACGGTGCTGTTCAACCGAATGACGCGGGCCTCGCAGGACGGGGACCGGGCTGCGCTGCGGAACGCGCTCTCGCACGGACTGCGGACCATGGCCGTGGCGACGGTATTTGGGGCCCTGGCCCTGTTCGCCCTGGCCGGCCCGCTGGGAATGTTCTTCTCCGGCGGGGTTCCCCAGGACGGCGTCATGCTGGCCCAGACGCTGACCATCCTTGCCCTCAGTACGCCTTTCATGAGCGCTAACTTCATGATGTCCCGCGTTTTCTACGCCAACGAGGACGCCCGGACACCCTTCTTCATCCAGCTGGTGCTGGCCCTCGTGAACGTGGTTGCCGCCTTCACCATCCAGTTCCTGCCGTTCGACCAGATCATCTTCGCCATCGCCATCCTTTATACGGGCGGCAATATCCTGTCCGTGATCGTCAGCGCGGTCTTCCTGCGGCGGCTCCTCGGGCATCTGGACGGCCCGCGGATCGCGAACTCCTACATCCGGATGGGCTATGCCGCGCTGGGTTCCGCGCTTGCCGGTGCCGTGGCTTTGTGGCTGCTGGGCAGCTACAGCCGGGACGGCTTCGCCTGGAGCACCCCCATCGCCGCACTGGTGACGATCGTCGTCGTCGGTCCCGTCATGCTGGCGGCCTACCTGCTCCTGCTGAAACTCTTCCGGGTGACCGAGCTGAGCGACCTCCTGCAGCCGCTGCTGGGCCGCCTGCGCCGCCGCCCGGCTCCGGAGGCCCCTGCCGGGAACCTTCCTGACCATGCCGCTGCAGCGCGTACCCGACCGGAACGTGCCACTGTCTCGGTGGACACCGGCCTCATTCCGAGGATTTCCGGGGAATTCGACGCCACTTCCTTCCGAGCCGGACCCGACCTGGGCGAACAGGACGAACGGGCCGGACGCGGCGGACCGGAGGGCGGCTACCTGCCCGCCGAGGATCTGCCCAGCACCGCGGAGGGCGGCCTGGGCGGCGATGTCCCCCTGCCCGGGCGCAGGACATACCAGGGCCCGGCCGGTCACAACCCGTATTTTCCGTTCGGGGGGAAAAAGAAAAAGTAACCAGTAGGCTTCGCAGCGCCGTGCTTCCGAGGCCGGGACACTGCATCAGCTAGGATCGAAGACTAACAAGGGGAGTTGCAGACCACGGGTCCACCGGCTTACCGGGCGGCCTGCGGTCACTGATGAAGTGATCAGTTCAGCGGCTCCCGGACAGTCTAGGAGGAACCCGTGTCCCACCCGATCGATGTCGGATCAGTACTTGGTGGCCGTTACAAGGTCACTGCCACTGTACTGACCTCACATGACCAGGATCTGGTGCTGGACGGTGTGGACCAGGTGCTCAACCGTGCCGTGAGCATCCTTGTGGCCGGCCCCGGCAACGCGGATCAAGTGGCACAAAGTGCCCGGGAAGTGGCCACCGGCGAGCGTCCCGGCAGCGTGCAGATCCTTGACCTCGGGGTCAGCGACGCCACGACATACCTCATCACCAACCACACGTCGGCCGCTGATCTGCTGGACCTCGTGGTCTCTTCCAACCCGCCCTACGTCGAACCGTTCTTTACCGACACGCTGGGCAGCGAAATCTTCGGCCAGCCGCGCTCCAACGAGCCCGAAACCTACGACGGCCTCTACGACGAAGAAGAAGTAGACGCCGGGTATATCAACTATGGGCAAAACCAGCAGCAGGCCGCACCGGCCG
>NZ_AUPJ01000241.1 GCF_000427315.1 Arthrobacter sp. TB 26
GCTGGCCCGGGACTCCGGCGCCACCGCACTGATGGACATTTCCGACGGACTGGTCCGCGACGGCAACCGGATGGCCTCCGCCAGCCACGCCGTCCTGGACCTGGACGCGACGGTCTTGAAGGAACTCGCGGGTCCGCTCCTGCCTGCCGCAGAGCTGCTCGGCGCGGATCCCATGGACTGGGTCCTGGGCGGCGGGGAGGACCACGGACTGCTGGCCACATTCCCGCCGGGCGTTCAGCTGCCTCACGGGTTCGCTGCGATAGGCTCGGTAGAAGCCCCTGCACCAACGGACCGCACGGGCGTAACCATAGCGGGAAGGCCCGCTGACACTGTGGGATGGGATCACTTTGCAGACTAAGATTGCCGCCAACGCGCAAGCGATGAAGCGGTGGTTGGGCAAGGCAGAAACGACGCTTGGAAACCACAGCGACCGCCTGAACGCCATCAACATCTTCCCGGTCGCCGACGGCGACACCGGCACCAACCTCTACCTGACGGTGCGTGCCGCCGCCCAGGCACTCCACAGCCTCGACACTGCGGCGATACCCCAAATCGGCGCGGATCCTGGGGTCCATTCCTTCGGTCCGCCGGACCCGGCCCAGAACGACGTCGGCGCCATCCTGGCACGGGCCGGCCTGGCCGCCATGGAACAGGCCCGCGGCAACTCCGGCACCCTGTTCGCCGTGTTCCTCTGCGCCGCAGCCGAACCCCTCGCCGGCCACCACCGGCTGAGCGCGCCGCTGCTGGCCGCCGCCCTGAACCGCGCCCAGCTCCGGGCCTGGTCCGCGTTGAGCGACCCGGTTCCCGGCACCATGCTCTCCGTGATGGAAGCCGCCGCCCGCGCCGCAGCGATGGTGGACTCCGCGCACGACGGCGACGACAGCAACCACACCCTCGGACTGGCCCTCGACGCCGCCGTGGAAGCCGCCGTCGCGGCCGTGGTGCGCACCGAGGACCAGCTGGAGGCGCTGCACGCCGCCCATGTGGTGGATGCCGGCGGCGTCGGGATGCTGCTGATCCTCGACTGCCTCCGCTCCGCGGTCCTCGGCGAGGAACTCCAGGACCAGTTGCTGGACGGACTGCACGGCTACGACGTCCAGGACCCGCACATCCACGCCGGCATGCCCCGGGACGAGGGTGTGGAAGTCATGTGCACCATCTCGCTGTCACCGCTCGACGCCGCCATGATGCGCCAGCGGCTCGACGAGATGGGGGAGTCCGTCATCATGAGCCAGGTGGGCGGGACAGCCGACGCCGCCGGCGCGTACCGCTGGCGGGTCCACGTCCACGTGCCCGATGCCAAGCCGGCCGTGGCCCTGATCCGATCCCTCGGTGAACCCTCTGACATCAGCGTGACGGAGCTCGCCGTACCGGACGCCGAACCCCACGGAGCCGGTGACCGTGAACCCGCAGGACAGGTTTCCGACGGACATGAACGCTAAACCGGGCGCCGCTGAACCGGGCACCGCTGAACTGGGCACCGCT
Source organism: Arthrobacter sp. TB 26 (assembly GCF_000427315.1). Lineage (GTDB taxonomy): Bacteria > Actinomycetota > Actinomycetes > Actinomycetales > Micrococcaceae > Arthrobacter. Next base: position 1,486 of record NZ_AUPJ01000241.1, read on the forward strand.
GAACCGGGCACCGCTGAACTGGGGCTGGGCCTGGAGCGCCGGATCGGCAAGCGTTCCGCGGCAGTCATCGAAAAGCACCTTGGCATCACCACGGTCGGCGGGCTGCTGAATTACTTCCCGCGCCGCTACCTGGACCGCGGCGAGCTCACCCCCATCAGCGAGGTTCCGCTGGACGAGGACGTCACCCTGATCGCCCGGGTGGTTTCCAGCAGCACGCGGTCCATGCGTGCCCGCCGCGGTTCGCTGACCGACGTCGTGATTACCGACGACGCCGGGTCCTCCGGTACCGGGACGGCCAGCGCCGGCGTGCCCGGCACGCTGAAGGTGAGCTTCTTTAACGGGTTCCGGGCCAAGGCCGAACTGCTGCCGGGCCGGCGTGCCATGTTCTCCGGCAAGGTCACCCGCTACGGCGGCGCCCTGGGGCTGACCAACCCCGACTTCCTGCTGCTGGACGAGGACCCGGAGACCCCCGGCAAGGATCCGGAAAAGCTCGCCGCCATGCCCATCCCGGTGTATCCGGCCACCGCCAAGCTGACCAGCTGGTCCATCCAAAAAGTCATTTCCACGCTGTTGGACACCGCAGACCTGGACATCCTGCCCGACCCGCTGCCGGCGGAGGTCACGGCCCGGGAGAAGT
>NZ_AUPJ01000242.1:0-2672 GCF_000427315.1 Arthrobacter sp. TB 26
GTCGCTCGTGGAGGCCCGGACCTCCAATGCCTCCCCGGCGCCGGCCAAGGTCCTCGAGGTCATGGAAGCCAACCGGACGCTGACGCAGTCCCAGTCCGCGGAGCTGGAATGCGAAACCCTCGCGGACCTCATGCAGACGGACGAGTTCCGCTCCACCGTCTACGCGTTCCTGGACCTGGTGCAGCGCCGGTCCAAGCGCCCCGCCGGCGCGCCGGACCGCAAGCTCGCCCGCCCCGTGACCAAGATCGGCGTTGTGGGAGCCGGCCTGATGGCCAGCCAGCTCGCCCTGCTCTTCGCCCGCCAGCTCAAAGTGCCTGTCGTAATGACGGACATCGACCAGGTCCGGGTGGACAAGGGCGTGGGCTACGTCCACGCCGAGGTGGACAAACTGCAGCACAAGGGCCGGATCAGCCCCGACGCCGCCAACCGGACCCGGGCGCTCGTCACGGGATCGGTGTCCAAAGACGCCTTCGCCGACGCCGACTTCGTGATCGAGGCGGTCTTCGAGGAGCTCAACGTCAAGAAGCAGGTGTTCAAGGAGGTCGAGGCGATCGTCTCTCCCGAGTGCATCCTTGCCACCAACACCTCCTCCTTGTCAGTCACGGCCATGGCCGAGGACCTGGAGCACCCGGAGCGCCTGATCGGCTTCCACTTCTTCAACCCCGTTGCGGTGATGCCGCTGCTGGAAATCGTCCGAGCGCCGAAGACCGACGACGCCGTGCTGGCCACCGCGTTCGAGCTTGCCAAGGGGCTCAAGAAGTCCGCCGTGCTCGTCAAGGACGCCCCGGCGTTCGTGGTCAACCGCATCCTGCTGCGCCTCATGGGCGAAGTGACGGCCGCCTTCGACGAGGGCACCCCTGCCGGGGTCGCGGACAACGCGCTGCGCCCGATGGGCCTGCCGATGACGCCGTTCGTCCTGGGAGCCATGGTAGGCCTGCCGGTCGCGCAGCACGTCCAGGAATCCCTGCACGCGGCATTCCCCGACCGCTTCACCGTCTCGCAGAACCTGCAGAAGCTGATCGACAACGGGGTGACGTCCATCTGGGATCCGGCCTCGGTCCAAGCCGGCAAGCCCGTGATCCCGGCCGGGACGCTCGCGCTGATGTCCTTCGGCAACACACCGTCCACCGGTGAGGAGGTGCTGCGCCGTACGCAGGACGCCCTGGCCGAGGAGATCGGCCTGATGCTGGCCGAGGGCGTCGTCGCGGGCCCTGAGGACATCGACCTCTGCATGATCCTCGGTGCGCGTTGGCCGATGTTCCTTGGCGGCATCACCCCGTACCTGGACCGGGTGGGCGCCTCCGAGCGGGTCAACGGCAGGAAGTTCCTGGCCCCCGGGGTGGCGTCCGAACCGGCAGCCTGAACAACCCGGTTTCGCCGCACGGCTTTTCAACTCACGGCTCTCACCACACGGCGCCGCTGTCCGCACCTATTCCGGTGCGGGCGGCGGCGCTGCCGTGCCAGGACCCGTCGTGGCGGCCGGCAGATCCCCGGCGCCGCGTTGGAAGTATCGCCCGGCAGAGGGGACCCAGACAAGTACGGCTGGCACGAGNCCCGCCGATAAGCGGCAGCCCTTGGGAGGCGATGGTCAGGAAGATCGCCGGCAGCACTCCGCCACTGGCCGCCGGGCTCCCGGCAGGCAGGGATGAAATGCCAGCGAGCGTGGCCAGCACGAGGAGGCTGAGGCCCGCCGGCGGGATAACTGAGACGATGGGCCGGACGAACGGCTTTCCCCGCCGGACCGCCCGGGCACAGGCGAGGTCTGCCGCCGCCACCGAGGCAAGCGTCAGCCAAAGGACCAGCGCCGGAGTCATGTTTCCGCCCGAACCTACGGCTCCCACAAGGAGGACCAGTCCCAGCACTGCCTGAAGCGCGGCGATCACGCCGGCGACAGCCAGAAGCCAGACCGATGCCGCCACAGCTCGCGGCACCCGGTCGGGCGGGGCCTGAGAATCGGCTGGTGTTAGTGGTTTGTGCGCACCGGCGCGGGTGAAATACGCGTTGGCCGGCGGCAGCCACATGAGGACCGTGGCAGCTACTGCAACGACAGCGGCCGCGCCGACGGGCGACAGCAGGGCCTGCGACCACGGCACTTCACCAGCGGGCGGGCCGCCGCGGAAGATGAGAAGTGCCGGAAGGATCACAACATACGCCGACAAGATGATGCGTGCCGGCGTCCGCCCCCGGCCCAGGAGCACGGCGAACACTCCGCACGTCACAAACACGGCCGCACTGGCCACGTAGAGCGCCAGTGCAGGGAGGTACGTCTGCGGCGGCACCGTTCCGCCGAAGACCAGGACGAGGAGCAGCCCCATCAGCGTCCAGACGGTGCCGGCTGCCGCGAGGACCAGCCAGATCCGCGACGCAACCATCAGGACGGCCGGAACACCGGCAATTGTGGTGGTGCCTGCTTGGGTGCCCATGGCCTAATGCTCGGGTGGCCGGCGGGCTGCCGCTAGGGTCGCAAGCCTCCATGCCGCTCAGACTTCCCGCAGGTTCCCTTCGCTGAGCTTTAGGACGCGGTGTGCGGTGGCCCGCGCGTAGCTGAGGTCATGCGTGACCAGCACGACGGCGGCGCCCCGCGCAGCGGAGTTTTCGATCGCCTGGCGCAGGAAGTCCAGCCCGTACCGGTCCAGCCCGACCGTTGGCTCGTCGAGGGCGAGAACGGCGGG
>NZ_AUPJ01000242.1:2682-3254 GCF_000427315.1 Arthrobacter sp. TB 26
CAGGACGGTGGCCAGGGCGAGCAGCCGCTGTTTCGACGCCGGCAGGTCCGCCGGGTGCGTTCCCGCATCCCCGGACAGTCCGAAGGCCTCCAGTGCGGCGAGGGCGGCCCTGGTGCCGGCATCCCGGCCAAGCAACCGCCGAAGGCCAAAACTGGTCTCGCGGAGCACCGTCCGCTCGAACAGCTGGTCGCGGGGCTGCTGGAAGAGCAGCCCGACCGACGCCGCCACCCGGCCGACCGGGAGAGGCGCGATGTTTGTCCCGGTGACGCGCACCTCCCCCGTGACGGGACGGAGCAGGCCGTTGAAGTGGCGCAGCAACGTTGACTTGCCCGCCCCGTTCGGGCCGGTGACCGCCACAATTTCGCCGGGGCGTACTGTGAGGCCCACATTCCGCAGCAGCGGCTCCGGCACTCGCCCGCCGGCGCCCGGGAAACCGAAACCGAGGCCCTCCAGCTCCAGCACCGGCGCGGCCTCCAGCTCCGGCCCGGAGGCTCTGACGGCGGCCGCGGTATGGGTGACCGCGTGCACGGTCCCGGTCCGGGCGAGTTCCGCCGACCGGATCAGCCCGCGGG
>NZ_AUPJ01000243.1:0-38611 GCF_000427315.1 Arthrobacter sp. TB 26
CCACTTCTACGGCTCAACTGGCCGGATTTGCGATTCGTTCTTATAGCTCTGATAAGGCAGTAATCGACTTGGCCTTTAAGGGAGACAACGGGGCGTTTGTTTCCATCCCTGTTCCCCTCCAGTGGCATGCCGGCGATTGGAAGATCATTGTCCCAGCAACCGGTAGTACCGGCGCGGGCCAGATTCCAGATATCAGCGGCTATGTCCCGTGGGCCGGTGTGTAATGGCTTGCACTGGCTGGGACTTCTTTAATCCGGGCTGCCAGGTTGGCCAAGTCGTCCAAGACGCTGCCGGGGATGCCATCAAGAACATGGCCAAAGCCATTGCTGATGCGGTGGGACAGACTGTCAAGACTCTGGGTACGTTCTGGGTCAACGTCGGCACTCCGAATCTCACTGCCTCGCCTGGAGGAAGCACTGCGAGCGATCCCGTTCAGTTCTTGCAGAACAGCTTGTGGTTCTGGACGGCTGCTCTGGCGGTTCTGTCTGTGCTGGTGGGGGCGGCCAAGATGATCATTGAGCGCAGGGGCGCACCAATGCGTGATCTGGGCCGGTCCCTGGCTACTCTCGTTGTCGTATCCGGCGCGGGTGTTGCAGCCGTAGGACTGCTGACCGTTGCGGCCGATCAGTTCTCCGCGTGGATCATCACCAACTCCACCCAAGGAACGTCGTTCAACGACAAGATCGGGACGATGTTGGCACTTTCGTCTACGAGCCCGCTTGGCTCGATCATGATTATTTTGCTGGGCCTAATCGCGATCTTTGCCTCTGTGATCCAGATCGTTCTCATGGTTGTCCGGGGCGGCCTGCTCGTCATTCTGACGGGCATCTTCCCTACAGCGGCTGCCTTCACGAATACGGAGGCAGGCAAGAGCTGGTTCCAGAAGTGCACGGCGTGGCTGATTGCTTTCATTCTCTATAAGCCGGCGGCGGCAATCGTCTACGCAACAGCTTTCAGGCTGGTTGGAACAGACATCTTTGGAGGCGGGGGAGACGGTGCAACGTTCGGCTCTGCCTTATTGGCCACGGTCACAGGGTTGGCATTGATGGTTGTTGCCCTGTTTGCCATGCCGGCCCTGATGCGGTTCGTTACACCGATGGTCGGGGCCGTAGCGTCTGGGGGCGGCGGAATGGCTGCCGGAGCCGTAGGCGGGCTGGCTTCGGGGGCAATCAACATGGGTAGTGCTGGCCGAGGTGGTGGCGGTTCTGCCGGCAGCGTTTCCAACGCTGGTTCCAGCGATTCGTCTGGATCGCAAGGGCCGTCTGGCACTGGTAGCCAGGGCGACGCCGGATCCTCTGGGACGGCCGGCAAGTCTGGCGGTTCCGGGACCAGTGGCGGTGCGCCTGCTGCCTCGGGTGCTGAGGCGTCTTCTGCCGGATCGGCAGGCGGTGGAGCTGCCGCAGCTGGTGGCAGCGGTGCCGCAGCTGGAGGCAGCGGTGCCGCAGCTGGAGGCAGCGGTGCAGCTGCAGGTGGTGCGGCCGCAGCGGCCGGGCCGGCGGGTGTTGCTGTGGCTGCGGGTGTTGAGGTAGGAAAGGCGGCCGCAGGGGCGGCCAAGACCATGAGTGAAGAATCAACAGGGGGTGCCTGACATGGCGGCTATCGAAAATACGTACCGTGAACCGACATACGGCAACTGGCGGCGGCCGCGCAGGGCCGGCATCGGCACACTGGGAGGCTTGGCCACGGCCGGCTTGTTCCTGGGGCTGATCGTTACCGTTATCTGCTTCTTCATCGGCGGCTGGCTGGCCGGTCTGATTGCCTTGATTGTGCTGGGCCTGGCCCTGGCTGTCGTCTCTGTGAACGACAAGCACAACAAGTCATTGGGCGAACGTGCCTTCGGTCGTCTGGCGTTCCACTCGGCCCGCCGTAAGAAGACCAACATCTACCGTTCCGGCCCGCTCGGGCTGACGCCTTGGGGGGAGTTCCAGCTGCCGGGTATCGCGGCCGGCTCAAAGCTGTACGAGTTCCACGACTCCTACGGCCGCCCGTTCGCCTTGATCCACCTTCCGTCAACAGCCCACTACACGGTTGTATTCGGCACGCAGCCTGACGGCGCGTCGCTAGTCGATCCCGAACAGGTGGATGCCTGGGTGGCCAACTGGGGCGGCTGGCTGGCCAGCCTGTCCAATGAGCCCGCTGTGGTGGCTGCGTCCGTCACGGTCGAAACGGCACCGGATTCCGGCGCCCGCCTGCGCCGGGAAGTCGAGTCGAACATTCACGACGATGCCCCGGCGATTGCCAAGGCCATGCTGCGCGAGGCCTTGGAAACGTACCCGCAGGGATCGGCCACGATCCGGGCTTGGGTAGCGCTGACATTCAGCGCCGCTGCCCGGTCCGGTGGTAAGCGCCGCACGGCCGAAGAAATCGCACGGGATCTGGCCTCCCGTCTTCCCGGGTTGACGGAACGCCTCGAATCCACGGGTGCCGGTGCCTGCGCTCCGTTGAATGCTCAGGAGCTCTGCGAGGTGGTACGGGTTGCCTATGATCCGGCGGCCGCCCGCCTCATTGATGAAGCGCACTACCAGGGCACGCCCGTTGACCTGACGTGGGGCGAGGTTGGCCCTTCCGCCCATCAGGCGGACTGGGCCGGGTACCGGCATGACTCCGGGCACTCGGTGTCCTGGACCATGACCGGCGCACCGCGCGGCCACATCCTGTCCTCCGTGCTGGCCCGTCTGGTTGCCCCGCATGCGGAAATCGACCGTAAGCGCGTCACGCTGCTGTACCGACCCATTGAGTCGGGACGGGCGGCCGCCATTGTCGAGTCGGACCAGACAAACGCATTGACCAGGGCATCATCGACGAACCGGCCCACGGCCCGTTCACTCGTGGACGCCCGTGCAGCGCAGGCCACCGCAGCGGAAGAGGCCAAGGGGGCCGGACTGGTCAACTTCGGCATGGTGGTCACGGCCACGGTGCTGTCGGCTCGCGGCTTGGACGATGCAGTGGCCACGGTCGAAGGCAACCTCGGCCCGTCGGCCAGGCTGCTCATGCGCCGCGCCTACGGCTCCCAGGATTCGGCTTTCGCGGCTTCGCTGCCGCTCGGTCTTGTCCTGCCTAAGCATTTGAAGGTTCCCGAAGAGATCCGCGAGGCCATGTGATGTTCGGTAGCAAGACCAAGCACAAGAGGACCACCGCCGGCCCGCGAACGCTATCTGCCGCCGTCGTTCGCCGCCCGGGCTTGCGTGGCTGGCGCGGCCGTGGCCAGGGTGAAGCGGCCTATGTAACGGCCGCCGACGAGTGGCGCGGCACCTCCGTGCAGGTCTGCGGGCTGTGGCCCTTTGTCGGCGGCTCGGGTACACCGATTCTCGGTGTGCCCATTGGTGTCCACACGGACACGGGCGCACCGTTCGGCGGAGACCCCATCAGCTGGTTCATGCACGGGATGATCAACAACCCGTCCATGTTCGTCCTGGGCCTGCCGCACTACGGCAAGTCCACGCTGGTGCGGCATATCGTTCTGGGCCTCGCCGGCCGAAGCATTAACCCCCTGATCCTGGGGGATTTGAAGCCGGACTACGTTGACCTAATCAGGGCAATGGGCGGCCAGGTCATTAGCCTGGGGCCTGGCCGTGGCCACCTGAACGTCCTTGATCCCGGCGAAGCAACGGGCGCGGCCATCCGGCTGCTCACCGCCGCCGAAGAGAACCGGGCCAAGGCCAATCGGACCTCGGATGAGAACGAGAAGAAGCGCCTACTGGGCAAGGCGGCGAAAGCCGAGAAGCTGGCCCAAGAACTCATGGCTGACGCCCACAACCGGCGGCTGAACATGGTGACAGCGCTAATTACGATTGTGCGGAACCAGAAGCCCAGCGCTCACGAAGAATCCATGATCGACCGGGCGCTGCACATCCTGGACGAACGGCTGGACCGGGTGCCGTTGATCGGCGATCTGATCGCGGTCATTAAAGACGCTCCCGACGAGCTGCGCGACATTGCCCTGGATCGTGGCGATATGTCCCGGTACCTGGACGCAACGGACCAGCTGCGCACGTCGCTGTACTCCCTCAACGGCTCGGGCCGGTTCGGAGATATGTTCTCTCAGCCGACGGACCAGCCGATGAACCTCGGCAAGCCGGTTGTCTTCGACCTCTCGGGGATCTCCGATACCCAGCGGGACATTCAGGCAGCCTCGCTGCTGGCCTGCTGGTCCACCGGCTTTGCCACCGTGCAGGTTGCCCATGCCCTGGCCGACGCCGGGCTCGAACCGCGCCGAAACTACTTTGTGGTGATGGATGAGCTTTGGCGGGCGCTGCGCTCAGGCGAAGGCATGGTGGACCGGGTGGACTCCCTGACCCGCCTGAACCGCACAGAAGGCGTGGGGCAGGCCATGATCACTCACACCATGAGCGACTTGGAAGCCCTACCTACCGAGTCCGAACGGATGAAGGCACGCGGATTTGTCGAACGGTCCGGCATGGTGGTCTGCGGGGCGCTGCCCAGCGGTGAGATGGAGAAGCTAAACAAGGCTGTCACACTCTCCCGCGCCGAACAGGCTCGCCTCACTTCATGGGCTGACCCGGGATCGTGGACCGACGTCGGCGGCTCCCGCAAGCGGGTACGGCCCGGGCTCGGAAAGTTCCTCTTCAAAGTCGGCGGCCGCCCCGGCATTCCCGTGGCGTTGAAGCTAACCAGTGTCGAAAAATCGCTCCACGATACAAACAAGCGCTGGCACGACGAAGGGGAAAACTGATGGGTGCACCAAACAGCGGCAAGCGGTCCCAGCTCACCGGTGAGACGATCCTGCTCTGGATCTTCATCACCCTCGTGGTGCTGGGAGTCGGCTCCGTGACCGGGGCCGTGCATCTGGCGTCGCTTCTTGCCGGCGACGGCCAGAAGCTGCCGGTCAACCCGTTCGAGCTGGTCTTGGGTTTGTTCACGCACAAGGTCACCTGGCCGGCGGCCGCCACAGGCGTTCTGATCGCCTTCGGCGTCGTGATCGTGGCCCTGGCCGTCCTGGTGGTCCGCGGCGTGCTGCGCCGCCGTTCCCGGCGTTCCCGCGTGGACGTCGCCGCCCAGCACATGGCCAAAGGCCGGGATCTGCGGGCGCTGAGCCTGCGCGGGGCCACGGCAACGGCCGAGCGCCTGGGCGTCAAAGGATCGCCTGGCGTCCCGGTCGGCAAAACGGTTCTGGGCGGTCAGCTGGTCTACGGCTCCTGGGAAGACATGCACATCGACATCTGGGGGCCACGAACCGGCAAGACGACTTCCCGGGCAATCCCGGCAATCCTGGCCGCCCCGGGCGCTGCCTTGGTGACCTCGAACAAGCGCGATATCGTGGACGGCACGCGCGACGTCCGGGCCGCCGATGGGCCGGTGTGGGTCTTTGATCCGCAGTCCGTGGCCCTCGAGGAACCCAGCTGGTGGTGGAACCCGCTGAGCTACGTCACGGACGAAGTGCGGGCAGCACGCCTGGCTGACCACTTCGCCGCCGGCTCCCGTGGCCCGGACGCCAAGACAGATGCATACTTCGATCCCGCCGGCCAGGATCTTTTGGCCGGCCTCCTGCTCGCGGCCGCTCTGGACGGGCGGCCGATCACGCAGGTTCACACCTGGCTGACTCGGCCGGCGGACGATGAGGCCGTGGACATTCTCAAGGCCCACGGCTTCATCCAGACCTCCAACGCCGTGGGCGGTGTCGTCAACGCGCCCGAGAAGCAGCGCGGCGGCGTCTACGGCACCGCGCTGCAAATGGCGTCCTGCCTCACCAACCGCCAAGTGGCCCGCTGGGTGACTCCGCAGGGCGAGAACGACGAGCGGCCGCAGTTCGATCCGGCCGCGTTCGTCAGGTCCAAGGGCACGCTGTACAGCCTCTCCAAGGAGGGCAAGGGCACCGCCGGCCCTCTGGTGACGGCACTGACCGTGGCCACGGTCGAGGCCGCCGAAGAGCTGGCCGTTTACTCACCTGGCGGCCGGCTGGCCACGCCCATGATCGGCGTCCTGGACGAAGCGGCCAACGTCTGCCGGTGGCGTGAGCTGCCGAACCTGTACAGCCACTACGGATCTCGGGGCATCGTCCTGATGACTATCCTCCAGTCCTGGTCCCAGGGCGTGGAGGTTTGGGGCCGTGATGGGATGCGCAAGCTGTGGAGCGCAGCCAACATCAAGGTTTACGGCGGCGGCGTGGCCGAAGCCGAGTTCCTGAACGAGCTCGCGCAGCTGGTGGGGGAGTACCGGTACTCCAACATGACCAAAAGCCGGTCCAAACAGGGGACTTCCTACAGCCACGACGATGACCGCAAGGAACGCACCCTGGACGTTTCGGACCTGGCCTCGTTCCCTCGGGGCCGTGCAATCATGTTCGCCTCCGGTGCCCCCGCTGCATTGCTGGAAACGGTGCCTTGGATGAGCGGCCCGCATGCAGAAGCAGTGCGGGCGTCAATCGCTGCACACGATCCGGCCAACCGGCCGGCGGCCCCTGCCGGCAACCGGTGGATCACTGCGGGTGCCTCCGATGAGTGAGGGACTGGGGGAGTGGGACGACGAGCTGGAGGACTCCGGAGCTGACGCCACAGAGCCGGCTGGGGACGACGCGGACGCGCCTGAGTTGTTCTATCCGAACGTCGCGGAGTTCGTCAGCGACAAGCTGGCCACCACCTACCGCCGGCAGCTCAACGTACAAGGCGGAGTGACCTGGTGCCCGCAGTGGTGGAAGCACGCGGAAGCGATCAGCCGCCTGGAAGCACTCTGGCGGGCCTGGGAGTTTCTGCGCCTGGACGGAACCACGGGAATGAGCGTGTGGTGGCGCGACCATGCAGACCATCACATGACCGCCCTTCTCTCCACCGACGGACCCTTCAAAGGCTGCACACCCGACGACGGCCACCGCACCAAACTCACACCACTGCCCTGCGACGAACCACCCGCAGGCCTGTTCTAGACAACCAATTTTCGCCGTGGTCGTCATGCTCGATTCGGACGTTCATCAAGCCCGAGCACCCCAGAAAGCAGCTGCTAGACGTGCCGCAGCTCGATCCGTCGCTAACGGTCGTCGTGGAGATCGCGGGTGTCCTCGTGGTCGCCGGCTTCGAGGCCTTGGCGGACCGCAGGAGGAATTCGCCAATGCGAAGTCCCACTAGAGTGATAGGCAAGTAGAAAGGTGGGCCTCCCCGGGGCCTGGCCTTTGGCCTCGTGAGAACCGGAGAGTTTTCCATTCGTGTCTGTTTTGTCGAGCTTTGTGTGGGCGTCGCCCACGTTCTCCATGGCCCATTCGCCAAGTACGGGTCGGAGGCGTTGTGTCCACGATGCTCCGTCGCCTCGAACGCGTTGTGACTCCGCATCGAAAGGCGGGCTCCGATGCCTGAGCTGACCTGGGTTGGCAAAGCCAACGTCATCACTCACCACTTGGACGTGCCTTTCCGCATCCTTGACCGGAAGTACTCATTCGATGAGGGTGGCCAGAAGACGGACGATAACGGGTCGCCGAACATGGTCATCCACGGCGATAATCTCGAAGCTCTCAAGGCGCTGCTCCCGCAGTACGAGGGCCGAATCGATTGCATCTACATCGACCCGCCCTACAACACAGGCAACGAGGGCTGGGTCTACAACGACAACGTCAACGACCCCAGGATCAAGAAGTGGCTGGGCGACGTCGTCGGCAAGGAGGGCGAGGACCTCTCACGCCACGACAAGTGGCTGTGCATGATGTATCCGCGTCTTCGACTGCTCCACAAGCTTCTCGCCCCCACCGGCGTCATCTTCATCTCCATCGATGACAACGAGTTCGCGAGCCTCGGCAAGGTCATGGACGAGATCTTCGGCCCCTCCAACAGGCTCGCCTACGCGCCCGTGCGCTCCGAGCCCAGCGGCGGGAAGGACAAGACCGCCCTGCGCACCGGGCACGAGTACCTCCTGATCTACACCAAGGGCGACCAGAGCATGCTGGCGATGGAGGAGAAGGAGAGCGGAGCGCTCAATCTCCACGACTCGCTCGGGCCGTACAAGAAGGGGCGCGAGCTGCGCAAGTGGGGAGCCACGTCCGACCGCTCCGACAGGCCTACGCTGTGGTTCCCGGTCACTGCTCCGAACGGAACAGTCGTGCTGCCGATCAAGAACGACGGGACCGAGGGGTACTGGCGCTGGGGCAAGGACCATCGCGGGATGGCACAGATTCTCGTGGATCCCGGCTTCGCGCACTGGGAGCTCACGCCGTATGACAAAGGGGTCTCAGTCGACGGCGAGACGGAGCGATGGGTGCCGTACGAGAAGATCCGTGAAATCACGAGCTCGTTCGGATGGAACACGTGGCTTGACGGCTACGGCACGAACGCGGAGGCAACGGCAGTCATCAAGGCGATCTTCGGTTCCAAGAAGTTCGACACGCCTAAGCCGCTCAGCCTGCTCGAATGGCTCGTCGCTCTCAACAGCAACCCCAATGCAATCGTGCTCGACTCGTTCGCGGGGTCGGGGACGACTGCGCAGGCCGTCCTGAACCTCAACAAGAGAGATGGCGGGAACCGCAGCTTCATCCTTGTCGAGCTGGGCGACTACGCAGACGAGGTCACGGCTGAACGAGTGCGCCGCGTGATCAGCGGGTACGCGGGCGCGACCTCTGAGGAGGTAGTGCTGTTCGAGCAGAAGCTGACCTTGGGTGCGCTGAAGAACGCTCCCGAGATCCTGGCCGAAGCGGCGCAGGTCGCCGACGACGCTGATAGCGAGTACACGACGGTGTCCCGTCCCAAGGTGGTCACGAAGGTGGCCGGGAAGATTGGCTCATCCTTCGTGCAGGTAGTCGCCACGCGCACTCGGGACTTCGATGTGTCCGGCACAGGCGGTTCGTTCTCTTACTACGAGCTCGGAGAGCCCCTGCTCGTCGACGGCAATTTGAATGCCTCGGTGCCGGCTGAGCGGATTCGTGACTACATCTGGTTCACCGAGACCCAGACGACGGTGCCAGGGGAGTTTTCAGAGGCGCATCCGTATTTCTTGGGGACCGATCGGCACGTCGCCTATCACTTCATCTACGAAGCCGACGAAGTCACGAATCTGGGCCGCAAGTACATCACCTCCCTGTCTCCCGAGGTGATGTCGGACGCTCTGGTGATTTATGCCGACACCTGCACGCTTAGCGACCGGGAGCTTTCGGGCCTGAACATCACGTTCAAGAAGATCCCGCGCGACATTACGAGGCTGTGAGTCAAGGACCCATTATGGAACTCAAGAAATACCAGAAGCGAGTGATCGGCGACCTCGTTTCCTACCTGGATCACCTGAAACAGACCGACTCGCTTTCCGCGGCGTTCGCGGACTACTGGGCGTCCAAGCAGGTGGCGGTCGGTGCGGGTGGGATTCGCTCTTATCAGAACATCATCGATGGGGTGCCTCACGTCTGCTACAAGGTGCCAACCGGCGGGGGTAAGACCCTGCTGGCGTGCGCGTCGGTGCGGCCGATCCTCGACGCGCTGCCGATTCGCAAGCNCGAAGGCCGTGGTATGGCTGGTGCCCTCGGATGCGATCCTCACGCAGACCCTCGCTGCGCTCAAGGACCCCAGCCACCTGTACCGCCACCAGCTGAACCTGGACTTCGGCTCTCGCGTCGAGGTGTACTCGAAGAAGGAACTGCTGGCGGGGCAGAACTTCAACCCGGCGACGGTCGCCGAGCAGCTCACGGTGATGGTGCTCTCGTACGACTCTTTCCGCTCGGCGAGCAAGGAGGGTCGCAAGGCCTTCCAGGCCAACGGTGCGTTGGAGCCATTCCGAACCGCTCTCGGCCCGGCACAGGTGACGATCGACGACGCCGACGAGACCGCGTTGTTCCAGGTCATCAACCAGCTCGAGCCCCTAGTTATCGTGGACGAATCGCACCATGCACGCAGCGATCTCTCCAAGGAGATGCTGCGCAACTTCAATCCCTCGTTCGTGCTGGACCTGACGGCGACCCCGAAGACCGAGTCCAACATCATCGCCTACGTGGACGCGTTGGCCCTCAAGGCCGAGCACATGGTGAAGCTGCCTGTCGTGGTCTACAACAAGGCGTCGCAGACTGAGGTCATCACTGACGCCATCGACATTCGTCGAGTCCTGGAGCAGGCCGCTGCCGCCGAGCTCGAGGCAGGCGGCGAGTACATCCGACCCATAGTGCTGTTCCAGGCGCAGCCCAGGACTTCGGAGGACGCAACGTCCTTCGAGAAGCTTCGTGCCAAGCTGATCGACGCTGGTGTGCCTCACGACCAGATCGCCATTAAGACGGCCAGCATCGACGAGCTGAAGAGCGTCGACCTCCTCAGTGATTTGTGTCCGATCCGGTTCATCATCACCGTCAACGCCCTCAAGGAGGGCTGGGACTGCCCATTCGCGTACGTGCTCGCGTCCCTGGCCAACAAGACCAGCCAGGTTGACGTCGAGCAGATCCTCGGGCGCGTCCTTCGTCAGCCCCACACCAAGCACCACGCGAACGGTTTGCTCAACACCTCTTATGTCCTGACGTCGTCGAACGACTTCCGATCCACCATCGACAACGTGGTCGCCGGGTTGAACGCGGCGGGATTCACCGCCCGCGACTACCGCGTGGCGGACCAGTTGCCCGTGGACGAAGCGGCTCAGCCCACGCCGCCCACGCCGACTGCATCGCCCACATCGGACGAGGTGGGCGTTCCCTCGGGAGAGCCTGGCACGGCGGAGGAGGAGTTCCTGGAGTTCGATGTCGAGGCCGTCTCGGAGCGAATCGGAACCGACGAAGCAGATGTGGTGCCGACGTCCGTTGAGGACATGGTGCGCGTCGCCGAAAAGGCTGGCGACGACTACGAACGCAAGGCGGAAGACGCGCTGGCGACGGCGTCCGAGAATTCGCTGCCAACGGATTTGGAGGACAAGGTGCCCCACTACGCGATAAGCCCAGCCCATTCGGACCAGGCCCTCGCGCTGCGGCTCCCGAGGTTCTACGTCGAGACCGACGACCTGTTCGTCTCTTTCGAAGGCGAGTCCGCGGTGCCGCTGTCGCCTGCGGGTCTGACGGAGGGGTTCAGCCTCAACGGCCGTGACTCCAACGTGGACCTCGCCCACGCCGCCGAGCAGATCGTGACCGTGGATGTGCGCACAGGCGATGGGGACAGGCCCAAGGCGTTCATCATGAACGCGCGGCAGCAGCAGGAGCTCCGCAAGCACTTCGACTCGCTGCCGATGGAGAGCCGAGTGCGCGAATGCCGCGACATGATCTTCAGTTTCCTCGATAAGAAGAACTACAACGCGATCCTCTCGGAGGACTTGAGGCGCTACGTGCATCGGGTCGTGGAGAACCTGGATGGCGCACAGCTCAAGGTCCTCGAGACGTCTCCGCACGCGGCGGCGGCTCGCATCCGCGCGAAGATCGATGGATTCCTTGTGGAGCACCGCATGGCCGTGTTCGAAGCAGGGCTGGACGATGAATCGATCGGTGTTCGCTCGACCTATCAGCTCCCGGAACGCATCTCGCTCACCGAGCCCAACACCTCGGTCGGCGGATCGCTGTACGAGGCCGAAGCGAGCATGAACGGTGAGGAGCGCGACCTCATCATGAAGGTCGCCGCGTTGGACAACGTGGCCTGGTGGCACCGGGTCGTCGAACGAGCGCCTAATGCGTTCTGCATCAATGGGCCCATGAACCACTACCCGGACTTCATCGTGTGCACCAAGGGCGGCAAGATCGTCCTGGTCGAGTCCAAGGGCGAGATGCTCAAGAACGATGACTCCCGCGCCAAGATCAGACTCGGTGAGAAGTGGGCGAACGCCGCGGGCGGGATGTACCGCTACTACATGGTCTTCCAGGACGATGTGCAGCCCTTGGAAGGCGCATTCACATCATCTGACTTCCTAAGCCGTCTGGGACGCCTGTAACGCACATCGGGGATACTGTCTGAGACAAACGAAGAACCTCGACCAGTCAATTCGGTGAGACAAGTCCGACTTACGTGAGAAAGATGGGCGGACTAGTCTGCCGTCCACTGCTGACGCACTGGCGATGCGACAACGCCAGCGCGGCGCTACGTAGCAGTAGGAGGGGCCGGCACCATGTGATGCCGGCCCCTCCTACTGTTCTCTGGTTCTAGCGACTCATGCCCTTCTGCAAGAGCTTTGTCTGGCCGTTGGCTCCACGCGTCTTGCGGGCCTTCGGGCTGCGCTCTGGTGCGGTGACAACGGCTGCGCTGGGCGGGGTGCCCTGGTCCTGGTCGGCGCTAAGCCGTGCCTGGACCGCCTCGCGGTCGGCCACGCCCTCCAGACTGGCGGCCAGCTCCTGCCGGCGCTCGGCCGAGTCGTACCTGATGCCTGCTTCTTCGCCCATCGCCTCGGGCCGCTGGTTCTCTTCGGTCACGTCCTGTTCGCGGTCCTGGTCCTCCCGGGCGGCCTCAGCCAGAAGCTGTGTAGCCTGGCTGTTCTCATCACCGCCGGTGCTGCGCTCCTTCTCTGCCTGTTCGCGGTCCCGTTCGGCCTTCGCCAGGGCAGCGGCCACCGACGCGTCGTCGGCGCCCAGGTTGTCCACGTCCAGGCCGTAGCGGCGTTGCACCTGGTCCCGGATCGCCTCGCCCGCGCTGCGCGCCGCCGGGTCGTGATCCTTCCACGCGGTGGCTGTCTGGTGCACCCTCTCGACGTCGTGGCCGCTGGCCGTGTCCCACCAGCGGTTGTCCATCACCGGGGCGAGCTGTGCACGGGCTGCTGCGCGCTCTGCGTCGAACCGGGCCTCCAGCTCACGGGCTTGCTGTTCCTCGGCCGCTTGGGCGCGGCGCAGGGCCTGCTCGCGTGCCCTGGCCACCTGCTCACCGAGCCGGCCGGCGACAGTCAGTCCGACGCGTGACATTCCCTCGATAGCCTCTTCGATGCCGTCAGATTCACTCATGGTTCCCCCTCCTGGTGTTATCTCTCAATGTCCGGGCGGGTGGTCCCGCCTCGGGTGGTTGCGTGGGTGCGTGCCTGTTCGTACTTCGGCGGCAGCACTGAGCTGGCGGAGCGTGCCGGTGTCTGGCCGGCCGCGCTCGTCCGCGCAGCCTCAGCTGCCTCGTCGTCTACCGCCGGCACTGATACGGGGACGCTCGGCAGCGCGGCTGCCACTTGGCTCAGCTGGTTCTTCACCAGGTCACTGATCTGGCGTGCCCTGCGCAGGTCGTTGGACGCCTTGTGCATGTCGTGGACGGCCTTCGCCACGTTCAGCAGCTGGCGCAGCATGATCGCTTGCGCGGCCGTTCCGGCGCCTCCCATGGTGGCCGCCATGAGAACCAAAGACGCGCCGCGGGCAGACGGACCGACGCTGCGGACCGGCCGGGCCGGGTAACGCCGCAGCTGTGCCGTCTTGGACAATTCGTCGGCCGCAGCTGCCAGCGGTCCCGGTGTCGCTTCCGTGGCTGTTGACCAGGCTGCGAACGCGCCGGACGTCTCCCGGGCGACCTGCGCCCAGGTCGCGTGGTCGTCCATCGGGACAGCTCGCAAGCTCTCACGCAGCCGCGCGACTTCGTTGCTGTACTGCTCCCATATCTGGGGATCTGGTTCGTGCGCCTCACGGCCAACGTTGACGGGCCGCCGGCCACGTGCGGCTGCTCCCCATTCGGCTACAGCTTCGCCCGCCATCTCGGGACTGTTGGTCCACGCTCCGCGTAGTCGCGGAAGGGTCAAGTCCTTGGCCAGGTGGCCACCGCCGAACCACACGGGCCGGCCCCCCTTGGGCGGACGTTCGGCAACAGAGTAGCCAACCACGACGTCATCACGTCCAGCTGCGTAACGCGGTTTGATCATGGCACCGGTACGGCGGAACCGGCGCACAAACTCCGCCTCATCCTGTGCGGCAGTGGCACAGGCCCGGACCTTGCGGGCCAGTGAACGGCGCTCCGGTTCCGGTGCTCCTCGTCGTTCTGCTGCTTCGCGTTCGCCCGGGCGCAACCCGCGCATGGCGTAGACCGGCGACAGCTCTTCCAGACCGTACTTCTGCTCCAAAGAGCGCGCGCTTTCCTGCGCCCTTTTGAAGTCGAGGTGGCTGCTCCATTTGGTGCCGTCTTCGCGCACCATGGAAGCGGCAATATGGATGTGGTCATTGCCGGCCTTGCTGTGTCCGTGGCGGATTGCCACCCACGAGACCGGGGCCTTGCCGCTGGCCTCCGTGAATCCCATTTCGTCCATGAAGTCGTTGGCAATCTCTGCCCACTTCTGGTCGGTCAGGTCGCCTTCCTCGGCGCGCAGGCTCAGGGAGCAATGCCATACGTGACCGCCCTTGACGTCCACTCCGAGAACGTTCTTCGCCTGGTCGAGCTGGTGCGCGATCGACAGGGCCGCGTCCCGGTTCAGCTGGTCGTCGTTATGCCACGCCATGATCGGCGCGGAACCTGTCACCAGGTGCGGGTCGGTGTGTTCGTTGGCACGGCCAGGCCCTGCCAAGTACACGAGCAGTCCGGCCATGCGGTCACCCTTGGTGATGTTCGGAATCATCAGCCGGCCAACCCGTCGATGATGCCGTTCATGCGGTCCGCAATTGCGCGGACGCGGCCCACGGCCACACGGGCTTCCTCGGGAAACTCGTCGGTGGCGTTGGCATGCTTCGCGAGCTGGTTCACGTTGTTGGACAGTGCCGCCAGGTAGCGGCGGGCTGCCATGAACTCAGTAGCCAGGGCGCGCCGCTCCGCCAGTGAATCGGAGGACTGCGCGTAAAGTGCGGCGCTGACCAGGATCTCTGAGGGGCTGCGCCCGGTCTGTTCTTCCAGTACGTAAAGGCGGGTCCGCTCCTGTTCCGACATGGAGACGCGCACGTACTGGGTTTCACCGTCGATGTTCGCACGGCGACGACGGTTCAAGCGACGGCTGGAACTCTGTTCCTCAGCCATTGCAGTACCGCCCTTCCATGCCCAGCGCAGCGCCCCGGATTCTCCGGGATCACACATCCAGTGTGACGCATCCTCGGCACGATGTCGAGGATCAAGCACACTTATGGCACATAAGTGTATAGCTTGCTCCGTCCGGTGATCCGACGCGAATAAAGTCCACCTTCGTGGACCGCGAGGGCACGGCTCCGCCATGCTGCGTCCTTTCGGTATCTCTGGCGGGCTGAAAACCCGCTCCGCTAGACTGAGTGCCATGGCTACCCACATTGATGCAGAAAAGATCGAACACGAGTTACAGCAGCGGCTCAGCAACCGGATGGACTCTGTACGGGAGCTGGTCAAGTCGAGGCAGAAAGTGGCCGACGCACGCGACGCCCTTGACGCGGCCGAAGACGAAGACGCGCGCCGCTACCAGGCAGCACTCACCGCCGGGTGGACCGCCGATGAACTGCGCTCGGCCGGCCTAAGCGAGCCGGAGAAGAAGCTGCGCGTACGCAAGCGCGCGACACGTCGCAGCACGCCGACGCTGGAGGCATCGGAACAGACCGAGCAGCCGCAGCACCACGGATAGCCTCTCGCCCACATGTGCACAGCAAAAGCTCTATCCTTCGGGCTTTTCCTGCACACATGATGGACGACAGGAACCAGCTGACCGCCTGCACACAACCGCCAGGTCACCACGCCCGGGAACCTCACCCAACGCAACCGGCGGATGTGCACAGCCTCCCGAGACCCCCCTCCCATCCTGTAATCGTCGCTGCTCCAAGTGATCCGTCAAGGGCGCTGCGCGTCACTACGTGATGTGCCTTCGGCCCCACCCGTGACCGCTCACTCTCCGCAGACATCTCGGCCTCTATTGGGATGGGGGAAGAACGGAGCGGAACACAAAAAGAGGCCCTTTTCGGGGGGCCTCTTGCTGCCACTGAGTGCGTGGCACATGCAACTAGTCGCGTCGCATCCCTGAGAGCGAGACCAAGCGATCACAGAACGCCGCCTTAGACCACAAATCCACAGTCCGACTGGCGTTGGTTACCAACATTCGTGGAGCCCGCCAGCGGCTTCATAAGCCGTGATCGTGACATTGCAGGAAGGGCATCGGGTCGACTGAATGACACGTTCACATCGGCAGTCACCGCAGCCTGGACACTTAGGCTCCTTACAGTCCGAGCACCATTCACTGTCGACGTCCGCGCAGTAGTCCTCGACGGCGCATCCGTTTCGCCCGCACAAGTACCAAGCTGGCACGACGTTTCCCATCCCGAATCGTTCGATCGGCGTCAAGGCAACAAAAACGTACATGCCGGTGTAGTCGAGCACAGCTTCGACTTTCATGTCATGCAGTTCCCGGCCGCGTTGGTACACGAGCCCCTCGGTGAAGTTTCGCCGGGTTAACCCCACTCCCGTTTCGGCGGCCAGGCGGGCGAACCCGGGCTGAATCATGTCGCGCTTGGGCGGATACTGTCCATACGTCGAGGTCGCCAGTTGGACTCTGCCGTCCAAATCGGCAACGGCGAGTATCCATTTCGCCTGGTGCATCAAGACGGAGGCCACGTGCTTGAGGGCCGCGGAACGGGAAGCCTCCGAGCTCTCGTGAAGGCCTGCCATGACTAGCGCAGGAGACTGCACAAATGGGTCCGTCTCCTCCGTCACCGCCGATCGAAGTAGGACCTCTGCCGCCAACTGATCAGAGACTTGTTCCTCGACCTTGCGCCTTTGAAGGGGATGCAAGTCATCCATTAGGACGAAGGCCCACTCCGCGTGGTGCTGCTGGAAGTGGTGGCCCAGCTCGTGCAGGAGCGTGAAATTGTTGCGTCGCGGGCTGGCGGGGTGGATGTAGATCGTGGATGTTGCCCGATCGTAGTAACCGCCGCCACATGACCCATGAGGGAGGGTGTCCTGCACCTCGACGGTCACGGTGGGCATCTCTTCGATGGCCGCCCGCGGGTCATCCCGGAGTAGTGCGAAGTTGAGGTTCTCCGCTTCGCTCAGAAGAGCTTGGGCGATGCCAACGTAATCAGCGGCCTTCAGCATCCCGCCCCAGTCTGTCATTTCGCCCCATTCGACCCAACTGCTGCTGTCCGCCGGATGGCGTCCCGGAGCTTCTGGTCTGCCAATGCATCGCTGTCCTGACGTGCAGCGAGCCCGTATGCGCTCCTCGCCACTTCTGACCGGATGATCTCTTCACTCTCCTGACGCTGACTGCAGGCCGCTTCCACCTCTCCCTTATAGGAGGGCAGCGCCAGCATGTCCCACCACCGCAAGGCAGGACTTTGGCGGGTAATCCCTTCAGCGTCAACGCCGTAGTGCTTAAGCAACATCTCGGTTAAGTGGGTTGGGAGCTCCTGCTCAGCATCCCAATAGGTGCGGGTTTCAGCAGGCGTCAAATGAAGCAGGTTGCCGATTTCCCGGGCGCTGCCGCCGAGTTCCCTAATCTTTGCCTGATCAAGGAAGACTGCCTCGTGGTCTGAGCGCCCGATATGGAAGCACAGTTCCGTCCAGTGCTGAGTCATCTCTCTTGAGGATTCTTCCCAGCGCGCGTTACCAGTGGGATCGGCTGCGAACGGCATGCCGGGGTCCTCGCCCTCATCCAGGCAAGCAGCAATCCGGCGTATCTCCCGGACGTCCAGCAGGTGTCCGAGTGGTCTTTCCAGAAGGTGAAGGCCTAGTCCAGTCTCCCGTGTCGGCCAGACTGTCACGGTGACGCCAAGGCCGCTTTCCAAGAGTATGCCGGGCGCGAACGATTGTTCACCGGGCAGGGTTACAGGCCAGCCCAGGAAGAAACCGTCCTTGAGTGAAGCGACCATTACATGGCCCAGGAGTTCACCGTCCCAGGCCAGGGTCCACAAGTCTCCGGCTCGAACCGTGTAGTCTCCGGTTCCGGCAAGCCAGAGTTGTGCTGAGTCGTCGTTTAGGCCCTCAGGGGCTGTCGTTGATTTGTTCATCGTCAGGTACCCCCTTCAGAGCGGACGAAATTGCTAACTTACTCTCTGCCGTCAATTATGTCGATTCCGATAGAGGGCAAGCACCTGGCTCTTCTCAGGGTCGGTCAGTTCGCCTCTGAACTCGCAGGCCTGTGTTCCGGTCTTTTCCCGCAAAACGTCATGCAGCCACCGCAAGGACCAATGCCCCGCCTTATCCAACCCCAACGCGGGCTGGACGGGGCTGAAGATGTCGCCCTGCTCTGGTCTGCCATCGGTGGACGATCGCGCCATCGCCTTCCAAGTGTCAGACTCGGGTGGGCGCTTGGCAACGCAGGCCATGGGACGGGAGGGCTTGGAAAGCGTCCACGGTGCCGTCGTTGTCCTTCGGTAGACGTAATAAACGTCGCCGTTCTCGGGGGTACTGTCAGGCATGAGTTCAATCTTAGGGTGCAGCTGTGACAGCGCATTTGGAGATCGGAGCCTGTTGCTTGAAGGTCAATTTTCTGCCTTGTCCTTGAATCGACGCGTCGGCGTCCCTGACCTCGGTGCACCATGGGTCATCCAGCGCTCCAGCTGGGCAACATCATCCGCTGCCAGTGAGTCGATTTCCCCCCTCGCTCATCGGACAGATAGGCGGCAAGCGGCATGGTTCCTCCCCAACGGAATTGGCTCTCGGATTGGACAATACCTCTGGTAGCCGGGCACAAGGGCCGGACACGTCATTCCACGATTGATCAGCAACGCAGACCAACGTCCCCGGCGGCGCACCCGACCTCTCAAATCACACCATCGGGAGATGGCTTCCTCATCAACAACGACAAGGCCCCGTTATCGGGTTCGTGCACGAGCAGCAAACAACGCCTTCCCTTCAGTTTTCGGGGTCAGTTGCGGTTCAGCCCGAACTGCCTGCTAAGAAGCGCACGCTTGTAGTGAGCCTCGGCTGCGTCGATCTCCATTGTTGAAGCGCCGGGGCTGAAGACGCGCAGGATGCTGAACTGGAAATGGTTCCGGTGGGACATGTCCAGATCATCGAGGCTGCGCAGTGCGACGTTGCCGCCGTGGCCGGTCTTCGCGTATGCACTCCAGCGCCCCAGGATCCGTTCGCTGCCGTCAGCCTTCCCCACGTAAAGCTGTCCCGTTTTCGTGTCGGCGATCAGGTAGATTCCCTGGACCGCTTTGAGCACCGTCCGCCAGCTTTCATAGCGGGAGTCCTCAATGACCGATTGCAGCTCGCTGAACGAGAGGATCAAGTTATCGAAGCCCGGAAAGGCCAGGGCCTGGGCGTCGGCGATCTCTGTGACACGGAAGCCGGCACCCAACTCCCCTCGCTTCGCCCAGTTGACTGGGTCATTGGACCAATTGATGACCAGCCGATTTTGGAAGGTGGCCAGGCACAAGGATGGCACCAGGTCGTAGAAGCGCCGCGTCTCGGTTCGTTCGGCCGGAGCTTCGCCTTTGTTCTCGTAGGCGTTGAGGAACCTGCAGCGGTTACCTCCGACGGCGATGAAGTTCAGCCAGATGAGTGGTGGAGTCTCGGGGAATTTAGAGCTATTGACCCCTTGTTCGCGAACGTATGCCATGATCTTTGCTGGTGTGAGATCGTCGGGTCCGGTCAACCCTGTCTTCGTATAGGTGTGACGAAGCAGCAGCACCTGTCTCGGATCGACCCCGGCCGCCTCGAGAATGTTGCCGAGAGTGAGGTGGCCCTCGAAGGTCCCTGAGGAGTGCGGTTGTGCAGTAGTTGTTTCCATCTGTCCCTCCCTGTCTTTCGTTAAATTGGCTATCCCGGCCGAAAGGGGACCACGAATCCAAGGCACCTACTCCGTTCGGAGCTGTTACGACCCAACTTTGAAGGCCCAACGCGTTCAATTCATCGAAGCCAATCTGCCGTTCGGGAGTGGAGAGAAGCCTGGTTGCGAATCACAGCGATATTTGTCATCTCGATGGTGAGTCTGGCGCGGCGCGCTGAACGGCCCGGTAGACCGTGGAGCGCGCGACACCAAAGAGTTCCGCGATCTCGCTCGTCGTGTGCGCTCCCTCTCGTTGGAGGCTGACCAGATGGCTCTCTTGGGCTTTCGAGAGCTTTGGCTTCTTACCCCGGAGCCGGCCCTTGGCCTTTGCCACCGCCATTCCCTCCCGAGTCCTGGCCCGGATAAGGTCAGCTTCGAACTCGGCAACCATGCCCAAGACGTTGAACAGCAGCTTACCCACCGGATCATGGGGGTCGTAGATACTGCCACCAAGGTTCAAGGCCACACCTTTACGAGTTAGCTCGTCAGCGATGTCCCTGGCATCAGGCAGGGAACGCGCAAGACGGTCGAGTTTGCTCACCACCAGAGTGTCCCCGTTCCGGCACGCGGCCAAGGCTTTGCCCAGC
This sequence comes from Arthrobacter sp. TB 26, assembly GCF_000427315.1. GTDB lineage: Bacteria > Actinomycetota > Actinomycetes > Actinomycetales > Micrococcaceae > Arthrobacter. Next base: position 20,076 of record NZ_AUPJ01000243.1, read on the forward strand.
CCGGGCCGTTCACGCTTAGTTCCGGTGAATCCGTGGTCGACGTAGATCGCATCTGGATCCACACCGGCGGCAGCGAGAGCTGTCCGTTGCGTGGTGAGGTCCTGGGTGTTGGTGGAGACACGGGCGTATCCGATTAGCATGTCCCTGAGTGTAGCGTTCAGGGCACCTTCACCGGGCAGTTTTACGGGCGGGTCTTACGGGAATCCGAAAACGCCGGAATCACGCACCTTACTGAGAGTGCCTCTGGATCCGAGAAGGCGGCCGGTGGAGGACCGGCTAACGGACATCCTCCCCCGCGCCTAATTCCCCATGACAACGATCCCAACTGCATCCCGAACGACGCTTAGCCCACATACAGACCCGCTTCTCCGGCCGGTTGGCCGCACGCGTCTCGTAAACCTCTAGATTCCGGAGCAACCTTTTATTCGTCTGGGGGTCCCGACCACAAGTCGAATAGGTTTCGAACATTGACATGCACTCTATACAAATGCATACTGTGCATACGAGGAAAGAGGAAGAACGATGGCTCGACTGAACATTTATCTGCAGGACGCGCTGGCGACTTCGGTCAAGACTGCGGAGCTGAACGCATCCGAGATCTGCCAACAGGCACTCCGCGAAGCGTTGGAGGCCAAAGGCCAAGGGGTCGGCATCAAGATAGAGTCGCTGCGCGCTGCACTGCGCCTCCAGCGCACGACCCCCAAGGGACATCGGGCCGTGGGCGCCGACGAAGGTGCTCGTTGGGCAAGAGAGGCCGCGACCGTCAAGGAGCTCCAGGACATGGACGAACTGATCGTGGAGCAGCTCGAGGCAGAAGCCGGTGAAGATCCGATGTACGAGGTGCGATGGGCGGATGACGCGAGCGGAACGCAAAGCTACCTCGACGTCGGTAAAGAATTCGAAACTCTCGGCCCGTGGCTGCTCAAGAACGGGTCTGAGGACGTCGCCTACCAGGATCTTTCCGGCAAAGGGCGCGACTTGGGGCTTGATGCAACCGAATACCTAGTGGGATTCGTCGACGCCGCAAGGCGGGTCTGGCACGAACTGAAGCCCTTGGTTGAGGAGGACCAAGCGGTTCTACGCCGGCAGCTCGTCATCCTCAGCGGGATGGAGCACGGCATGCTGGCCAGCGACAGCCTCACAGCGTCGAACCCGCCGGGCACCGCCTCACAGTCCGCCGGCGAAGAGGCAGGCGGCTGACTCGGAAATGCAACGAGGGGCCCGCGTCAACGGGCCCCTCGCGCCAGGATCCGCACGTACGCACGGTCCCACCACTCCCAAGCGTACGGGATGGACCTGGCTCTCACCCACCCACCGGCGCACATGCGCCGTCGACAGAGAGAGCCAAATAGATGTTCGACCAGACCCACGAGCCCGCCCCCACCTGGCACCTGACCTACCACGCGCGCAAGCGAGCCGCGGAACGCGGCATCGCCGACGCCGAACTGCTCAGAGCCCTGAACCAGCCCGACGTGACCTACGAGCAGAGCGACTACGGCCCCAACCGCCAGATGCGCCAACGCGACGGCATCGGTGTCGTTGTCGACCAATCCACCGGTGCCATCATCACCGCCGTGTTCCGGAGCCAGAACTATTGGCTCGCCCAGAAGGCGAGGTACCACGCATGATCACGCCAGCCGCGTCGGAGCTTTCCCAGGAATGGGTGACCAAGACCGAGCTGATGACCTACGTCCGTTGCCCCTACACGTACTCGCTCCTGCACCGCGGCGAGCTCGACCCGGCAGACCTCTTCGACGACTTCATCCTTGACCTCATCGCTCAGGGCCAGGAATTCCATGACCGGGTCGACGCAATGGCCCCCACCATCGAGCTCACATCCGTCGAAGAGCTCGACGAACTGCTCGCCCAGGGCACGATCATCTTGCATCCACCCCTCCTCTTCAATGTGGAGCTCAAGATCTACGGGATGCCCGACGGCATAGACCCGCAGGGCGGAGCCCTGTGGCCCATCGAATACAAGTCCCACAAGGACGTCCAGCCCCACGACGAGATCGAGCTGGCCTTCTACTGGCTGCTCCTGGCACCGCGCCGCACCAAGGGAACTGATGACCCCAGAGGCCTCATGGTGCTTCGCCGCGACGGTGAACCTTACCCTGTCGAAGTTGCCATCCCACCGCACCGGATCGCACAGGTGACGAGCTACCTCGCCTTAGTCCGCCAAGCCCGAATCACACCGATGGAGCCCCGCTTGTGCAGATGCCATGTCTGCACCGGCGTTCGTCGGGACGAGGTCCTGCAGAGCGTGACCGCCCGCCGACACGTAAGCCTGCTGTTCGGCGTCGGCCGCGAGTACGAAAAGGCTCTCTCAGACCTCGGGGTGCACGACTACCTCGACCTGCTCGAATGGGATCCAGGCGCTCTCGCCGCAGCTCTCCGCCAGGCTGGACTGCGGCGCTGCTCCCCTTCGATGGCAGAGCGCTGGCAGCACCATGCCCGCGCGTACCGTGAAGGCTCTGCCCAGTTCTTCGGGGCCCCGCCGCCCGTCGGAGACGGGTTCATCGTGCTCGACCTCGAGTACCTGACGCAGCCGTTCGGGGAGCGTGTCTGGCTGGCCGGCACCGTCGTGGCGAAAGGCTTCGGCCCCCCGTTGGTCCACCAGTTGTGGGCCGACGACACCGATGCGGACGAACAAAGTCTTCTCGAAGACCTCGGACGTCTTCTCGACACGCACCCCCAGCTGCCGATCGTGACTTGGGCAGGCCGCGGGGCCGACCTCCCGGCGACACGCAGGGCCGCCGGGAGGCTCGGGACCAAGGATCCGCTCGCCGGCCGGAACCACTGCGACCTGTACGTGTGGGCTCAAAGGAGCTTCCGGCTTCCGGCATCCGGTCTCGGGTTGAAAGGACTGGCCGAATACTTCGCCTTCCCGCGCAACTCCAATGTCACCGGCGGGATGGAAGCGCAAGGCCTGTACCTCAGGATGAGAGACGAATCCGGCAGGTCAAGACAGGACACAAAGCAGCAGCTCTTGGATTACAACCGCGACGATCTGGACTCCACCCTCGCCCTGACGCGGGAACTGAAAGCATTGGCTTCGCCGCAGGAGAACCGCTGAGCCGTGGGCCCCCTGTTCCCGCGCGCCACACATCGCTGACAGAACGACGCCACATAGCGCCCACAATTACATCCGGGAGGCCGGAATCACGCGCCTTAAGAAGAGCGCTCATGAATACGGGCCGACGGCCGGTGGAGGACCGGCTAACGGACAGTTCATGGCGGACTCGCCGTCGGCCGTGATCCCGGGAGTTCTGCCAAAGTAAGGGGAGGGGTCGGGCCCTTCTCCCGACGACAAGCGATGGCTAGGATAAGCATCGGTTATGCGGCCCAAGGCTGCGACGAGACGAACAAGCGGAGGCTTGACCGTGAACGTTAGTCGAATTGAGTGCCCTGACTGCAAGCGCGTTGGCGAGGTGACCATGCAGTGGACACGACCGGGTGTAGCTTCAGGTCCCATCATGGAAGGCCTCGACCCCGAGAACTGCCACGGGTGCCGTGCGGCCCTCGCTGAGCACGGATACGCGACCGTGAGGATCTGGCAGAACGGCGACGGAACGGGCGTGATCACGACAGTTTAAAGACTGGAGCCTCCGCAGGACTTCGCGAGCGGCTCGATGAGGTGTCTTCCGTTGGATTCATACCCCAGTGTGGCTGTGAAGTGCTTCGTTATCACGGACTGAATCGAGGCCTTTCGACGCCCTACGGACGCCCCTGGCTCCGGGTCTCCAGGGTGACAAGAAGGGTACTCAACATTTGGTTTGACGGAGAGACGATGTCCGATGGTCAGTGCAAATGAGCAGCTCAGATATGCGCCCGTGCCCGACCCCTATGTACAGGGACGGAAGGTCGTCGGGCTCGATACGTGGGTGTGGCGACGCTTGGCGTCGGCCGCTCGGCGACGTGATCAGATCGAGCTGGAGGCACTCGAGGCGCTGCAGGACGCCGTCGACAACGAATCCATCGTTGCGCTGCTGTAGACCTGCTCACGCCTGCGGACGAAGATGCAAATTAGATCCGCCAAGCGCTCTTTGATCGCCTTCGACGATGTGCCAGTGAAAATTCGGTTGGGCATGCTTACCGCCGTCAGCTTCGTGGCGTCCGGTTGAGGATCCCCTTGCGGGCTGCCGGGCGACAAATAGCGCTGCGAAAAGACCGCCATTTATCGCTGCAAGTCACAGTCAGGAGGCTTGGACGGTGCGCTGTGGTCCGCGCACGAAAACGAACGATTCCGTGCAAAGGCTGCCGGATCGAGCCATCCCTGAAACTAAGTCGGACCCTTGGTGTCAGTTTCAGAAGTCGATTGCACAGATGATCGAAGTCGGCTTCACAGCAGCCCGATGAGGATCCCTCAGTGCGAGATGCTAGGCATCTTCGATGGTGCCCGATGCGTTGGCCCGGGCAACAGGAGGACGGGCTGGCAGTAGTGCCGAATCCAGCGAAGGGAATACGGGAGCACTGCGAACGAGAACTCATCACGCTGAAAGACCGACTCACAGGAGGGCTAGTTCGGCAGTCGTCTGTTTGGGTCAGAATGCCGTGATCTCTGTCGCGATCGGAATGTGGAGCTGCGTGGCGATGGGCGTATAGAGGTCAATGTCTTGCTCACGCGTCCTTAGGGAGACAACCAGGGAGTAGCGGACAGGAAGGTCGAGGCGATCTTTTCGGCCGTTTCTTTTCCACCATCCGCCTACTGGGTAGACCGCGATAGAGTTGCATGCCGCAAGTTCTTGCCCCGATCCTTCCCAGATGTCCTGATGGAGCGAACCGAGATTCCGTTGGTCGGGGCCGACCAGCCACCGGTCTGAACCACTTGACGTTTTGCTGGCGTAGTCTTCGTCCGCAGCCTCGCGGTTGACCCGCGCGATGAACTGCTGTTGACTCTCCACGGAGTTTTGCAGCTCGAAGCGCAGACTATGCGAAGGGTATGAGTACTTTTGCCGCCATCCTCGTTTCGATGCCGACGGCTCGATGTAATACGACAGGGTGACTTTGAGGGTGACATCACCGGCTCCGATCTCGCTGAGAACCTCCGCCGGCCACGGTAGGGAGTGCAGGCGGAATCGGCGCATCTTGTAGTCCGGACCATCAAACGGGACGAACTGATCCTGGGAGACCAGAGTGACGGCCTGCTGCGAAGATCGCAGAACTGCATCTTCGGTCGGGACTCCCCACCCGTAGCGACGTAGAAGTGAGATCTGTTCCTTCTTCTTGCCTTGTTTGGCGTCGATCTCGGCTCGCATCGCAGAGGTCCACTCTGCAGCATGAACTAGCACCGCTCGCACTGTTTCAGGCCAGTAGTCCGGATAGTGGCTCATGGTGAGCGCGGCAAGTCGTGAAGCCTGGGCCGTGGCCGCGCTCGTGGCGTTGGCTGAGGTCAACGCAGAGTCGTTACTCATGCCTGTTGTTCGAAGGGTTAGGAGCGGGAGGTGGTCTTCAAACATGGAACCGCCATCGGTCAGAAGGTTCCCGCCTTCCATACAGATGTCAGGCTTGATCGGCCATTTGGGACCAAAAAGAAGTGACGTTCGGCTGTGGGGCGATAGCTGCCCGTTGTCGGCAACGGCGTGCCAACCCTTGTACTGCGGATGCGTGGGCAGAACGGTCAGCTCGGTGTAGGCGCCGACGGTAAGTGCATTCCAGGCCTGAGCAGGGTCATCGATAACAGCGGTGTCCGACTCGGCGAGATGGTCATGCTGATAGCTGTCCACGTTCCCGGCGGCGACCACGATCAAGCGAGCGGCTTCAGGATCCGGAGTTGAAATGAGCCTTAATTCGTCGCCGTCACGAATGACATCGGCACCTGCTGCCAGTGCATCAACGGACGCTGACCACAGTGTGGGCTCTCCGGGTCGGTCTGGGTTCGTGGAAACCGGGAGGCAGAACACTCGTGGCCGCTGAACAGTAGCCTCGGGCAGAGTCACGGCTTGAATGGTGACTGTGCCGTAGTCCTTGGGGTCAGTGTCGGGCTCATGCTTGCCAGGTAGCATGCGCACGGACTCCAGACGGTGAAGGAGCTGGACTTTTCCCCTGCCGCTCAGGAGATCATCCAGTCCGCCGTAAAGAGCGAGGCCCGCCATAGACGTGCCGTGACCGTCGACGTCGAATCCAGACGTACCAATAACGTCGTGAAGGTCTGACTCGGCCAGCGACCCAGCCAACAGAACATGAGTACGGGCTACGCCAGTATCGAGATGACATACTGCGGGCGCATCGTCGGCCGCTGGGATTACCCGCAGGGCCAAATCGTGGACATATTCGTTCTGCTCGTCGTGGGTAAGGTCTTGAACGGTGTCTATGAACTCTGGCTTGCGGACTTCGGCCAAGGGAACGCTGGTGAACGGGAGGATTTCAAGGTCCTCCCATGTTGCTTCAACCCAGGTGACGATCCGATCGTTGAACACCAGCACCCGATCAAGCATGCGCAGGTGGTACACCTCAGCGAATGCCCGCAAAGTCTCTTCCGCTGAATCGGCGGGATCGAGCCAGAGTTCCCACCAGTGACGGCCGCGTTTTGGAGGTTCCCCGACTGATTGCCAGAGATCATCGAGAACCGCGCGTCGAATTCTCGAGATGTTCGCAATCAAGGCACGATTCACAGGGTTACCTTCAGGGGTCTCCCAGTTCTCCTCTTTCCCTACCGTGCTGGTCTTGGTGAGGTAGTCCTCGAACAACTTCAGGAACGCTCCACGATATGCGTCCGCCACCCACACAACGGCACGCTCGGGTAGGTTATCGGTGGCCGGCTGAACTGACATCAACAACCACTTCGGCACCTTCGGCTGTTTGGTATGCCTAGACCGCTGCTCGAGCGAGTCGAGCTTCAGCGGGTATGCCGAATCGGCTCCTTCGAGCGTGATGAAAGTGCCCAGAGCATGCAGTTCGTCTGCGGACGCGCTGATCATTCCACGTTGCTCACCGACGTCCGAGAACACGTTTTCCACTTGGTCTCGTAGCGCGAGCCCGTGTGTACGCCACTCAACGGGGCGAATCTTTGCATTGCCGCCGGAACGTCTGTGAAAGTCTTCATTCTCGACACGATCGATGACCAGCAGGTGCGTCAGGCGGCGGAGCTCATCAGCCAATGCTTGCCGCCCGGCGAGTTTGAAGGGCTGCGGTGAGGTCTTCGGTCAAAACCTGCACTTCCCCGCGCATGATTACTGCTTTTGCTGCCGCCTCGGCCGCCTTAACCAGGTCGGCGTGGCTAAGACCTTCCGCGTGCTTGGAAATACTCTGCCATCGGATTCCCTTACCCAGTGTTCCGAGACGCCCTCGTACCACTGCGCCAGCCTGCTTCGGATCAGGCAAGTCGTAGGTGAGGACCGCGTCGAACCGGCGGAACAGTGCCTTGTCCAAGATCGACCTGTGGTTGGTGGCGGCGATCACGATGCTGTCTGGGCTGGAATGTTCCAAGAACACCAGGAACGAATTCAGGATACGGCGGGCTTCACCCACATCGTTGCCGGCCCGATCGGCGCCTAGCGCATCGAACTCATCAAACAGGTACACACCCCGTCGCTCGGCGACGCCGTCGAACACGACCCGAAGTTTCGAAGCCGTCTCGCCCATAAACTTGCTCATCAAACTGTCGAGTCGAAGTGTGAACAGCGGTAGTGCCAGTTCGTGGGCCAGCACGGCTGCCGTCATCGTCTTCCCAGTTCCCGGAGGGCCTTCGAGGAGGAGCCGGTGCGCCGGGGCGAAGCCATGGTCGTGTAAAGATTTACGTTGCCGCTGTTCTGCGAGAACTTGTTTGAGGCGGTCCTGCATCTCGGCCGGAACGACAAGGTCCCGCAGACTGACCTCCGGGTGCGATGCGGCCACGAGGTCGGCGAGATCGCCTCGCGGTTGGGCCAGTTTCGTGACATTACTGCGCGGGGTGACCTGCCGGGAGGCCTCTACTGCCTTCTTGATGTCGTCAGCGAGATGCTGATGACCTTGCCTAGCCTCGCGTGCGGCAACCTGGAGGGCGACGGCGTAGAACGATGAGTCATCGCCTAATCCGTGGCTTCGGACCAAGGCTGTGATGTGTTCACCTAGCCCAGCCATCGTCGCTCCTCCACCATTGAATCTTTCGTTTCCATCGTACGTTGCTGACAACCCGTGTCAGCTTAGTGCCGTCTGCATGGGCGTGAAGGTAAGGAAACGCACTTCCATGCGTTGGGAAACCGCGCCGAATGGCCACTAAGAGCTGATAGGCAAGCTTCGAGAATGGTGACAGTCTTAAGTGAGCGCTTGACTGGCCCGGGTCGACACATTAGCCATTGCGCCGCCGGGAGTAAGCATTCAACTTCAAGACCCGTATGGAATGCGCAGGGGTCTCCCTTCTCAGTCGCTGGCTCAACGACGCCGGACCTACCGAAACGCACTCCCTGGCTACCGCTTTCGCGGCGATCAGATGGTTACTGTCGTCCAGACTCCATGACGTTCCAGAACCTTGGAACTTCCTTGATTGGTTTCCGCTCCACGATCTACTGTGGCGCAGGTCCGGATCCTCACCCTTCGGCCACCGCTCGGCGAACCTGCTTGCTGAGCGGGTAAACCCGCTCCCCATGACCAGTAACCGCAACCACAACCAGCTTCATAGGATCAATATCCCCCTCCCGCACAGCCCGCTGGAGCTCCGATAAAGGTATGAACTGGCGTGCAGACGCACCGGGTTCCAGTGTTTCCGGGAAAGCCGTAGCTCCAGGGAGGGGTCGTGGGGGGTACAGACCGACTCCCTTTGGAATCCTGAGATGGAGAGAGTTGAGCACGGTCTTTCCTGTGCGGCCCACGTTGGTCGCCGTAAGAGAGACGTGCAGTTTGTTGTTTCCGCCGCCGACAAAGACCCCCACAGCGCTTACAACGGTTATGTGCGCATCGTCTCGAAATTTGAGCACGAGGGTCAGCGCGACAGAGGCGAGCGAAATCAAGATGGCTAGAGCGGGCAGAAGGCTTTGCCACCAGCTTTGGCCAACAAGTTCGACGTAAATGGGATCGGTAGGCGAGAGAAGTCCCGGAAATCCAGGCACCACATGGGCCAAGTAGCGGTGCGAATTCACTGCCAAATAGCTTTGCGATTAGACATCAGAGGGCTTCGCCTCCGGGGCGACCCGTTGCAGCAAGGCGTTGTGTACCTTCTCCAGGGTGCTGCTGCGTGCCTCGGAACTGGCAAGCTTCTTCTCCGCCTCCGCTGCCGCGCCGGCGGCAGCGCGTTCTGCTGCACGTGTGTCTTCCAGCTCAGTGCCTAGGGTGGCCAGCCGTTGCTCCAAAGCCTCCGCCGTGGACTGCAGGGCGGTGATGCGGACCTGATATTCGGCGGCCGCGGATTCCTTCTCTGCGGCAGCCTTGTCCAGGTCCGCCACCAGTTCGGCGATTTCCAAGTCTTTGTCCTTGCGTTCCTGCGCCCAGGCCGTCTCGACGGCGGCGTGCCGCTCGGAAGCCAGTGTGGAGGCGTCAGCCCAGCAGGCCGCGGCGAGCCGGGTGGCCTGTTCGAGCAGGGCCGGCGGCGTCGCTGCCACCTGTCCCCCGGCGGCGAGCTTCTCCTCTGACCATTCCTTCAGGTAGCGGGTAGCGTCCGCGTTGCTGACGCCGGCGGTAGCCCGGACCGTGGAGACGGTCGGGCGGCGCTCGGCGCTGATCTGCTCGGCGGCGGCAAACACGCGGTCTTTCACACTCGACGTCATGGCGGATTCTCCCAAAAAAGTAGTAGGAGTAGTAACGATACTACTCCTACTACTACTTTTCAAGCGCTTTAGAATGGCGGCCCGGAGTCCGGGCCGCTGCCCCAGCCGCCGGCGCCGCTGGTCTGTGGTGTGGCCCAGGGGTCTTCCTGCGGCGCGGCTTGGCCTGTCGGCCCGGTGTTGCCCTGCTTGCCGAACCCATCGGTTCCTTGTCCCCCCTGAGCGGTGCTGCGCTGGGTGCGGTTGATTTTCGCATTTGCATATCTGAGGGAGGGGCCGATCTCGTCGACTTCCAGCTCCATGACAGTCCGTTTTTCGCCTTCCTTGGTCTCGTAGGAGCGGGACTTCAATCGTCCGGAGACGATGACACGGGTGCCTTTGGTCAGGGACTCGGCCACGTTCTCTGCCGCTTCGCGCCAGACGGACGCCCGGAGAAACAGGGTCGCGCCGTCTTTCCATTCGTTGCTTTGCCGGTCAAAGGTCCGGGGCGTGGAGGCGATGGTGAAGTTTGCCACCGCGGATCCCGATGGGGGAAGCGCAGCTCGGGGTCGGAAGTGAGGTTCCCAATCACGGTAATAGTGGTTTCGCCTGACATGGTGTTGCCCTTTTCTCTCGGCTTAGAACAATGCGTTCAGTGGTTTGATATCGGGGATGTCGCCGTACTTTGGCCAGCCTGCGCCTTTCTCGACGGCGAGGAAGCGCTGGGTCAGGTCTCCGCTGATCGGCTTTCCTTCCTCGGCGTATTCGGGTTGGGAGTGGAAGGCGATTACTTCTGCGACAGTAACGCGTCCGTGTGCGGACCAGCCGGACCAGTTGCTCCGGTGTGGTTCCGTAGGGTCCGGCCGTCCTTGTGGTGGTTCAAGATGCCCGGTGATCTTGCTCGGGAAGCTGCTGTTTCGGGCCATGGCTCTATACCTCTGCCGTGGCGATTTGGCGTACTTCGCGGAATGAGTGGGTATGGCGTTCCAGCCACTGGTGCAGTTCTTCCTCCGTGGTGGCTGCCTTGATCTTGGTCGTGCCCTGGTGCGAGTCGTAGATAGCGAACCAGATAGTCATGATGTCCTCCAGCTTGGTGACCCGGCACCCGGTCTTGGTCCTCCGGGTGCCGGGTGGTCTTTAGTCGGCGGCGGGAATTCCAGCGGCGAGAAGGTCTTCCCAGAGGGCGGAACCTTCGATGTCTGTCCAGTCCGAATCTGCGTGTACGTCCGGGGTACTCTCCAGGTCTTCCCAGATTTCCAGTCCAGCCATGGATCCCTTGTGGTCGAGGATCAGCCTGGTTGCCCGTTCGTCGTTTGCCGGGGAGCGGTAGAGGGCTGCGACGTGGTGGTCGTCAATGTCGTGCAGCTCCGGCAGCTGGTCCGAACACACGAGGAAGGGGTTGGCTTTCAGCAGTGTTTCCGCGTGCTGGTCCCCGTAGATTCCTGAATCGATGGCTCGCCGGTCAAAGACCCGCGGCTCGACGTCGGTCACTTCGTGTTCGCGTCCGAAAGTCTTGGCGGTGGTCGTGGGAAGCATCCCGGAACCGTGCATGACGTCGATGTACTGGTGGAGTCGGGCAGTGGTGATGACGGGTGTTTCGTGGTGTGCCCGTACCCACGATTCCAAACCGTCGCGGCTGATGGTGACGTTGGCGCGGAGTTCGGAGGATTCGCGGACCGTGATGGTCACGTTCAGTGTGTCTGAGTCGGTGCTTTCGGCGCTGGGGCCGGCTGTCAGTGTGCGCTTCTTCATGATGTTCTCCTTGCGTAGGAAGGGGGTTCCGGCAGGTGCTGTGTCCGCAGCTTCTGCAGGTTGTTGGGGTTCCGGCTAAGCGACCAGCTGAGCCAGTTCCTCGATCTTGTCTGGCCGGAATCCGGACCAGTGGTCTTGATCGGTGACAACGACGGGAGCTTGCAGGTAGCCCAGTGCCTTGATCCGGGCGAGTGCTTCCGTGTCTGTGGAGATATCGATGGTCCGGTGAGCGATCTCCTTCTTGTCCAGGGCCCGCTCGGTGGCATCGCACTGCACGCATCCCGGCTTGGTGTAAACGGTGATCGTCATCGGTATCGGCTCCATCTCGTTGTCGATTCTGGTTTCGTCCGCCTGCTTACTTGATACTATTATGATATCACTCTGATACTACTTTGCCTAGTGTTGGCCGTTCTTTTGTTGCGAAAACAAAGGAGGGTGGGACCATTCCGGCCCCACCCTCCTTTGGCTATTCGCCGGCTTCGATGACTCCGACGTCGTACCCTCCCCAGGGGCTGCGTCCGGGGACGTGGCGGCCGCTCATGGGCGTCCTTGCCGTCCGTACGGGAGCGCCAGGGTATTGCCATTCCTTGGGGTAGTCTTCGGGGATTTTGAACTTGTATCCCCCGTTGGGTTTCATGGATGACGTGACGCATGGCAGGTCCTGCCAGCCGACCCAGCAGTGGTTGAGCATGTCTTCCACGGCGTGGTTTTCGTTCTGGTGGATTCCTCCCCACCAGTCGCAGTCGTGGCAGTACACGCGGTACGGGAGGTCTCCCAGGCACTGGCACTCCGGGTTGCGCCAGTGCTCATTGCAGCGGAGGTCTGCCCCGTAGGTGAAGGTGCGGTGCGCGGATCCGTCTGCCACGTTCCGGCCCGTCTGTACTTCATTCCATTGACGGCTCCAGTTGGAGACTCCCATCAACCCCTCGCTCTTGGCTCGGTATGCGTATGCCTCGTCCAGCTCATCAGGGTGGTAGTGACCCACGGTGAAGTGCAGCGGAGCCGTTGGCGGGGTTTCCAGTTCAAGTAGGGTTAGAAGGTCAAGCTGGCCGGTCAGTACATCTGTTGCGGTCATGGTCTGTTCTCCTTATTGCGTAGGGATGAGAGTCGCTTGGCAAGGGTGGGTTCTGTGTCCGCAGAGCCCACCCACTCCATATCTTGTTGATACTATAATGATATCATTTTGATATTACGCATACAAAGTACTTCCTTGTCTTTACGCGGGTTTTCCGGCACTGTCTTGCCGTGCATTGCGTGGCGTGGGTTTCGCGGTTGGTGTGTGGTGATTGACAGCCGCCCTGCAGCTTGTGGTTGTCACCGCCCGTGACCACGCTGGTAGCCCCCGAGCGCCTTGGAACCTACCCACGGGCTCACGGTGCCATCGCTCCGGAACTCCGCCCCGCACACCAAACGTGTGTCGTCCCGGCTGAAAAGAACCCGACCACGACGGCCGGCTACCCGGCAGCGCTTCGGCTTGGACCATGGGGAACCGGTCCGATCTTTGCGCGCTTGTCGGACCCTGGCTTCACACTGGAAGGAGGCCATGCGGTATCGGTAGTTTGCGGAGTGGCTTTTGAACGAATAGCTCTCCGAAGTCGACGGAGTCAGCGCTACTCGTCATTATCCGAGCCCTGGCTCGATGCGGGTTGACTCTCTCGCGGAGAGCGGCCGCGGCCCCCGCCATGGGAACAGCATTCCACGGCGAGAAAATAGGCCCGCAGGGGGTGTGCCGCATGGGCCCCGCCCCCCCCTCACCGGTTATGCCGAGGCCGCGGTTATTCCGATATCGGAATAACACCGGGCTGTGTTACGGACGATTGAGGTTGCTTCGCATGCTGTGGAGGGTCCGCCCGGCATTGATTCCCGCGATCGCGTGCATGCGGCCGTCGTCGCTGAAGAACGCGGTCGTGTGGCTGCCTGCCGGTTCAAGGTCGGTCGACTCTTGCCTGCTGTGAGGAAGCAACGCTCCGAAGGCAGCGATTGATGTGCGATATAGCTGGAGTGCGAAACCGGTCGTGGGGACGTATGGTCCCGGATCGGGGGCATCGTAGTGGTCGTGCAGGAAGGCCCTTGCGGCGTGAGCGCCTTGCGCGGCTGCGGCGTCCCAGTGGTCGATACGGTAGCCGACACCGGCCAGGCTCCGATGAACGGCGACGGCCCCGGCGGCGTATCCGTGCTCGATGGTCTCAGCGCGCAGCCGATCATCAACGACGATTCCGCCTCCGGTCGGGTTGCCGATCCAGTCCGTCGACGGGACTGTGCCGTGCGCGACAATCACTATCTCGCTGGTCAGAGTCGTCTGGTCATCGAGCAGGACGGTCACTGTGTGCGAATTGCCCGATACCTTGATGATCTCGCGTCCGAAGTGGGTTCTGACGTGTTTGTGGTGCAGCTCGGTGATGCTTTGTCCAATGTCCTGGCCGACGGCTCCGGTCAGCGGGGTTATGTCCCGCGAGACGAGGTCGACGTTGACTCCGATGTCGGTCAGGTAGCTGGCCGTTTCGGCACCGATGAAGCCGGCACCGAGGATCGTCACGCTGATCTGCTCCGGCGTTCCGGTGCTGAGCCGGTCGCGGATGCGTGTTGCGTCTTCGGTGGTGTGGATGGTGAACACGCGCCCCCGGAGTCCCTCAGTATGGACGACCGTCTGGCGCGGTTTGGCGCCAGTGGCGATGATGACCGCGCCGTAGGTTAGGCCGCCGCCCTGGTCGAGTCGGACAGCGCGCCGGTCCGCGTCCAGCGCAACCGCACGGTCTGCCACGACGTTGATGCCCAGGCCGTCCAGGGTGGGGAGGGCAATCTGCTCCGGGGTCAGCAGCCCCTGGAGGACGGCCTTGTTGACCAGGGTGCGGTTGTAGGGGCCCTGGTGGTCGGCGTGCACCACAGTGATTGAGCCTTGGTAGCCCTCCTGGCGCAGTGTCGTCGCTGCGCTGTGTCCGGCGGCTCCGGCCCCGATGATGGCGATGCCTGTCTCAGTCATGTCTGCCTCGATTCGTTGATGTCCACATTTGACGGGAATACCCCATGGGGGTATATCATTGAGCATACCAGTACCCCCTATGGGTATATTTCGAACCCTTTGAGGAGAATTTGATGACAACGAGCGAATACCAGGTGACCGGAATGACCTGCGGTCATTGCGAGCTGTCGATCCGGGAAGAGGTCGGCCAGATGGCAGGTGTCCAGTTGATTGAGGTGAGCGCCAAGACCGGCAAGCTTGTCGTGACCAGCCAGGCCGGGCTGGACGACGCAGCAGTCCTCGCGGCCGTCGACGACGCCGGCTACGCGGCGGTGCGTGTCCCGTGAAGGTCCCCCTAAAGCTCGGCCTCTTTGGAGTGGGACTGGCGGCATTATTCACGGCCTCGTTTGCTACCGCAGGCGCAGTGGTCCCCGCAGCGACGGTGGCGGCCTGGTCACAGTCAACGGAAGGTCATGTCATGGACAGCAGCGACTCACAGCCGGCAGCGTCAGTGAAGGGCTTGTCGATGGAGCAGGACGGGTTCATCCTGGCGGATGTCTCCTCCCCCGGCGCGGCAGGTCAGGAGGGAACACTCTCGTTCACGATCTCCGACGCCGGAGGAAAGCCGGTGACCGACTTCGAGACCTCCCACGACAAGAAACTCCACCTGATCGTGGTGCGCACGGACGGGACCCAGTTCCGCCACGTACATCCCACCATGGATGCCCATGGCGTATGGTCACTGCCCTGGAAATGGAACGCCGCCGGCAGCTACCGGGTCTATGCGGACATCGTCCCGGCAGCAACGGGACAGAACATCACCCTGACCCGCACGGTCCAGGCGGCCGGAGAATTCACCCCCGCCGCGCCGGCTCCGGTATCCGCCACGGACACGGTCGACGGCTACACCGTGGACCTCACCGGCACGCTGAGCGCCAGCGAACACGCCATGCTCAAGGTCACCGTGAGCCGTGACGGGAAACCGGTCACCACACTGCAGCCGTACCTGGGTTCCTATGGACACCTTGTCGCCCTGCGCGAAGGGGACCTGGCCTACCTGCACGTCCACCCCGAGGGCGCCGAACCCCTCCCCGGCGTCGTCTCCGGCCCGGACGTGGAATTCATGACCGAGGCCCCGACCCCGGGCCGCTACCTGCTCTACCTGGACTTCCAGGTCGACGGACAGGTCCACACGGCCGAATTTGTCCTCAACGCCACCGGAACCACGGCCGCTCAGCCCGCCGCTCCGGGCAAGTCCGCCGTGCCCGCCGAATCCGCGGATCCGGGCGGGTCTGCCGGACATTCCGGCCACTGACCACCACAGACGCCGCGCACCTGGCCCAACAAGTGATCAGGAAGCGCACCACTCAAGGAGGACCCATGTCTGCACCATCGGCCCAGCCGCAAACGCTGGGCAACATCATCGAACTTGAGATCGGAGGGATGACCTGCGCCTCCTGCGCGATGCGGATCGAGAAGAAACTGAACAAGCTCGACGGCGTGATCGCGACCGTGAACTACGCCACTGAAAAGGCGAAGATCACCACCCCCGCCGGGCTGGACCCGCTGGCCCTGATCGCCGAGGTCGAAAAGACCGGTTACACGGCGGCGCTCCCCACGCCAAAAGGGGCCCAGCGGGCGAACGACGATGCGGAGCAGCCCGACACGGAGCTGACATCGCTGCGGAACAGGCTGATCGCTTCCATCGTGCTGTCCGTGCCGGTCATCGCGATGGCCATGACCCCGGCGCTGCAGTTCAACTACTGGCAGTGGGCGTCCCTGACGCTGGCCGCTCCCGTGATCGTGTGGGCGGCCTGGCCGTTCCACAAGGCCGCGTGGACCAACCTGCGCCACGGCGCGGCCACGATGGACACGCTGGTCTCGGTCGGCACGTCCGCTGCGTTGCTGTGGTCACTCTTCGCACTGTTCTTCGGAACCGCCGGAGCGCCGGGCATGACCCACGGGTTCTCCTTCACGATCAGCCCCTCGGACGGGGCCGGGAACATCTACCTGGAAGTCGCCGCCGGAGTGACCATGTTCATCTTGGCCGGCCGTTACTTCGAGAAGCGGTCCAAGCGCCAGGCAGGGGCCGCCCTGCGGGCCCTGCTGGGGCTGGGGGCCAAGGAAGTCGCGGTGCTCCGGGACGGGGTCGAAACCCGGATCCCCGTTGAGCAGCTCTCGGTGGGCGACGAGTTCGTCATCCGCCCGGGAGAAAAGATCGCCACGGACGGGGTGATCGTCTCGGGCACCTCGGCGGTGGATGCGAGCATGCTCACCGGCGAGTCAATCCCGGTCGAAGTCGGCGAGGGCGACGCCGTGACCGGCGCGACCGTCAACGCCGGCGGGCGCCTGGTCGTGCGCGCCACCCGGATCGGCTCGGACACCCAGCTGGCACAAATGGCAAGGCTCGTCGAAGACGCCCAGTCGGGCAAGGCCGAGGTCCAGCGCCTTGCCGACAAGGTCTCCGGGATTTTCGTGCCGATCGTCATCGCAGTGGCTGTCGTGGTGCTGGGTGCCTGGATCGGTGCCGGTTTCCCGCTCAGCGCCGCGTTCACGGCCGCCGTCGCGGTCCTCATCATCGCCTGCCCCTGCGCCCTCGGGCTCGCAACGCCGACCGCGCTACTGGTCGGCACCGGACGGGGCGCCCAGCTGGGCATCCTGATCAAGGGCCCGGAAATACTCGAGTCCACCCGCAAGGTCGACACGATCGTGCTCGACAAAACCGGAACCGTCACCACCGGCAAGATGACCCTGCTCGACGTGTTCACCGCCGACGGAACCTCCCGCGAGGACGTCCTGAGGCTGGCCGGCGCATTGGAGGACGCCTCCGAACACCCGATCGCCCAGGCCATCGCCAAGGGCGCAACCCAGCAGATCGGATCGCTTCCGGTACCGGAGTCGTTTACGAACGTCGAAGGCAAGGGCGTCCAGGGCACCGTCGAGGGCCATGCCGTGCTCGTCGGGCGCGAGAGCCTGCTGGCGGACTGGTCCCTGAACCTTCCCGGCACGCTCGCCCTCGCAAAGGCCACCGCGGAATCCCAAGGCAAGACCGCAGTCACGGTCGCCTGGGATGGTGAGGCCCGCGCAGTGCTGGTCGTCGCCGACGCGGTCAAGGCCACCAGCGCCGAGGCGATCGCCCAACTCAAAGCGCTCGGACTGACCCCGGTGCTCCTGACCGGAGACAACCGGGCAGTCGCCGAGCAGGTCGCGGCCGAGGTCGGAATCACCGAGGTCATTGCCGAAGTGATGCCCAAAGACAAGGTCGACGTCGTCACCCGCCTGCAGTCCGAAGGGAAAATCGTGGCGATGGTCGGCGACGGCGTCAACGACGCCGCGGCCCTCGCCCAGGCCGACCTTGGCCTGGCGATGGGCACCGGGACGGACGTCGCGATCGAAGCCGCAGACATCACCCTGGTGCGCGGGGACCTCCGCTCCGCCGCCGATGCCATCCGTCTCTCCCGCAAGACCCTGGGCACCATCAAGACAAACCTGTTCTGGGCCTTCGCCTACAACGTCGCAGCCATTCCGCTGGCCGCGTTCGGACTGCTGAACCCGATGCTCGCCGGAGCCGCCATGGCGTTCTCCAGCGTATTCGTGGTCAGCAACAGCCTTCGCCTGCGGTCCTTCAAGTCCACGGCGAAGACCACGGCGCCCATTACAGCACCGCACACTCCCGTGCGGCAGCTGCAGAGCGTCTGACCATCCCCCACCCAAAGAAGGAACAATTATGTGCTAAAAACCGCGCACCGCAACACAGCCCGCCCGTGACTGACAGCGGGGACCTCCCCGGGTGTCCAGTCCTTTGAAATATACCCCCTAGGGGTATATTGTAGTCATTAGTCTCCTCAGCTCATCCGAGCGCTCCCCGTTCCCCCGAAAGGAACCCCTCCCATGAGCAACAGCTGTTGCAGCACCACCGCCACCGAAACCGACAAGGCCCTCGCCGCCGCCATGCCCGCGTCGGCCGAGAACCTCCTCGGCGCCGGCAGCGAGGACCTCGCCGAGTGCCCCGTCATGACCGGAAGCCAGGTCGTCAAGGCCGACGCCGAATCCGCAGGCCTCTTCCGCGATTACGAGGGCAACCGCTACTGGTTCTGCTGCGCAGGCTGCGGACCCCTGTTCGACGCCGACCCGGCTAAGTACGCCACAGCCGCCTGAGCATCTCGGGG
>NZ_AUPJ01000243.1:38619-64283 GCF_000427315.1 Arthrobacter sp. TB 26
CGGCACCACCCCGACCACTTTTGTCAGAAACCCATCCCGACCGTACCCCGACCAGCCAGAGGGTAAAAACCATGAACGAGCACCAGGAACACGGCGGCCACGGAATGCACCCCGGCCCTGCCGGCCCGGACGCGCACGCCCATCACCACGACGGCACCGTCTCAACCGTGCCAGAACACCCCACCGCTGAGGCCGAGTCCGGTCACACCGGTCACGACATGGCCGGCCATGGTGGGCACGACATGTCCGGCCACGGTGGGCATGGTGACCACGTCGGGCAGTTCCGGCGGCTGTTCTGGATCATGCTGGTCCTGGCGGTCCCGGTGGTGGGCTTCTCCGGAATGTTCTCGACGATCCTCGGATACACGCTTCCCGATGTGGCCTGGGTCCCGTGGATTTCCCCGATCCTGGGCACAGTCCTGTATGTGTGGGGCGGCAAGCCGTTCCTCACCGGTGCCGTGGATGAACTGCACTCCCGCAAGCCCGGGATGATGCTCCTTATCGCCCTCGCGATCACCGTCGCTTTTCTCTCCTCCTGGGGTGCAAGCCTTGGCCTGCTGCCTCACGATCTCGACTTCTGGTGGGAACTTTCGCTGCTGGTCGTGATCATGCTCCTGGGCCACTGGATCGAGATGCGCTCCCTCGCCCAGACCACCTCTGCGCTGGACTCCCTGGCCGCCCTCCTGCCCGATGAAGCCGAACGCGTCGACGGCGATACGACCGTGCCGGTACCGCCCTCGGAACTGCAGCTCGGCGACACCGTCGTCGTTCGTCCGGGAGGCCGGGTGCCCGCAGACGGCAAGATCGTCTCCGGCTCGGCAAGCATGGACGAGTCAATGATCACCGGCGAGTCACGCACCGTGCGCCGCAGTGAAGGAGCCCACGTCGTCGCCGGAACCGTCGCCACCGACTCCGGGCTGCGGATCGAGATCACCGCCGTCGGCGAGGACACCGCCCTGGCAGGAATCCAGCGCCTGGTCACCGACGCGCAGAACTCCAGCTCCCGCGCCCAGCGCCTGGCCGACACTGCCGCGGCCTGGCTGTTCTGGTTCGCGCTCAGCGCCGGCGTCATCACCGCCATCGTCTGGACCATGATCGGCCTGCCCGACCTCGGTGTCGTACGGACCATCACCGTCCTGGTCATCGCCTGCCCCCACGCGCTCGGCCTGGCGATTCCACTCGTCGTCTCCATCGCCACCGAACGCGCCGCCCGCGGCGGCGTGCTGATCAAAGACCGGCTCGCGCTCGAGAGCATGCGCACCGTGGACACGGTCCTGTTCGACAAGACCGGCACCCTCACCAAGGGCGAGCCCACCGTCACCGCCGTCGAAACCACCGGCGACCACAGCGAGGAGGAGATCCTGGCCCTGGCCGCGGCCGCCGAGGCCGACTCCGAGCACCCACTGGCCCGGGCGATCGTCAATGCGGCAAAGAGCCGCGGACTCGCCATCCCGAAAGCGTCCGGTTTCGTATCGTCACCGGCAGTCGGCGTCACCGCCATCGTGAACGGCACCCGCATCCAGGTCGGCGGACCCAACCTCCTGGAGCAGGAAAACGGCAGCGAGCTGACTATTGCTGGTTCCTGGCGCGCGGAGGGCGCGATCATCCTGCACGTCCTGGCCAAAGGTGCGGTCATCGGCGCCCTGAAACTCGCCGACGAGGTCCGCGACGAATCCCGCCAGGCCGTCCAGGCGCTGCACGCACTGAACGTGCAGGTCGTCATGATCACGGGCGACGCCGAAGCTGTCGCCCAATCGGTCGCCGCCGAGCTCGGCATCGACCGTGTCTTCGCCGGGGTCCGCCCCGAAGACAAGTCTGAGAAAGTCAAGGAACTCCAACACGAGGGTCGGAAGGTCGCGATGGTCGGCGACGGCGTCAACGACGCCCCCGCCCTCGCCCAGGCCGACGTCGGCATCGCCATCGGCGCCGGCACCGATGTCGCCATCGCCTCGGCCGGGGTGATCCTCGCCAGCGATGACCCCCGCTCGGTGCTGTCCGTGATCGAACTGTCCCGCGCCTCCTACCGCAAGATGAAACAGAACCTCTGGTGGGCGGCCGGGTACAACCTCATCTCCGTACCGCTGGCCGCGGGCGTCCTCGCTCCGGTCGGTTTCGTCCTGCCGATGTCGGTCGGCGCGATCCTGATGTCGCTGTCCACGATCGTCGTCGCCCTCAACGCCCAGCTCCTGCGCCGGCTGGACCTGCGGCCCGAAACCAGCACAAATGCGGCCCTGAAGCACTGACTCTGCAACCATCAAACAAAAACCTGAAGACAAAGGACACCGCCATGGAAACCACCACTCCCGCCGAGGCCACCACAGAGTCGTGCCACACCACCCACGGCTACATCGGTGACAAAAGCAAATACCTTGCCCGCCTCAAACGCATCGAAGGCCAGGCCCGCGGCATCCACCGCATGGTCGACGAGGAAAAGTACTGCATCGACATCCTCACCCAGATCTCGGCCCTCACCAAGGCACTGGAAAGCGTCGCACTCGGACTCCTCGATGACCACCTCAAACACTGCGTCATCGACGCCGCCAAGCTCGGCGGGGAGCAGGCAGACATCAAGATCAAGGAAGCCTCCGACGCCATCGCCCGGCTCGTCCGCTCCTGAGTGCTGCAGCCGGCGCATTCCGCAAAGAACGCGATGGTCGGGCCCCTTCCGCATACTCAACCAGCGGCCGAGAGGTACCCCCGTACCTCGCGTAATAGCTTAGTGCCGGGGAGCGTCCGGGAGATTGCGTGCCTGGCTGGCCGATGTCGCCGCGTGCCATACGGCAGCCCTTGCCACGGTGATGCCGGTCAGCCGGGCCAGTATGGCCGGGGGCAGTTGCATCGCAAGTTGGCCCATGGCGGTACTGCGCGCTGGCGCCGGTTCCAGTCCGATCGCGCGGAGCCATCGGGTCAGGGTTGAGGTAGTAACCGGCCGGCCGTGGATCGGCCCGGGGAAGAGCCATTCGTGGTCTTCGCTGATGCCGCCAAATCGTGCCACTGAGCGTTCCGCTATGGCCGCACGGGCGTAGATTTTTAGCGCTTCCGGAAGCTGGAGGGGCTCCAAACCGAAACGGATGTGGATCGTGTCGTGGTCATCGACGAAATCGCGCAGTCGCAGTCCCGCGAGCTCGTGCGGTCTTGATCCATATACGAGTACGAGCCCTGCTGCGAGACGAAGGCCGGGGTCCAGTTCCACCGACGGGTCAAGGACCTCATGCAGGAGCCTTTGCCTCTGGTCTTCTGCCAGTGCGGCGGTCTTCGGCAACGACGGGGTGGGCAGGACCGGGAAGTGCACGATGCCGGTGATGGAATTGTCCCGGCACCATTGGAGAAAGGGGCGTATTCGTGTGCGGTCTTTGTTCCCCGCGGCGAGCCAGATATCAATGTGGGCCTGTGTGGCGATTTGGAGGGTGGACCCGTTGGAGTGGAGCGAGTGCAGAAACCGTGAAACGAGGATGAGTTCACGTCGGCGCCACCCGAGTTGGGACTCGGTGAGGGCCTTCTGACGTGCCTGCCTCAGATGACGCCAGCGGGCGAATCTTACGAAGGACCGCCGGTCCTCATCACGGTCAATCTGGTCAGCCGCGTTGGCGATCCAGGCCTCGAGGGTGACAACGCGCTCGTCACGTGCGGGCAGCGCCCCGGTCGTGACGAGGAAGGACCGAAGTATCTTGATCTGAAACGGTGTTCCGTAGGAATCAAGCGATTCGTGGGTTATGACATCGCCTTCGGCGAGCATCTTCTTGAGAATGGGCCAGGTCGTCACTCCGCCGAAGAACTGGCTCCAGTGCGTTGTGTCTGCGGCAAGGAGGGCGTCACGGGCGCCGGCAAGCGATGGTTGTTTCCGCAGGACGTCCTGGCTGAACACGTCACAGACTTTGTCGTGGAACAGGCATTCACGGCAGAGCCTTGGACGGCTGGGACTGCTCAGGTAGTCCACGTCGTCGCAGCGCGAGCAGGGACGGAGCAAGGGCGGCAACCCCGCCCAGCAGCCCCCGCACAGGGGAATGCCCTTTCGCCGGCCACGGAGCCCTCTTGTGTTCCGGCATTGACCGCAGACACCGTGTGAGGGTGAGCCGCTCAGCGACAGCGTAACTCCGACGCGGCGCAATTCCTGGACAAGGGCCAGAAGCTTCAGGCTTCGGCGGCCTGACTGGCCGTTCGGGATAAGACCGCGGATCCCGAGTTCAAACCATACCCGCAGGCGGTCTTCCGGATCCGGAAGGGCTGCCTCCACAGCCCGCGCGACCACCGGAGGGGAGACCGGGTGCAGGTCTTCAAGCAGGCCATGGACCCGATCGCACAGCCGTGTTGTTGCTGCCGGCAGGGCGACCTCCCAACAGCCCACGCAAACAACACCGACCCCGGCAGCATGCCCGCCCCCGGCGGGCACTCCGCAGGCGAGGCAGGCCTCTGCGGTCTCCCGAGGAGACAGACTTCCAGATCTCATGACACTTTCTACTCGCTGCTTGGCGGAAGGACCGAGGCACGTCGCGGCCGGAAGCCTTTCTCCTTCAAAACATTCAGTCCAGACTCCGCCGACGCCGACTGCTCAGTGCCGGTCACCCGACGGCTGGCAGGCACCACGATCTTGCCGATGAGATCATCGGCGTTGCAGTCCAGAGCGTCCATCAGAGCCACCAGGACCTGGAGGTTCAGCCGTTCAGGCTTCTCTGCGGCCAGGCGGTAGACCTGGCTGGCCGATAGGTGGATGCCCCGCTCGTTGAGCAGAGGAATCAGCTTGGTGGTGCTGAATAAACCCCTGGTCGCCATGACTTCACGCAGACGCCACTCGTAATCCAAGGCGTTCATTCGCTTCCCCTCCGGTTATTGGCGGCCTCAAGGAGGCCAGAGACGGCGTTTCGCATCATCTTGTTCGCGAAAGCGCCGCTGACGGCAGTGTAAAGACCCGTCGTTGACTGATAGGCATGTCCGACCTGTCGTTGCATTATCTTGAGCCCGTCGGGCTGGTGTGCCTCTGGCCTGCGGTTTTGTGTTGGTGGGTGTGTCCGGGACGTGCATGACGGTGGCATTGGCTGTCCTTCCATTCTCGTGGATCCGTTATGGATTCGGGATGGTCGCGGGGTCTGGTGATGGACTTTGGCGGCGTTGTCCGAGGGCGTGTGCGAGTTGCTGTCGCAGTCGTTGGTTCTCGTCGTTGAGTCGTCTGATTCTGTCGTTGGCCGCTTCTAGTCGTTGCCGTAGCGAGGCCTCGCTTGCCCGCTGTGGCCGGGATTCCGGTGTGGGCTCCGGGGCGGCTTGGTTTTGGCGGAGGCGTTCGATTGCGGCGCGGAGGTCGGGCTGGGTGTAAAGCCAGGACCGGGAGACCCGGGCGTATCTGGCGACGGCGTCGAAAGTGACCGGGCGGCCTTCCGCATGAAGGGTGCGCAGCGCTTGGACGGCTTTGGACCTGGTGAGCGCCGCGCGCTGCTGTGCAGCTTTGACCAGGTGCCGGCTGTTGTCGGAGCGGTTCATCCGGCGGCCTCGTCGGGTGCGGTGTCGTCGAGGGAGTCAATGATGCGGTCCAGGTTGTGCAGTACTGCCTGGTTCATCTCGATGAGCCGGGTCTGTCCGCGGGCTTCGGCGGCGGACAGGATCTGGACGGTCTGGCGGCGCTGCTCTTGGTGCTGGGGGAGGAACTCGGCGGTGGTGACAAACATGGGACAGGTCAGGCAGGCGTTGGCGTGCGGGCAGGACTTCTGAACCGGCAGCCCGCAGAATCCGTTCGGCAGGCTCTGTGTTGCGCGACCGAGGCGTTGTTTGGCCCAGCTGGCTTCGGCGAGTGGTCCTTGCGGGTCAATGGTGATGGTGTCGCCGTTGATGTTGACCTTACGGGCTTCCTCCCAGTGGCGGCGCACGGTTGTGTCGTGCAGCCGGGCGTAGTGGGCGGTCATCTCCGCCGAGGTGTGGTCGAGGAGGACCCGGACAACTTCCTGGGGAACGTCGCGGTTGATCAGTGTTGTCCCGAAGGTGTGGCGCCACTGATGTGGGGTCAGGCGCACCTCTTGTCCGTGTTCGTCGCGGATGTCGCAGCGTTCCAGCCAGTCTTCAAGCTGTCCGCGGTAGGAGTGCGTGGTGAGCGGTTTTGCTCCGTCGGGGTTCATCTTCGGGGCCGGGAACAACCAGTTGCTGCCGTCGGGGAATCGTTCGCGGACGCGTCGCTGCTGATCGAGGATGGCGGCGTGGACTTCCTCATCGAGGGGTACGAGGGCTTCGCGTTTCATCTTCCGGTTCATATAGCGCAGGTAGGGGGCGCCGTCACCGTCACGGACCACGCAGTCGGTAGCGAGGTTGCAGGCGTCCCCGACGCGCAGTCCGCAGCGCATTAGGATCAGGGTGAGTAGCCGGCTGTCGGGGCTGGTCCATTTGCCGAGGTTTTCGGGTTGGTCCAGTTGCGCCATGATGTGATCGGCCAGGGCCCTGGGCAGTCGTTTGGCTGGTCGTGGGAAGTCTTCAGGGTAGAAGTTCGCCGATGCCGGCAGGTCTTTGGCCCAGTCGTGGCGGCGGATCGCGGCGAAGAAGGCGTTCAGGGAGCTGACGTCGCGGCCACGGGAAATTACTGCCCGTTTGTCCCGGGCGAGCTCGGCGAGGAAGCGTTCCAGGATGCCGCGGTCGATGCAGTCCGGGCCGTCGGAGTGGGGGATGGTGCGGGCGAGGAACGCGGCGAATCGGTTCAGGGCGAGGATGTCGACGCGCCCTTGGATGATTTCCCTGCCGCTGGTCAGCCGCCATCGGATGAAGCGTTTTGCCAGGGGGCGCAGCCACGGTTGCGGGATCTTGTCGAAGCGGAGGGTGCCGCGGGTGTCGGTGTAGCCGAGGCGGTGCAGGGCCCAGGCGTCGCGGGAATACTCTGACTCCCAGCCGGTGCCGGCGACGAGGTCTTCGAGCCGGGTGTAGGCAAAGCGCAGGAACGCAAGTTGCCCGTTGTGGCGGTGACTGCGGCCCACCCGGCCGGCGATATAGAACGCTGCCCACTGGTCAAGATTCCAGTCCAGCAGCGAGGTGACGCCGCTGTCGGAGACGAGCCGGATCACGGGCGTCACAACGGAGGAGCGGGTACTGGCCCGGCGTTCATCGTGGCGGCATTGCATGGCGTGCTGGAGCTCAAGCCGCAGCTGGGGACGATCTGCCAGGCATCGGAAATCGAACCGGTCCAGGCCCACGCTTTCGCACCGGGCGACGAACTCGTCGATATCCGGTGCGCCAATGGCGTGCCAGCGGGACTTGTGGTTCAGACACAACGGCGAGTTGCCTTGGGCCCAGAGGTCGCAGAACGCGAGCCTGCATTCGGGCCGCTCGATGACCGGCTCGGGTGAGAGGGTAGCGAGCCACTTAATCACGTCGGTCTCGCTGGAACGACTGAAGAACCCGTGATGGCTGACGCAGAGGCCGCGTCTGGCCGAACCGAAGCGGCACCAGGTGACGGTGCATGCCGCCAAGGGGCCGTCGCCTACGGGTAATGGGCCGGGGCTGGCGAGGAATGACTCCCATTCGGGGCGTCCTTGGTCCAGCCAGCGCTTGTAGTGGCTTTTGCAGAACCCTTTCACCGTACGTTGCCGTTCACACTCGTCGATCCGGCAGGGCTCGGTGTTGAAGACGAGGGAGCCTGGGGCCGGGATCACGATTTCGGGTCTGAATTCGGGCCGGACGGTGGCCATGAGTTTAGCCAACAGACCGCAACCGTCCTCGTTTTCATTCAGTGCGAGGGAGCTCACCAGGTGACCTCTTTTCCGGTCAGCAGCCCTGCCTTTTCGAGGGCGCGGCGGGCGTCCTCAACGGTGAGGTGGCCGTAGACGTCGATGGTGGTTGCGACCGATGCGTGGCCAAGCAGGCTGCTGATCACTTCGATGGGTGTCCCGGCTCGTAGCAAGCGGGTGGCATAGGTGTGGCGGAACCAGTGCGGGTCAAAATCCACTCCAGTGTCCCGGCGCAGCCGCTTCACCAGGTCATAGACTGCCGCGTAGCCCATCGGGCGGCCGCGGGGGCCCGCCCACAGATTCACGAACACGTAGTCGCTGTCCAGATCTCCGTATTCCTCGTGAAGGTAGTCGCCGTAGAGCCGCACGACGTCCGCGCCGATCGGTATCGTGCGCGGCGAAACGGACTTCGCCCGGGCACGGTTGGCGTTCACCCGACGGCGGATCGTCAGCTCGCCCTCGGCGACTGCAATGTCCTCATGCCTTAGTCCGAGTGCTTCGCCGATACGGATTCCCGACTCCCAGAGCAGGACGAACAGGAACCGGTCCCTCAGCCGCGTGCACGCATCCAGCACTGCTTGAGCCGTCGCCGCAGGCAGGACCGTGGGCAACCTCTTCGGCTCACGCAGCTTCACGATCCTGCGCCGCTGCGGCCTGTCCCCGGCAAGGTGAGCAAGGAACGGTCTCCATCCCGTTCTTCGGTACCGGACCGTTTCGAACTCGGTGACAAGGTCGCCCAGCGGGACCCCGTGACGGGAGTGGAACACGTAAAAGCCGCTCACGGCCGCGAGCTTGCGGTTCAACGTGCCCGGCCCGCAGTGATGGGAAGCCGATGGCAGCAGCGTCACGTCAGCGGCGCGCCCGGCAGGCGGAAGCCGCAGCCAAGCGACGAACTCGCCGACGTTCTCCAGCCTCACCTGGCGCCAATCAATGCCGCGGTGGCGAAGAAAGACGAACCAATCCTTGAGATCATGCGCATACGCCTTGAGCGTGTTCGGCGACCTCTCGACGTCGGTCAGGTAAGCCAAAAACCGCTCCACCGGCTCAACGACACCATGATCATCAAGCACAGTCCACGACTCAAGCGGCGAACCGGACACCAAAACTCGTTGAACCTGCATGAACCCTCCCGCGATCCCGTGTGATGGACAGCTTCAGATAAGCACCTCCATCACGCGGAACTGCACGGTTACGGGCCCCGTGCTGCACGTCAAAGACACCCCGGTTCCTGCCCCAGATAATTTGGATAAATACCGGGTCGACGCCGTCCTCCGTCAGGTGAGTCACATAGCTATGCCGGAGGGCGTGGGGAGAGAGGACCGGATCGAACCCGAGATCGTCGCGGTACTCCGCGAACCGACGACTCAAATGGGCCGGGCTGACATGTCCACCGCGCTCGGAGACCCACAACGCCTTCGAAGACTCACTGCGCACGAGCGGCCACACATTCTCGACGTAATCCTTCACTGCCTCGGCAGCCCACACGTGAAGTGTCGCAACGGATCGGCGCTTGGGCGCCCCTCCCCTGGAAGACTTCCCGTTCCTGACGAGCAGCATCCCGAAATTCCCGAACTCGGGCGCATGCGGATTCCGATAGAAGTCGGTCACCTCCAACAACGCTGCCTCCTGAGCTCGCAAACCCCAGGCATAGGCAACCTTGAACAACGACGCATCCCTATAAGCACCCAACGCGCCTTTCCTGCCGGATGCAAGCCTCACCTCGACCTGCTCATCTGCGTAATCAAGGAACCGCTGCACCTCGTCCCTGGTCATCGGCCGCCTCCGCGGGCGGCCCTCATAGTCCTGCAGATGACGGGTCGTGTTCCACTCCGTGCAAACCTGCACCGGATGCGTTCCGAACCGCTCCTCGCATTGGGCAACCCACCCATAGAGCGGGGAACAGATGAACTCACAGAACTGTCCGACAGCGATCTGGTAGTTCCGCACCGTCGACGGTGCCCGCCGGCGCACGGCCACCAGGTCCTCCATCCACTCATCAAACACCGCAGGCGTCCAATGCCACGGAAACAAGCCCGACGCCTCCCTGAACCGCCTGACGATTCCGAGTCCGGTCACCACAGTGTGCCTGCGCAGATTCCGCCCACCGACCCGCTGGGCACGCCACCCCTCAAGCATCGCCTCGAACACGGACTCCTCCGCGTCCAGATACGCCACACCAGGCACCAAGAACAGCGACGCCGACCCCTCAAAAGCACTCCCGGAGCCCATCAACCAACCCCCTGTCACATTATTTCTGCATTAAATGCAGGAAAACCCGGCGGAGTCAACAATGACAGTGGTCGCCGGTAGCATCACGGAGCAACTCAGACGCCGCCACACTGC
The DNA here is from genome assembly GCF_000427315.1 of Arthrobacter sp. TB 26. Classification (GTDB taxonomy): domain Bacteria; phylum Actinomycetota; class Actinomycetes; order Actinomycetales; family Micrococcaceae; genus Arthrobacter. The sequence continues at coordinate 48,657 of NZ_AUPJ01000243.1, forward strand.
CTGGATCATGCATCAGATGCAATACCGCATGCTCCCTATTTTTTTCGGCGTGTCATTCGAATACATATTCGATAAGGTGTGTTAGCGAACCGGGAGCAAGCGACCCAGCTGTAGGCGCAGTACGCTCGCCGTGCTTGCCCGATCGGGCTGACGGTGGAGGAGCTCGATTTCGAGCATTTCCCGGCCAAGAACGGGTATCCGGGAATCCCGGTGAAGGCGTGGATCCGGTTCCCGAACTGCGCGGAGCTGGTAGACGGCGAGGTGTACGCCTGGACGGCGAAAGCCGCGGAAGTGACGTGGAAGGACGGTCCGGTGACCTACCGGACCTGGGTGTGGAGTTCGGCGGTCACCCGCCGGGAAGAGTTGATGAACAGGAATTTGGGAGAGCGGACCAACCGTGACAGCAGTAGTAAGTGAATCGAGCCTCGATGCTCCCGTGGAAGTCCGGTTTACGGCGGCCGGCACTCCCCTGGCGGTCCGTTACGACGGGCGGGTGTGGGCTGTGGCGGCGGAGCCGCTGAGGTGGTTCAGCAGGGATTCCTGGTGGCAGACACAGCGGACCGTGCCAGTCGGTATCGGGAACGTCGTGGACATTGAGCATTGGCGGGTACAGGTCCGTCTGGGAACCTCGACGTCGGCGCTGCGGACTTTCCAGCTGCGGCGGGACCCGTTGTCGGAGCAGTGGCTTTTGGAGTCCATCAGCGACAGCTAGCAGAAAGCCCTGCACAGCTGTTGGCTGTGCAGGGCATATCGCATGTCCCAGGACCGGCCTTAGCGCCCGTATTCGGTGTGCCGCTGCTGCCGTGGCTCTGGCGGCCGCTGCTGGGCCGTCGTAGCGGCAGCGGCGGACGTGCCTGGTCGTTGCGGGAAGGAAGCTCTTTGCATCTGTTGAATCTTTTGCAGCTCGGGGTCGAGGTCGGTTGTTGGTTGAGGCTCGGTCGACGCCGTGGGTTTGGCAGCGTCGGCCATCAGCTGGTCGATGCGTGCGGTTTCCTGCCGCGCCGTTTTGAGGGCGTCGGCGTACTTGAAGGGCTCCGCCAGGGCCTGGTCGGCCTGTTCGACGCGGGAGAGCGCTTCCTGTCGGCGTCCTTCGATGTCGGCCGCGAGTCGTGGCAGGGAGGAAACCCTGTTTTCGAGCTGCCGGATTGTGCCGATGTCGGCGGCGAGCAGGCCCTTGCGGGCGAGCTGTGTTGTCGCCCTGGGCGCTCCTTCGATGCGCACTTCGACGGTTGCCCGGTCCAGGTCTCGGGATGGCATGAGCTTGGCGCGCAGTTCGTGGCCACCGAGGTTGGCGATAGTCCCGAGCTCGTCATGTCCGTAGAGGTTCATGAGCCGGTGGCCTTGGCGTCCTGCCCATGCTCGGAGCGCTTCTGCGGCGTCGCCCCTGTTGTCCAGGGTTTTGCCGTCGATGCGGACGTTGAAGGCGTCTGCACTGGTATCGACGGTGCGTGCGAGGGCTGCATGGATTAGCGGCAGGTCTTGAGCGGCTGCGTCGGCTGCGCTTTGTTCGCCGCGTTTGGTGTGTGCGACCGCAACCATGTTGCGGTTGTATGCACGGTCCAGGCGGCTCAGGCGGGCCAGTTCCTGGTCTGCGACGGCCTTTTCCAGCACCAGCGGGTTGCCGCTGGTGATGGCTTTCGCCTGGGCGAAGTTCAGGGTGTTGTCCCCGAGGTCTTCGATTTCCCTCACGTCGAGGCGGCCGCGCATGATCTGGTTGATGAACCGGGACTTACGTTCCAGTCCCTGCCACATAAAGGAGTCGAATGATTCCTTGGTGACAACCTGGGAGATACGGACCTCGGGGTTCTGGTTGCCTTGGCGAAGGATGCGGCCGTGACGCTGCTCGACGTGATCCGGCCGCCATGGGGCGTCCATGTCCACCAGGTGCACGGCCCGTTTCTGAATGTTGGTGCCGACACCCATTTTCGAGGTGGAGCCCATCAGGATTGCGATCTGTCCGGAGCGGGCGGCCGCGAACAGTCTTCCCTTCTCTGCGTCGTTCTTGGCTTCGTGGATGAACCGCACCATGTGTTCGGGGACGCCGCGGCGGCGCAGCTGGTCTTTGAGCTCGCCGTAAACGTTCCACCTGTCTGAGGGCGTTCCGTAGTCGCAGAACACCAGTTGCAGGGCACCTGGCAATAGGTCTGGTTCCCCGGTGGCCGTGTCCGTGTAGATCCGGTCCTTGTGCTGTTCGTAGACCTCGGCCAACAGGTCAGCGGTTTGGCTGATCTTCGTAGCGCCGCCCTGCCACAGGGTCGGGTCGACGAGTCTCATGTCCAGGGCTGCTTTGCGGCCATCGGTGGAGACTTTGAGCATGTTGTCTTCTTCGGAGTCGACCAGCTTTTGCTCGATACGCTCCACGCGGTTCCCGATGTCCTGGATGTAGTCGCGCAGTTCAGCGCTGGGGTCCACGGCTATCATGGCCGGCTGCCGCAGACCGTCCCCTGGGCGGGCGGCAAGGGCCGGGACCGGAAGGTTCAGGTCCTCAGCGGTTTTGACGTCTGCGAAGGTGTGGAACATCTTGAGCAGTTCCGGGACGTTCTGGAATTTAGCGAAGCGGCTCTTGAGTTTGAACCGGTCGCCGCCGGCTACTGAGAGTTCCATTTCCTCGACAACCTGGCCGAAGGTTGCGGCCCATGTGTTGAAGTCCTGGATCCCGGCGCTGCGGAGCAGGTCCGGGCGCAGGTAGCGCTGCATGACGTACATTTCGGTGACGGAGTTAGCGATGGGGGTCGCCGTCGCACCGGTCATGACTCTGTGGCCCTCGCGTTCGCGGAGGAATTCGACCTTCATGTGAAGGTCAGTGGCCCGCTGTGAGCCCTGGATCGAGGCGCCCGGGATGTTGCTGGGTGTCTCCAGGTTCTTGTAGTCCTGCAGCTCGTCCACGACGAGGTAGTCGATCCCGGTTTCCTCGAAGTTGATGCCGGGATCCGCGGGGGTGTCCAGCTTGGCTTTGAGGCGTTCCTCCTGTGCGAGCACCACCTTTTCCAGCCGTTTGATGATGCTGGAATTGGCCTTGCCGTTCTCCTGGCCGTTGTCTTTGGCGGCCTCCAGCTCGGCGCGGAGCTGGGCGACTTCGGCGCTCATGTAGGCGGCCTCGGCTTCGGGGCTGAGGCTGACGCGTTGGAACGCGGTGCGGGTCATGACGACGGCGTCCCACTCGTTGGCCGCGGCCCGGGCGACGAACTGGCGTCGCTTGTCCCCGGCCAGGTCCGCTGATGATGCTGCCAGCACGCGTGCCTGTGGGTAGAGCTGCAACCATTCGCGGGCGAATTGTTCGAGCATGTGGTTGGGCACGACGACGGCGGGCTTGTTCACCATGCCGAGGCGGCGCAGTTCCATGACGCCCATGACCATTTCAGCTGTCTTGCCTGCCCCGACCTGGTGGAACAGGCCAACGGCCGGTTCGGAGAGCATCCTGGCGACCGCTGCTCGCTGGTGCGGGCGGGGTGAGAAGTCCTTGGCCATGCCCGGCAGGGTCAGGCTCTGGCCTTCGGTGGTGTAGTCGCGCAGCACGATGGAGTTGAAGCGCCGGTTGTACTCGTCAATGAGGCGGGTAGCCCGTTCTGGTTCCTCCCAGACCCATTCGCTGAAACGCTCCTGCAGCAGCTGGGCTTTCTCCTGCGCTGCTGCGGTTTCTGTCGGGTTCAGGATTCGGCGGTTGTTCTCGCCTTCATCGGTTACCCGGACGGGGCGCTGTTCGAGGACCTGCTTCAGGATGTCCGAGGCGGGCATCCGTTGCGTGCCCCAGTTGCTGGTGGCCGAGAGGGTGTGGCGGTTGGCTTTGACGTCCCACATGGAGCCGGCTGCGTTGGAGACGGTGGCATACGGGTCGTTCAGGATTTCCCGGACGAACTCCTGGTGGGTGCTGGCGTCAATCCAGACTGCGCCTAGGCGGGCTTCCACTTCGTCCATGCGCAGCGGCTGCGGGACCGCTTGTGTGAGGGCCTGGACGTTGACGGCGAACCGTTGATCAGACAGTGCGGCCGCTTTGGCTATATCGAGCTTGTCCCGCACGTTCCCGGACAGATACTCGGCCCGGGTCTGGTAGGTCTCTTCGGTGCCGGGGACCTCGTAGATGCTCTGCCCCAGCGCTGCCCGGGTTTCGTCCCGATTGATGCCCAGCAGGCCGGCGGCGTAGTCCAGGTCGACCTCGCCCACGGTATCGAGGGTGACGGTGAGGGCTTCTTCGGCGGTGTCCACGCCAAGGACCGGGCGTCGGGGCTGGACCTGGCGACTTGAGAGCAGGGCTGCCGGGGTAGCCTGCTGGGTGCCGGCGTCGAAGTTTTCCAGTGCCATGACCAGCGGCCCGAACGGGTCGCGGGTAAGGAGCGCCACCGCTCGTGGTGTGGTTCGGGCCTGGATTGGCTCCTGCGTGGCTTCGTCGACGCGCCCGGTATTGCGGAGCGTGAAGCGGTTGATCGGCCCGTAGGCGTCCGTGTAGTGGCTGTAGGAGGTTTTCAGTTCCTCGCGCAGCGCGTCGATTTCGGCGGTGTCATCGCGGTTTTCGGCTTCTGCCGTCAGCAGCTGCCGTGCGGAATCGCGCAATCCAAGGAGGACACGGAGTTCCGCGGTTTGGGTCTTGGGTACGGCAAGCTCGGTGTGGGAGCCGTTTTCGACAACGGTGAAGCCGCTGTCGTGGGCGCTGATGTGGCCGTCCCATTCGTGGCTGGCTGCCGGGACGTAGGCGGCACGCTGGCGGTCCTGGTCGGCGGTGCGCTCGGTGGCAACCATTCCTGCGGTCCTGGCTTCGGCTACGACGTCGGCCAGGACTGCGTTCAGACGGGCCGGGACCGCCGAAAGATCGTCTGAGGTCAGTTGCAGGGTTTCTGCGCCGTACATGCCGTGGCCGACGTGCAGATCCCCAAGGAGGCGTTCGGGGTGCTCATCGAAGTAGGAGTTCAGGCGGGTGATGCTCCCGTCGATCTGCCGGGCGGTGACGGTTTCCCAGAGGGTGGAGGCTGGTTCCTGACCGGGTTCCCTGCGGCGGAAGATCAGCAGGTCCGTCATGGCGTCGGTGCCGGCTGCCTTGCGGTGGGAGCCTGTGGGCAACCGTACTGCGCCCACGAGGTCGGCCAGCTGGTTCATTTCCCTGCGGGCTGCCGGGTTGGTGGCGTCAAGGGTGAAGCTTGAGGTCAGCACGGCCACCAAGCCGCCTGGGCGGGTCAGTTCCAGGGACTTGAGAATGAAGTGGTTGTGGATCGAGTGGCCACCCGCGTTGTGGCGGGGGTCGTGCAGGGTGACGTTAGCGAAGGGCACGTTGCCTATCGCCAGGTCAAAGTGTCCGGTGGGCAGTTTGGTGTCTGCGAAGGACTCGGCACGGACCGTGGCGTCCGGGTAGAGGGCCTGGGAGATGGCCGCCGTGGTGGGGTCAAGCTCTACACCTGTCATCGTGGCAGTGTCGGGGGCAAAGCCGATGAAGGTTCCGACACCGGAGCCTGGTTCCAGCACATTCCCGCCGTCGAAACCGAGTTCCTTAACGGCGGACCACATGGCCTGCACGTAGGCGGCGTCGGTGTAGTGGGCGTTGATCGTTGTCCGCCGCGCGGCGTCGTACTCGACGTCGGTCAGGAGGCTGCGCAGGTGCTGGCGGTCCCCGGCGTATTCCTCCCGGCTTTCATCGAATATCTGGAAGACGCCTTGCGCTCCCCAACTCCCCCACCGTGCCAGCACTGCCCTTTCGGCTTCCGTGGCGGGGCGGCTGTCGTTCTGCAGCGCGTGCAGTACCTCGAGGGCTTCAAGGTTCGCCTTGATCCGAGTACGGGCCCCGGAGGGCGCCAGGTCTTCCTGGGAGGCCGGACGGAAGCGGTCCGGTGGGCCGGTTACAGTTGCCGGCGCAGGTCCTCCGCTTCGGCCTTCCAATCCAGGTACTGCTGCAGCTCCGGATTCACGTTCTCCTCGTCCTCGTCCGTCTCCGGTGGTGACAGGAGGTCGTGGCTGACTATTTCCTCGGCTTGGTTCTTGGCTGCGTTCAACCGGCCGACCTTCTCGAAGTAGCTCTCCCCTGCCGGGTCCGGGCCTGCCAGCTTCGTTTGCAGTTCCGCGATCTGCTCCGCTGCCTGCTCCCCCAACTGTGTGAAGAACTCGTCCGGGTCCGGGATCTGGGAATAGTGTGTCGGACTGGCTTGCTGCCAGGCCTTCTGTGCTTGTACGCCATACTTGTTCATTGCGATCCTCCTCTGGTGCCGCCCAAAGAGCCTCAAAGCTCAACTGGCCATCGATCTGCTTCTTACGCCCCGCCATGGACTCTCCCCCTGGTGCCTCGTGTGGTTCGAAGGTCACGCTAGCGGGGATTCCCTTGTTTTACCTGTCACACGGGGACTAGTCCCCTGCGTTCCACAGTTTTGGCCATCTCCACGGATGCCTAAGCCTTGGCACCATTAGGATACCGGGACGATACTGACGTGATATCACCCAGATACTACGGTGTTACTGGTTGCGCTCCGCCTTGCGGCGTTCCAGTTCCGGCCAGATGATGGATTCGAGCAGCTTCTGCTGGCTGCGCCTGTCAGCATCTGCCGATTCCTTGAGCAGCTGCTTCTGATAGTCGTTGAACCTGAACAGGATGCCCTGCGGGCCGATGGGTGCGTTGGGATCCAGGGGAGCCTCGTCAACTTCCGGCGCGTATCCGCCCTTCCCGAACTCAGCAGCCTTCCTGGCTACAGCGTCCTCATCCCCGGCTACTGCCGTGGATTCCACTGCGCGGCCTTCGCGTTTCTTTATAGCCATTCCTCAATCTCCTTCACTAGCACCTGCACCTCGGCCTTGGCCGATCCGTTCGAAATCTCGATGACTCCCTTGCCGAAGGGGATGCTGTCCCGATAGGCCTTCCTGATCTTCAGTGCCGCGTCAATACGCGGAATCTGCGGGTAGTCCCGCAGGAAGTCCCTGGCTTCGTCCTCTTCGGTTGCAGAGGAGTAGGTGGGCACCTGGGTGAGCAAGGCGGCAACTTTGAGCTTCGGATTCATGTCCTTGGCAGTCTCGATGAGCTCGACCATCCCGGGGATGGTGTCGAGGTCGAACTGTGAGGGCCGCACGGGGATGAGCATCAGGTCCGCGACGGTCATGGCCGTCCGCATTTCCTGGCTGTCGTGCCCGGGAGCATCTACGATCACATAGTCATACCGGGCGCCTAGGTCTTTGAGCGCTTCCCTGACGTTGCCGGTCTTCTGGATGGCGTGGACGCGGGGGAGTGACTCATCCTGGGCACGGTCAGAAGCCCACGTAGACGCGGACTGAACGCTCTTGTCACAGTCAACGATCAGCACGTCACGTCCTCTACGGGCAAGCTCAGCCGCGACGTTGATGGTCGTCGTCGTCTTGCCCGTCCCACCCTTCTGACTGGCTATAAGGAGTACTGGCATGGTCTTCCTCTCTTCTGCAGCAATGATACTGCGGCGATATCAACGTGAAACTATTGGATAGCAATGCGATATCTAAACAGTACAACAGTGAAACTGTTTTGATACTAATATCGCAATGGTATCACCGCGGTATCAGCTGTGGCCCGCGCTTCCGATGTGTGTCGTCCCGGCAAGCGGTCCACATTGGGGGCAAGGCCGTTCGCTCGCGCCGGGGCATTGGTCCGGGTCGTTGTCTGGCCTGGCTGCTACCGTGAAGCCCAAACTTTCAACAACGGGTGGGACCCAATTACGCCTGAAACCTGCCACGGCCGGTGCGGTTCCAGCTCTACGGGTGGGTCCGTGGGTACTTCAGATAAGCATCAATATCTGAAGCCCAGTGCGGTGACAACTTCAGATAACACGGACTCAAAGCCCCGGTAAGCCTCTCAAATACTTCAGATATTACGACCGGGAAGCGGCGGGGTTGAGAAGTAAGAACTGAACAGCGGTTAGCGGTAAGGCTCGTCCGTTCGTTGAGTTCAGAGGGCGAGATATTCGCGGAGTTTTCCGCGTTGGTGGGGATGCGGTGCGCCAAGGGCAAGGTCGATGGAAGGGAGTTGCTTGGCGATCTCATGCGCCCGGGACAGCCGGGCCTAGTATCCGCGTAGATCTTCGGGTTCGGTCGCGGTGAGTGATTGAAGGATTTCGTGGAGTTTTTCGGCCTGCATCATCAAGTCGAACGCGATGGATTCCAGGTCCTCGGCAGCGTCGTAGAGCTTCACCAGGGACTCCTTGGGCCCGCCTGGGTAGGCTTCCATCGCCAGCTGGTGCAGGGCAAGGAGTTCATCGCGCATGATCGGGGGCCGGAACGGGCCGGCGTCATTGAGGTGGGTTCGTATTTCATCGAAGTGGTCCACCGCGTCCAGGAGGTCCCAGGTATCGAACCCTTCGCCCTCTTCAAGGACGCTGTCCTCGGCTGTCTCGTTGTCACCGGTGAATAGGGAAGCCATGACCAAACCATATCCCGGCCGATGTCGGAGCGTGGCAGCTTTCAGGCGTACTTGGGTCCCACCCCAGCAACGCCTTGCCGCGAGCTTGGTCATCCTGCAGACAACATCAGTCCTCACAGACAGATCCCGGAGAAGGAACGCCGGAACCCGCGGCGGCGAGGGCCGGGCGCACGGCGCCACAAACTTGGCGGCTCAGGCCACCCACAGGAGAACTGGGCCCTATGCAAGTGACCGGTTCGAGTGAATAGGATGCTTGAGTGGAAGTTACCTTGACAGTGGAAGCCAGCGACGGCACGAGAAACAAAATGAGTGGCATCGCCGATACTTACGAACAGGCTCTTGCTGAGGCCCGCAAGCAAATTCCCGAGGGCAGCAGGGCGGTAGTGATCCGGACGGACCACTACTAGGGGACCGGGCTGAAATGCTTGAGGCAATAAGTCAGCGCTTCTTCAAAATCCCCTGATTCAAGAAGGTCCGGGTCGGTGTTGGGCCAGCGGGGGACGAGTGAGGCAACGTCAAAGACCCCTAGGGTATCCGTGGCAATGATGAGGCCAACTTGCGCTCCGCTATTGCGATAAACGAGCCATTCGCGTTCGTTGAGGGGTTTTGCATACCCGGGGAATTTGGGGTTCGTTGAGAATATGGACTCTTCTGGGTTTTCGTTCATAAAGTCATGGTGATCCTGGTCGGCCGAAATCCTCTCCTGGAACACGCGGGGGCAACGGCTGTGCCTACGGTCCCTATGCTCCCGTTCCCGGGTGCACCGGCCGCGCTGCCGGGTAATGGCGCGCCACTCTCTTTCGATTGGTGGCGTCGAAGATGACTCGGATCTGCGCCATTGCGGTGACCTTGGCGGGGGAGTCGCCGGCGTCCAGCCGGGCCGCGCGCTCGGCTTGGCGCTCCAGCATTCGCCGCCGCTCGGCCTCCTGCTCGCGACGGAGAGCAGCAGCGCGGGCAGCTGCCTGCTGGTCGCGGGATCGCAGCGGCTCGCCTGCTTCGGTGCGCCAGGCGCTGAGACGGTGCCTGAGCCAGCCGCGCATCCGCCAGGCGTCCTTGGTGTCGGGCGCGCCGCTGTGGGGCCACAGCGTGCCGTCAGGCCGCCAATCCAGCGCGTGCAGGATGTCCGCGACGGTCCAGCCTGCCAGGAAGAAGTCTCGGCACGAGCTGGCGACGTCCTTGGGCGTCATGCAACGTAGGGGAAAGCTCCGGTAGCGGATCTCGGACGCGGCGGCCACACGCTGTACATGGCGTTTTGTCGTCCGGTGAGCTGGCCACAGCAGTTCTGGACGCCATGGCACTTGGGCGGTAGGTGCGCCGCTTGCGGCGCCTTCGACAATGAGTCGTGGCGGAGCCACGCCGTGACTGATGTTTTTTTCTTGTGCGCGCGTATGGGTTAACTCTTTCTTATTAAGGTGAGAACCGCCTAGGGCGGGAGGGGTGCCAACTTTGTCCACAAGCGCCAGCGGCGAGGGCGTGCACAAGACGTACACGGCCGCTTCGTTGATGCGCTCCCCGTCGGGTCCGGCGGCAGCGTACTTGGCCTGGCGGCCTGCCGCTACGCGGCCGATTACTCCCCAGGCAACCAGAAGCCGCAGGACACGCGCCACGGTCGTCCTCGACGTCCCCGTGGCCGTTATGAGAGCTTCCCAGCCGGGGCGGGTAGTCATCGTGTCATAGTCGGCGCGCTCGATCAGGGCCCGGAGCACGGCCATGATGGTGGCCTGACCGTTGCGGTTGCGTGCGGCGTAGGACTCATGGTGCAGCAGCGCTGCCATGGTCTGCCGGCCGTGGGCGGCCCGCACGCTGCCCTTGGGCACGGCGGCCAGGACCACGGCCGAGTCATTTTCACGGGCACGGTTGACACGACGGAGGCGCGGATATGGTCGCGATTCACTGTCGTTTAAAGCGCGCGCATGTACACTAGAGCCCATGCAGTGCCTTTCTGAAAAGAGGGTGTGTCTGTGGGAGCCCTTCACCCGAGAGCCGCCAAGCAAGTGGGTGTTGAGCTTTATAACTTCAGACGAAGGCCCGCCTCACGGCGGGCCTTCTTCGTTTAAGAGGCGATGCGGCCGATAGGCAGTTCCCCCTGGCCAGTAACGGTCGCCATGTCAATGGCAGCGAGCTTTTCAGCAACGGCATGAGCAATGAACTCACTAGCTGACTGCCCTTGGTGATCCGCTACAGCGAACAATTTTTCTGCGTCTGCAACGGGGAGCCGGGTAGTCAGAACGTGACGGTCCCCTTTAGAAGGTCGTCCTCCGCGTGCGCGTTTCTGAAATGCCATAACCCTCACGTTAGTTTCTGAAACGCCGGGAGTTCGGCATACGGTGCGGCGTGTCGGAGCCGGCAACATCTAGAATCCTTTAGCGACGGCGGCGGCCNCCGCTGCGAGCCATGCCCGCTGCGTGGCCGGTTGGAGGGCGTCGTACCGGATGGGTCCGTTCACTAGGGCCGGGTCGTAGGGGATGCGGACGACGGCCCGGACGTGGGGTGCGAATCCGTCAGCGATCCGCTGGGCTTCTGCTTTGGCGCGTTTGAGGGCGTCGCCGCTCATGGTGCGCTTGGCGTCGGTGGATTCGGAGACGATCACGACGGCGTTGCGGGCCAGTTCGGCGTCGTGGCCACCACGGGATTCCAGCGTCTGCAACGTCAGTCGTGCCGCTTCGGCCCGGTCTTCAATGGCCGTCACGGGCACCACCAGCTGGTTGGTGTGGTGGATCATTTGCCGCCAGTTCGCGGACCTCGCCGTGTTGCCGGAGTCCATGACGATGAGCCGGTAATAGCGGGTCAGTACCTGGTGGGCAATGTCCACTTCCTCGGCGGTCACTTCGTGGTCGCCCTCTTCGTTTTCGTCCGAGCGCAGGACGTCGAACTTGTCCGATGTCTGGTGGTGGACGAACTGGGCGATTTCGGCGGCGTTGGTACTGGGGGAGAGCAGCGTCTGGGATGAGTCGATGAGGTCAAGAACGCTGTTGTCGTGGCCGCCCTTTTCGGTGCGCCAGCCCAGCGTGCCTTGGGACTCGTTGTTGTCCCAAGCGACGGTGGCGGCCCCGCTGTAGCGGGCCAGGACTGCCGAGAGCATCACGACGGTGGGTGTCTTGTTCGCTCCGCCCTTGCGGTTGACGACGGCCACCGTGCGGGGGCCGGGCCAGTGCTGGCTTACGGTGCGAATGTCTTCACGCTCTGCCAGTTCTTCGGGGGAGGGTTCCATGCGGAATCCAAGCCGGGTGAGCGCGCCACGCCAGCCGCTTGAGGCCGGTTCCAGCACGGGGGCGCTGACCAGGAAGGAGGTTTCCTTGAGGCTGCGCCTGGTGACTACATCCGGCGCCGCCGGCGCTGCTGCGTGGGCGGGTTCCTGGGTCCGGTCCACGGCTGAGGCGAACGTGACCGGCGCGGCCGGTTCAGGAGCGGGCACGACTGCCGGGGCCGGCACTGCTTCCACAGGGACGGCCACAGAGGCCGGCGCAGGCTCAACGGGAGCGGGGGTGGCTTCCGGTACGGAAGTGATCGGAGGGGCCACCACGGGGTCTTTCTGCCGCCGTGGCGTGGTCTTAACCGGGGCGTGTTCGCTCACGGCGCCCTCGGGGGAGACAACGATCTGCCCTTGGCCGTCGGGATCTGTGGTGGTGACTTTCACGGGCCTGCCCAACTGGGCAGCTGTGTCGGTGATGAGGCGCAGCGCTTCGCGCAGCACGGCCGCTTCGTCAGCTGCCTGAATGGGGTGCGACGTGCCATTGATGGTGACTTCGCCGGTTCCGTTGGCCCGCAGAACGGCGGCGATCTTGGGGAAGTCCAGTGCTTGGGTTTCCATCGTCATTCCTTTACTTGGTGCCGTTTGGGGGTGTGAATCGGTTGACCTGCCATGGCTTGTCGGCCGCGCTGCGCAGCAGCTGCACGTCATAGTTGCCGACGTCGGTCGCGAACACGACATGGCAGCCGAAACCGTTGTTCTCATCGACCTTCAACTGGCCGGGGCCGGTGATCTTCTTCACCGGAATGTTGGCCGGGTCAACGTACTGGTAATCAGCCACGGCTTGGGAAGTCAGAATCTGTCCGAGCTCCTGAATCCACACCTTGTCTGTGACTGTGGGGCGCGCGTAGAGGGTCATGGCCTGGGTAGCGGTGTCCAGTGCCGCTTTCTTGCTCGCCTCGTCCCAGGCGATACCCAAGGTTGCCGGGGCTGTTCCGCCAGGGGCCTGGGACTTGCCGCCGGCACTGAGTGAGGCCGGGGGCGTCGCTGTGCCTGTCGGGGACTGTTCCGCGGGCGTGGTGTTGGATGCTGGCGCGCAAGCTGTGCACAGCAGCACGGCTGCCAAGACTGTCAGTGGTCGTTTCATGGTTCCTCCGTTTACTTGCTGCCGGGCAGATACAGGAAAGCGCTAGGAACGCCGTTCTGGACCGTGCGGGTGTAATAGGTGTGATCGTTGGGGGCGGGGTTGCCGTTGTAGCCCTCTTCCAGATAGCTTCCGTCGCCGTTGACTGCCTTGACGACGGCCACGTGGCCAAACGTGGCGTCTGCGCCGCCGGCTCCGGGGGCGTACCAGACGACTGCGCCGACGCGGGGTGTGTTGCCGGTGGGCCAACCCTTGGCATCCCAGCCGTCTTTCCACGTCAGGGCCGAGCCGAGCACGGCACTATCGGGCCGGAAGGTGCCGTTAAGTACCTTGTACGGTGCGCTGGTGCTGCCCAGTTGTTGGTTGACGCGCCACAGGGCGAAGTCAACGCATTCGCGGTTGTACATGCCCAGTGGGCTGGGCTGGTAGATAGGGGCGTTGGGCCACGGAAGGTCGTCACCCTTGCCGGACTCGCCGGGGATGCCGCAGGAGCTTTCCCCGCCTGCATCAGTGGCCGGAACGCCGGCAAGGGCGGCCACGACTTCTACGGCTGCCGGCCAGTAGCTCTGGTAGTGGTAGGGGTCCGCGTTCCGCTGGACTCGGTGGGCTGCCGTGGTGGGGTCGAGTTGTTCCCAGCCGTCGACCTTTTGCAGGGCCTTGAAGAAGTTCGCGGCTGAAATAGTGGGGTTCATGCGGTCCGCGTAGCTGCCCCATGCGCCGTTGGCGCGCTGCTGGAACAGGCCTCGGGAGTCCGGGCCGGGGCCGTCCCCGTTGTCGAGGACTCTCAGGCTGGATTCGCCCATGGCGGTCATGACGCCGATGGTCTGGCCACGGGCGGAGAGTTTGAGAGTCTTGCCGGCATTGATGACCAGGGCAGCGTTTTTCAGCTGTTCGCCCTGGTAGCCGGCCACTGGGACCTTGGGGAGCTTGCTTTCGTCAACGGTGACGCTGCCGCCGCCGGGTGTGCAGACGTCGGCGGCGGCTTTGGAGCCGCCGCCGAACAGAATGATGGATAGAACCAGGACGACCGGCATGGCGATTGCCGCGATGATCAGTAATGGTCCGCCCTTATGAGATTGCATGTGTCCCCCTCACACTCATTGGCGTTAGACCTGATCCGCGTTCGGCTCCGGGGTCTTCCCTTCGCGGAGCGTATTGCGGTTCTCCCACACCCAGTCCCTGACCTCGTCGCGCGAGATGAGCCATGTCTTCTCGATTTGATAGGCAGGAATGACCCCGTGCTGAAGCCACTTGTACGTCGTCTGCTTCGACTGGTTGAGCGCTTCTGCTAGTTGCTGGACGTTGATGCGTTCGGGGTAAGCAGCGAATAACGCATCCAAGTACTTCCTATCCATTAGGGCATTACTCCACTCCATGGATAGATAATACAGCATAAATCAGTACGATCTAGTATGATTGAGTACATGGGGGCCTCCTGCTGACGGTGCTTACAGATACGATCATTGCGGACATAACAGGGGGATGTTAAATGCCAGTCTCAAAGAACCGCTGGGTAAGTGTCAGCAGTGAATCCGTTGACGATCCAGCACCCGGAGAAATAGATGAGCCCTCAGCGCTCCTACCCACGGGACCAACAAGACCCCAGCTCAGTGTTCCGCAGCCGGACCACGTTGACCGGCTTCCACGCCGAAACGTCTCTGACGGCACACCGGAGTACTGGTGGTTGGGCGTCCATGGCGGGGCGGGCGAATCCTCGCTGGCCCGTCTGGACAAGCACACCAGGGCGGCTGAACATCACTGGCCGCAGACCGCTGCCGGCTCAACCGTCGTCCTCGTAGCCCGATCCAATATGCACGGCCTCAGGGCCGCCCAACGGGCCGCGACTGAATGGGCCTCCGGCTCATTGCCGGGCATCCGTGTAGCCGGCCTTGTCGTCATGGCCGACGCTCCGGGCAGGCTTCCCAAAGAGATCCGCGAATTCGCCCGGGTCGTCGGCGGGGGAGTGCCACATCTGTGGAACGTCCCCTGGGTCGAGGAGTGGCGCTTGGGCCACGAGGTCCCCCAAGAACTACTCCCCAAAGATATGCGCCTCGTGCTTGAACAGGTGCGTATCGCTGCCACAACAACCACAGCCGGATTCCCGGCCAAATAGAAAGCAGGAAAACCATGTTGCTCTCCAAGGCCATGTACTGGTCCAGCTACGTGATCACGGAGGTTCCCAACCCAGGAACAGGTGAGGCACCTCCCGGCTCAGCCGGCCTTCTGACGATCTTGAAGTGGATCGCCTGGATTGTCTTTGCCCTCGCCGTCGTCGGCATCCTCACTTGTGCCGGAACCATGATGGTGAACAACCGTCGCGGTGAAGGTGGCGAGCACGCGGGCCGACTGGCCTGGGTGCTCGGCGGATGCATTCTCGCCAGCGTCGCATCCGGCGTTGTAGGCGCACTGGTCTAAGGAGTAGAGCCATGACTGAACCGGCAGAAACGAACGAAGACCAGAATCCACTGACGAAGCCTAAGTTCATCATCTCGGCCGTTGTCGTGGCGATAATTGTTGCACTGGGCATCATCCTGGCGGTACTTCCGAAGGGCGGAGGGACAGCCGCCCCAGCTGCATCTTCCAGCAACAGCCCGTCCACCAGCGCACAGTCCAGTGCTGGACCTGCGGCGAGTGTTTGTGGGCTTCCCGACGGGGACCAGTCCAAGCCGGCGACGGCCCCGACAGACACGAAGTGGGAACTTGTAGGGAAGGTTGCGGCTCCGACTTCGCCCGAACGCTACGGCCCGGGCAAGACGGCGCCCACCGGACTTCGCACCTGCTTTGCACATTCGCCCACGGGAGCGCTGTACGCAGCTGCGAATGTCACGACTCTTTCAGCAGTCGGAAAAACACGGCTCGTGTTGGAAAATCTGGCCGTTCCCAGCGCGGAAAGAGATGCCCTTCTCAAGCAGCAAGAGCCTGCATTGTCCACTTCTACGG
>NZ_AUPJ01000244.1 GCF_000427315.1 Arthrobacter sp. TB 26
CGGTTCCGGGCCAAGGCCCGCACCTGGCGGGAACGCCACCACCGGGACAGTATTGAAACACGCCACACCAAGTGCGCTGCGGACCGGCGGGTCGAGTACCGCCCGGACCGGGACGGGATGGCATGGTTCTCCGCGTACCTCCCGGCCGACACCGCGGCAGGAATTTGGGAACGGACCACCGCCGCCGCCCGGGCCCTCCAGGGCCCGGCCGAGGCCCGCACCCTGACCCAGCTGCGCGCCGATGTCGCCGCGACCTGGCTCCTTACCAGCGGCACTGAGGGAGAGGGTGTGGGCGGGGGTGTGCCGTCGCCGCGGGCGCAGGTCCTGGTCACCGTCCCGGTGTTGTCCCTGCTCGGCGCAGGGGAGGAACCGGCCCTCCTGGACGGGTACGGGCCGATTCCGCCGTCGATGGCCCGGCGCCTGGTCGCTGGCGGCGCGGATTCTATTTATCGGGTCCTGGTTGATCCGCGGGACGGGGCGCCGCTGGAGATCGGCCGGAGCCGCTACCGGCTCACGAAGGCACTGCGGCAGTGGCTGCGGCTCCGTGACGGGAAGTGCCCGTTCCCGGGCTGCAGCAACCCTTCCCTGGACAACGACGCCGACCATATTCTGTCCTGGGCCGATGGTGGCACCACGGGAGTCGCCAACCTGGGCCAGCCGTGCCCCAAACACCACCGCCTGAAACACAACTCAGCGTGGACACCCGCCGGGGCCACCAAAGACGCCCCGCCGGGGTGGACGTCACCGTCCGGACGGCACTATGTGAGTGAATACCAGGACTGGGAACCACCCGACTGGCCGGACCCCACCTCGGCCATGGCTACCGGCACCGACGCCCACACCGACACATTCCCGGACCAGGGTGTGCCCGAGGACCCCGGCCCGGATCCGGAATCCGAACTGCCCCCGGACCCGTTCCCGGACTGGTACCTGTTCGCGGCCGGGCGCCCATGGGCGTCCGCAGA
This sequence comes from Arthrobacter sp. TB 26, assembly GCF_000427315.1. Classification (GTDB taxonomy): domain Bacteria; phylum Actinomycetota; class Actinomycetes; order Actinomycetales; family Micrococcaceae; genus Arthrobacter. The sequence goes on from NZ_AUPJ01000244.1 coordinate 966, forward strand.
GACGGACGATACGGGCTGGACAGAGCTCCGCGAGGACCCGTACCTGGCAGACCTGCTGATCCAGCACGCCTGAGCGACTCGTTGCGCGAGCTACTGGCGGGGCCGCAGCACCGTCTCTTCTATCGATATAGGCTCCGATCATTTTCCTGGATCATAATCGGGGCATGAGAGTATCTGGAATTCTCCGCGAGGACGCGCCCGCCCCTCGTGTCGGGCAGGCTGAGCGCCTGAAACTCATGCCCATCCCGGTGATGGGAGTGGTGCCGCAGCCTTCGCTGGAGGACACAGATGCCGTCGGTCTGGGATACGGTCAGGACGCTCGCGGATACAGCGAAATGACAGCGAGTGTCACCTACACAATTTGGCGAAACCCGAATGACTACTCAGACCCGATGGACCTCGCGGATCTGGACGAGCACACACGACGGGCGATAAACGATGTTCCGCCATGGCCGCGACCCGCGTGGCTGGTTGAGCAGGTGGAGCGTTTGCGGTATCCGCAACTGTGGGAGGCCGTGCGGACTACCTGGCACCGTGACCCATCCGAGCGTGCGTCGGTCCGCAGGGTGCTGGTCGACCACGTCAACTACATCCTGATGAATCGGTACCGGCAGGAGCTCGGACTGAGCGGCAATCCCTGGGAGCAACCTGCACCCGCGGTGAACGACCGGATGGTCAATGGTCAGGTCAGTGTCCTCGTCAATGGAGCCGAAGTATGCGGCGCGGTGCTCAATACGGACCCGTTCGTATACGGCATCGGCGCGGAACTGGCAGGCGGTGGCGTCGTTACGGCCGTGCTTCCACGTGCCGAGCTCAAACGCATCCAGGTCCAGTTCACCACCCGGAGCTAACGACAACACGCCGGTAACCGTAAGCCGACGAAACTGTGGAAGTTCCGGTGCGACTGGACGATCCAGCGTCGCCACGACGCCAATAGACCCGCACGACGGCGTATCCGTTGCGGCCGGCCAGCGCCAAACGGACGACGGCTTCAGTCGAACGCGGCCCTAACATCGGACGATTCCGAGCCCTAAGGTGTCCAGCCCTGGGGTCGTCGTGCCACGGGAGTTACGGATCGATAGTCTGGCAACATGTCCATCCAGACACGCGGCGCCACGCGCTCACCCGTAGTCGCGGCTTGCGTCGTCCTTTTGGGCTTGCTCGTACTGTGGATGGCGCAGCCGGTCCTGCCTGGTTGGGGATGTGCGGCCAGTTTTCCGGGGGTGTGCCCTCCGCATTTGCTGCCTGTTCGTGCATCCCTGAATAGCGCAGGCATCCTCTTCGCCCTGCTCACGGCCATCGTCGTCGGGCTGCTGCTCCGGCCCCGAGCAAACCCCTGGCTGGGCGCTATGTCCCGAAGTGTCGTCTTCGCTGTGCCGGTAATCCTGGTGCTGACAGTCGTCGCGCACTTTCTGATACCGCAGCCCTGAGCCATCCTGCCTGCGGCCGGAACAGGTGCACCCATTTCCGTCAGGTGTTGCGACGTTGGTGGGAAACCGCGATCCATGGGCCTTGATCGGGGTCAGCCCGCGTCGACGCCCGGCGGAGGGGTTGGGCGTCCTGTGTCGTCGCCAGGGGATGTAACCCTTACTGCGTGGTGGTTCCGCTCAGCGTGTCAATGTAATCCAGAGTTTTGGGACTGACGTGCCGCACAGCCGCCAGGGCGTCCCGGAGAACGCCTCTCTTGGGGTCCGCACCGAGGGCGCCTCGGAGGTCCATTACGGTCTCGATGCCGAGACGTTCGAACACACGCGTCAGGTCCTCTGCCTGGGCAAGTCGGCCGGGCGAGGGCCAGCTGATAACTTCGGAGAGCTTCCCCGTCTCAAGGTGCCGGCGGAACCCGCTGGTGGTGGCGGCATCGGGCCATGCCTCAATCAGGGCCAGAACGCGGGGCAGGACGGTCTCGTGGTAGTTCTGCCGTCGCTGCAGCGTTGCATCGACAATGATGGCCCCGATGTGGTCCCAACCACGGGCGACTTCGGTCGGGGCGTCTGTGCCCTGTGAGTCGGTGAATTCCGGAGGGTTGGCATCATCATGGTTGATAGTCATAAGTGAATTCTTCCATGTGCCGGTGGGGTGTGTGGCTGCGCCGGTCGACGGCGGAGGGGAGCTCGGCGGCGCTGTGACAGAGTCTTTCAGCACTGAGCGCCGCGATCGCGGATGGAGAATAATCGGGACGCAGAGCATCTGCCACCTGCTCTCCCAGGATGCCCGACCAGGCATCCACAGCCACAGTTCAAGGAGGCTCGTCGTGAAAGTAGTTCTCGCGGAATCCGTCGCCATGATGGCGATCGGTGACGGTGTCCTCGGAGCGCTGTTTCCGGTGCAGCATACGACCCGGTGGGATATCGGCCCCGAGCCATGGCGTAAGTACATGCGCATGTATGCCAAACATCCCGAACTCACGCGGGCTCTAAGTCTTGTGCAAATCGTCGCTGGCATCGTATGTGCATCGCGCCTTCCCTCAACACCCCGGTAAACAGGGGTCCTGCGCCTGAGATGGAGAGGGTCTTCTCACCCGAACCCCGCGTCACTAGGATGTCGGGCACAAGGGTCATGGCTGTGAGGTGGCGCCATCCGGGCAGTGAAGCCGGCCCCCAGGAAGGAATGTCATGCCGAACGGAAAGCCGAACATTCTGGTCATTTGGGGAGATGACATTGGTATTACGAACCTGAGCTGTTACAGCGACGGACTGATGGGATACCGGACGCCGAACATTGACCGCATTGCCGAGGAAGGCATGCGGTTCACCGACTCCTACGGAGAACAAAGCTGCACCGCGGGACGGGCGTCATTCATCACCGGGCAGAGCGTGTTCCGCACCGGACTCAGTAAGGTCGGCATGCCCGGCGCCGACCTTGGGCTGCGCGCCGAGGACCCCACCATTGCCGAGGTCCTCAAACCCCACGGCTACGTGACCGGCCAGTTCGGTAAGAACCATCTGGGCGACAAAAACGAATTCCTGCCCACCGCGCACGGCTTCGATGAGTTCTACGGCAACCTGTACCACCTGAACGCCGAGGAGGAGCCCGAGTCACCCAACTGGCCAAGTGTCGAGGACTTCCCCGGATTCAACGAACGGGCCAGGCCCCGTGGGGTCATCCGCTCCTGGGCGGCCGACGAGGACGATGACACGGTGGACGGACGGTTCGGCCGGCGGGGCAGGCAGCGGATCGAGGACACCGGCCCGCTCACCAGAAAGCGCATGGAGACCGTCGACGAGGAGTTCAGTGCCGCCGCGAAGGACTTTATTGGGCGCGCGCACGAAACCGGCGACCCGTTCTTCGTGTGGATGAACACCACGCACATGCACTTCCGCACGCACCCGAAGCCCGAGAGCGTCGGGCAGGCCGGCCGCTGGCAGTCGGAGTACCACGACACGATGATCGACCACGACAAGCTCGTGGGCGGCCTCCTCGACCACCTCGACGAGCTGGGCATCGCCGACGACACAATTGTGGTGTACTCCACGGACAACGGCCCCCACATGAACACCTGGCCCGACGGCGGCATGACCCCTTTCCGCAGCGAGAAGAACACCAACTGGGAGGGTGCGTTCCGTGTCCCCGAGCTGATCCGCTGGCCCGGGCACATCCCGGCTGGCGTGGTGTCCAACGAGATCATCCAGCACCACGACTGGCTGCCGACATTCCTCGCCGCCGCGGGCGACACGAGCACGGTCGACGAACTCAAAAAGGGCAAGTCCATCGGAGAACGCACCTACAAGGTGCACATCGACGGCTACGACCTGTTGCCTTACCTTAAGGGCGAGGTCACCGAGAGCCCCCGCAAGGGGCTCGTGTACTTCTCCGACGACGGCGACGTGCTCGCCATGAGGTACGACAACTGGAAGGTGGTCTTCATGGAGCAGCGGGTGCAGGGCACCCTCCAAGTGTGGTTCGAACCCTTTGTGCAGCTGCGGATCCCTAAGGTTTTCAACCTGCGCACCGACCCCTTTGAGCGGGCCGACGTCACCTCGAACACGTACTTCGACTGGCTCTTCAAGAACGCCTACCTCGTCTTCGCCGCCCAGGCGCTGATGTCGCAGTTCCTGGCCACGTTCGAGGAGTTCCCGCCGCGCCAGCGCGCTGCGAGTTTCAGCATCGACCAGGCCGTGGAGAAGCTGCAGGCGTTCCTGGCAGGCGGCGATTGAACCAGGGCCCCGCCACGCCCACCGGCGGCCCCGACGGATTCGTACGCCTTGATGGCGGTGAGTTCACCATGGGCTCGGATGAGCACTACCCGGAGGAGGCGCCGGCGCACCGGGTACGGGTCGGCGGCTTCTGGATCAGCCCTACGGCTGTCACCAACCGGGAGTACGCGCGCTTCGTCCGGGAAACTGGATACCGCACGGTCGCGGAGCGGCCTCTCAACCCGGCTGATTTCCCCGGTGCGCCGCCGGAAAACCTCGTCCCGGGCTCGATGGTCTTCACCGGAACGCCCGGGGCCGTCGACCTGAAACACCTCAGCCAGTGGTGGGCCTGGACGCCGGGCGCGAACTGGAGACGGCCATTCGGGCCCGGCACATCCATTGCCGACCGCGCGGACCACCCGGTGGTTCACGTCGCGTGCGAGGACGCGGAGGACTACGCCGCGTGGGCCGGATACCGGCTGCCGACCGAGGCGGAATGGGAGTTCGCCGCCCGGGGCGGCCTCGACCGCGCGCGGTTCACCTGGGGAGACGACCCCGAGACCACCGGAACGCCCCGCGCGAACTACTGGCACGGCGACTTTCCTTGGCAGCCCCGTCGCGGCTACGGCTCCACCGCGCCGGTCGGCTCCTTCCCCCCGAACGGCTTCGGGCTCTACGACATGGCCGGAAACGTGTGGGAGTGGACCAGCGACTGGTATCAACAGCACGACCCCGGCGGCGGGTGCTGCGCCCCGGTGGATCCCCGGGGCGGCGATCGCGACGCCAGCCTCGACCCGCGGCAGGCCCCGGTGCCCCGCAAGGTGGTCAAGGGCGGCTCGTTCCTGTGCGCTGACAGCTACTGCCTGCGCTACCGCCCCGCCGCCCGACGCCCGCAGATGATTGACACCGGGATGAGCCATATCGGATTCCGTTGCGCCGCCCCGCTGACGGTCCCGTCGGCCGCACCGTAGCCTTTTTTATCCCGGCGGGTCCGTGACCAGGATCCGCACCGCACACAGGTCCGCGGCGGCCTTCTTCAGGACCGCGGCGCGCGGATCCGGCACGTCCAGGAACGGCAGCCTCGGCCGCGCAGCGTACTGCTTGAGCACCGGTTCGGCGAGGACTTGCTCGGCCAGCGTCCGGTCGCCGCCGGGCGCCAGATACTCGATCCGGTGGTCCGCGAAGATCCGGGCGGCATGGTCCGCCACGGCCTCCACCAGGGCATCGGCCTGGTTCGCCCGGCGCCGGGCGAAGCGCTGCTGGGACCAGCCCCCCGCGGCGGTCCGGGACTGGACATGGCGTGTGCCGGTTTTGGCGGCGAGCACGGCACCGCCGCTGACCACCGCCACCGAGTAGCCGCCGCGGCGGACCAGGACGGCACCGATGCAGCGGGGCTGGGACGCCAGGGACGCGAGGCGGG
>NZ_AUPJ01000245.1 GCF_000427315.1 Arthrobacter sp. TB 26
AAGTGCCCGTTCCCGGGCTGCAACAACCATTCCCTGGACAACGACGCCGACCATATCCTGGCCTGGGCCGACGGCGGCACCACCGGAATCAGCAACCTCGGCCAGCCGTGCCGCAAACATCACCGCCTCAAACACAGCTCGGCCTGGACCCCGGCCGGGGCCAGCAAAGACGCACCGCCCGGCTGGACGTCACCGACCGGAAGGCACTACCCCAGCGAGCAACAGGACTGGGAACCACCCCACTGGCCGGACCGCATCCCTGCCATGGATACGGGCGCGGACTCCGACACACTCCCTGCCGCAGGAGTCCCCGAGGACCCTGGCCCGGATCCCGACCAGGAACTGCCGCCGGACCCCTTCCCGGACTGGCACCTGTTCACGGCCGGGCACCCATGGCCCGCCGCAGATAACCGCGCCTCGGACTGGCTGCAGCCCTTCGACGAATCCATCCTGGAATACTTCCTGGTCGAAACGCTCTGATCGACGGGGGAGAACTGCAAACGTCTTATCGACTCTGCGCGCACTTCCTTCAGTTTCCACATAGGACCCGCCGGCCCTGAGCAGCGACCCCGAAGCTTCGTACGATGGGCGCATGCCGCGCCACGATCCCGACTACCCACCCAGCGTCCAACCGGACCAGGCCGGCCGCAGGCTGTCGCCCGTATCCGGGACTAGAAGGAGGGCCGGCCTGCTCGGGGAACCGCCGCCGGTTTCCTTGGCCGAGGGCCAGCGCACTCCGGACGATCCGGCGGGCCGNCCGCCGAGGACCCCTTATCCGGTGGCGTACCGGCCGGCAGGCTGCCACGCTGCTGTGCCTGGCGTCCTTGGTGCTCCTGGGCTGGTTCTGGTGGCAGGCTGCCAACGTCCCAGCGGCCGTCAGCCCAATCAGCTCCGTCAACAGCTCGGAAAACGGCGAAGCTACCGTCCCGGAACCCGACACAGGGCCCACGGCCAGCACGGCCGGCACGGACACTGCTCCCGGCGGGAGCGGTGACCGTGCCCCCGCAAGAATCATCGTGCACGTGGCCGGCGCGGTTGCCCGCGCCGGAATCGTGGAACTGCCACAGGGGAGCCGCCTGCACGAGGCCATCGCGGCGGCGGGAGGCGGTGCGCCGGACGCGGACCCGGACCAGCTCAATCTCGCGGCCATCCTCGAGGACGGGCAGAAAGTCCTCGTGCCGAGGCACGGTGAAACCGTTCCGGCCGGGTCTGCTCCGGCTGGTGACGCCGGGGGCGGCCCGGCGGGCGCGGCCGGGTCCCCAGCCGGAGGGAAAATCAACCTGAACACTGCCGGCGTCGACGAACTGGCGAGCCTTCCGCGCATCGGGCCGGTGTTGGCCCAGCGGATCGTGGACTGGCGCACCGAGCATGGCCGCTTCCAGCGGGTTGAGGAGCTGGACGCCGTGGATGGGGTGGGAGTAAAGATGCTCGAAGCCCTGCTGCCCCTGGTCCGGGTCTGAGGGCGGTGGGGCCGGACGTGGAGCGGACCAGTCGCTGGCAACGCTATATTGACGCTGCGGTCGGGCGGACTCCCGGGAACCATCCGGAAGCGGGGCTGCCGGGGGCAGGGCCGGGCCTCCGGCAGGCCAGACGGCAGCGGCACCGCGGCCCGCGGTTCCCAGACCGGGTTGCGTCCTTCGCGGTCCTGGCGCGGTCCACCTCGGGCCGGGAACAAACCCCGCGCCGAACCGATGTGCGTTTGGTTCCCGCGGCCGTGCTGGTCTGGG
>NZ_AUPJ01000246.1:0-6281 GCF_000427315.1 Arthrobacter sp. TB 26
CCGCCGGGTGGCGCGGCTGTCCACGCCGGCGCCGAGGTCGGTCGCGAGGCTGACGACTTCGTTCCAGCCGCCGCCGACGCGCTGCGTCGGGGGGCCGTCGCTGAAGCGGGCCTTCCGGCGCCGGGACTTCAGCAGGGCGATCAGCAGCAGTGGCAGCGCCAGGATCCCGACCGGGATCAGCGCGAGGCCGATCGCCGTCAAGAGAGGGCCCCAGAACAGCCAGGGGTTGTTTTTCTTCTCGTCGGCGTCCAGTGCATCCGGTGAGGAGTCCGGCGGAAGGTCCGCGGGCTCCTGCGGCGGAGGCGGCGGTTGCAGCACCTGCGGCTTGGGCTTGGACTTGTTCTCCGGATCCGGCGGGATCGGCACGTTGTCCTTCGGCGGGGTGGGATCGAAGGACACCCAGCCGACGCGGTCGAAGGCGACTTCGACCCAGGCGTGGACGTCCTTGCCGGTGATCTGCACTTCGCCGCCGCCGTTTTCCGGGCTCTTGGGATCCGGGTAGAACCCCATCACCACGCGGGAGGGGATGCCGAGGTGGCGGAGCATGAGCGACATCGCCACGGCGTACTGTTCGTCGTCGCCGAGCATCTGCTTGGCCGTGAGCATGCTCCGGATGCGGTTGGCACTGTGGCCGGAGACGCTGGGGAGCTGGCCGTCGGCGATCAGGCCGTTGCTGAAGGCGCCCTTCTTCTGGAAGTGCGCCTCGACCTGGCGGACCCGGTCGATGGCCGTGGGGGCATCGGCGGCGAGGTCGTTCGCCTGCGACCCGACGACGGGCGGCACCTCGGCGGGGTCCGGCAGGGAGATCTTGGCGAAGTCGTACTGCGTCAACTGCCCGTGTTCCAGGGTGGCGGGATCGGCCACCTGGACGCGGTAGGAGTCACCCTTTGCCAGTCCCTTGGTGGTCACCGCCGTGTCCGTGCCGGCGTTGAAGTACAGGCCGGACGCCGCGCCGGCGCCGTCGCGGGCGAAGCTGATGCCGGTGGTCTTGCGGCCGCCGGGCAGGAAATAACCCTGGTAGTCCTCGATCGTGATGTCCAGGGCGTAGTTGTTGCTGGGCACGATCCCGCCGGCATCGGCCAGGGTGTTGATGGATTTCGCGTCGCCGACCTTGCTGAAGCTGCCGGAGCCGTTCGGGTCCATGTTGTAGTTGGTGCCGTTGAAGGAGTCGAGCGCGGCGAGCCGCACCCGGGCATCCTTGGGCAGGCCCTTGACGACAAAGAGGTTGTCGTCCTTTTTGTCCTTGACGAAGTTCCGGAAGCTCGCCAGCGGCGTGACGTAGTCCTTGGGATCGAACGGCGGCACGATCGTGTTGCGCAGCACCCTGCGGTCGTCGCCCGCGGTGACCAGGGGCGACGCGACGGCGGTGATGCCGATGGCTACGGCGATCACGGCGGCGGCGGTGCCCAGCCGGCGAAGGGTGGCGGCGCGGGCGGTGGCCTCGTCCGTCTCCAGCCGGTTGACGGAAACCTTGCGGGTGTCGCTGCGGCGGAGCGCGTCGCGGCGGAAGGTGGCCCAGGCAATGGCGACCACGGTGAGTGAGATGCCGCGTTCCACGGTAAGGAAGCCTGCGTTCGTGCTGAAGGCGATGCCCGTGATGAACAGCACCAGCACCGGCAGCAGCGGCCAGTACGGGCTCTTGCGCCGCCAGATCAGCAGCCCGGCGGCCAGCGCGGTGAGGAGCGAGCTCAGGAACGGCACAATCAGGGTTCCGCCGGCGGTGCCGACCGGAACGCCGACGGTGAGCATGTCCTTCCAGGCGAACACGACACCCAGCAGCAGGGTGCGCAGCGAGTCGAGGCTGGGCAGGACGCCGGCGATCGAGGCCTCCGGGACTGCCAGGGCGGTGCCGAAGACGAGGTACACGCCGAGCGTCAGGGCGGTGGTGATCACGAGCCCCAGCCGGAAGTGCACGTTGGCCGCCGCCAGGGCGAGGCCCAGCAGGATGCCGCCGAAGCCCGCGATCAGGTAGTACGGGTCGCCGCCGAAGCTGAGGCTGAAACCGAGCACACCGAGGCCGAGCAGCACGGTGAGGGCGGCGGCGTCGAGCCCGAGATGCCAGGCCGGCTGGCCGCCGGCAAAGCCGGAAGGTTTGCCGGAACGCTTCGGTGCCGGTGTGTTGTTCCGGCGGCGTGACGTTGTTGCGGTGCTCATGCTGCCGCCTTCCTCAGCACGATGGCCAGGTCCGAGAGGTCGCCGAGGGTCAGCACGGTCAGGTCCCCGATGTTGGCCCGGGCCGGCGCGGCGCCGTACTGGAGCCGGACGGCGAGGCTGCGGACGCCCATCGGCACCGAGGCCGAGGCGGAGCGCAGCTGGGTGGGGGTGACGTTGCTGCCGACCACCAGGAACACGACCGAGGCGTTGGGGACGGTGTCCGCCAGGCTCCGGGCGAGGTCGACGGCGGTCTTGCGCTGCGGTGCACCGACGATCCGGGTCATGTCATCGAGCATGTTGCGGCCGGTTTCGCAGCGCAGCGGGCCTTTCTGGGTCAGCACGTCGAGGTCGCGCTGTTCGCGGATCGCCTGCCGTCCGATCGAGGCAGCGGCGGAGATGGCAAGCTCGAATTCCTCTTCGGAGGCGTATTCGTCCGTGTTGATGGACAGCGAGATGGCCAGGTGGGCGCGGCGGGTTTCCTCGAACTGGCGGACCATGAGCTTGTTGGTCCGGGCGGTGGTCTTCCAGTGGATATGCCTCCGGTCGTCCCCGGGCACGTAGTCGCGCAGGGCATGGAAGGAGACATCGGCGCTGGACAGGTCGGTGGTGGGCATGCCTTCGAGGTCGCGGATGAACCCGGCGGCCGAGCCTGCCAGCGCCACGGTCTTCGGGTGCACGAACAGGTCCTCGGGTTCGGTCCAGAGCACCTGGCGGCGCAACAGGTGCAGCGGGTCCGCCCGGACGGAGCGGACGGGGCCCACCACGATCACGGCGCGGCGCGCGGTGGGGATGGTGAACAGGTCCTCATGGACCTGCTGCGGTTTCATCCTGGGCAGGTGGAACACCGCGGTGGCGGCGCCGACCGGGAGTTCCAGGTCCGCGGGCAGCAGGGGGCGGGCGGAGGTGTTGGAGACCGCGATGCTGCCGACGGCACTGTCCCCCACCGCCACCCGGGTCCGGGCCAGGTCCAGGACGACGCCGTAGGAGGACCGGCCCAGGATGAAGCCGACGGCGAGCACGAACAGGACGAACGCTGCGATCGCGGCCGCCTTGGCTTCCTGCCAGCCGAAGGCCTGGCCGACCGTCCACAGCAGGATCGAGGCCGCCAGCACGGACCAGCCCAGGACGCTCACCACGGAGAGGACCGGCCACACGTAGCGCAGCCAGTGCGCGCGGACGGCGCGCCAGCCCGGGGCGAGGGCGAGGCGGGCGGTGCTGCCGGCCTCGGCCCAGAGGGAGGCAGGATGCAGCCGGGTGGGCCTGCCGTCCCGGTGGAAGGGCCGTTGCAGGCGGTCAGCAAGCCGGGTCAGCGGAGTGCTGGAGGACATATGGGTGCCTTTGTTCGTGCGGGGTGACGGGGTGCCGGTGGTGGTGCTGGACGCTGGTGCTATCCGGGGCCCTTAGACAAGGGATGCCCGCTGCTGCGGCGCGGCAACCTCGCCGAGCACGCGCGCCAGCACGGCCTCGGCGGTGGCCCCGGAGAACTCGGCTTCCGGGTCCATCACCAGGCGGTGGGTCCAGACGACGGCGGCCAGGTCCTTGATGTCATCCGGGAGCACAAAGTTGCGGCCCTGGCTGGCGGCCCAGACCTTGGAGGCACGCACCATGGCGAGGGCGCCTCGGACGGAAACGCCCAGGCGGGTCTCCGGGGCGTTGCGGGTCTCCTCGCAGAGCCGGGAGATGTATTCCAGCACCGCCGTGTCCACGTGGGTGGTCGCGGCGAGGTCGGCCATGTCCGCGATCGCCTGGGTGGTGATGACGGGGGTGATGTCCTTGGAGCGGTCCTTGAGGTTGGCGCCGCCGAGCAGCTGCACCGTGGAGGCGTGGTCCGGGTAGCCGATGGAGGTCTTGATCAGGAAGCGGTCCAGCTGGGCCTCGGGCAACCGGTAGGTGCCGGCCTGCTCGATCGGGTTCTGGGTGGCCATCACCATAAACGGGCGGCCGGCCTCGTAGGTGGTGCCGTCCACCGTGACGCGCGATTCTTCCATGACCTCGAGCAGTGCCGACTGGGTCTTGGGCGAGGCCCGGTTGATTTCGTCGGCCAGGACGATGTTGTTGAAGATGGGCCCCTTGTGGAACTCGAACTTCTGCGTCTTCTGGTCGTAGATGGTCACGCCGGTGACGTCGGAGGGCAGCAGGTCCGGGGTGAACTGGATGCGGTTGTTGGAGCCCTGGACGGTGGCAGCGAGGGCCCGGGCCAGCGAGGTCTTGCCGGTGCCCGGGGCGTCCTCGAAGAGGACATGTCCCTCGGCCAGCATCGCGGTGAAGGTCAGGCGGATGACGTGGGCCTTGCCCAGGACGGCCTGGCCGACGTTCGCGACGAGCTTCTCGAAGGTGCCGGCAAACCATTCGGCCTGTTCGGTGGTCATGGTCATGGGGTGGTCCTCTTCTGTTCTGGTTGAAAATGCTTGGTGTGCCGCCGGCCGGGAGCCCCGGGGTGTCCGGCGGTCAGTCTAGTGGCCCGCATCAGCACCCGCCGGGCCGGGGTCCGAAGAGATCCACCGTGGTGGACTTGACGTACCAATCCGGGTGGCTCCCCTGCGTCATGCGATACCAGGGGGTCCCGTTACCGTAGATGTCCTTGGTGCAGTTGACGTTCAGCTTGCCCTCGGACCGTTCCACCCAGCCGGCGCCGCAGGACGGGCCGCTCGGATTGTACGTGTCCGTAACCCCGGGCTTGCCGGGGCAGGTACTGTTGTGCGCCTGGATCTGGGAGAGCGGCGGCGTGGGGTCCGCCCCGGAAACGGCCGTGGCGGTGTCGTCAAAGCCGCAGTCGTTGTTCCCGTCCGTGCCGTTGCAGGCCCGGACCTTCAGGGTGTGGCTTTGGCTCCAGCCGCCGGCGTTGTGATCGTAGCTGCGGGCCAGGCCGACGCTCTTCCAGCCGGTGCCGTCGTAGTTCACTTCGTACCGGTTGATCGGCCGGCCGTTGTCGTTCGGCTCGGTCCAGGTCCAGTGCACCTGCCCGTCGCCCTTGGCCGACGTGCCGCCGGTGAGGCTGGGTCTTCCCGGCTGGCCATACGGAACGCCGGAACCGATGGCCTTGGCGTCCCCGGACACGTTGTACTTCGTGGAGCTGGCGATGATGTTGACGGTGACGTTCTTGCCGTTGGGCTGGCCGGAAATGGTGCCGCCCGGTGCACTGATCGGGCCCGAACCATACGCGGTGGACCAGCGGTAGCTGATCTCCGAAGCCTGCGAGCCGTTGCGCTGGGCCTGGGTCAGAGGCGTAAACGTCACTTTCAGCTCGCCGCTGTTGCCCGGCGCGGCAACGGTGCCGCCCGAGACGGTGCCGGGCTTGCCGGCGGCCCGGACGGGCGCTGACCCCGGGCTCGTTCCAGACGTTCCGGCCTTGTTGGTGGCGGCCACGGTGAAGGTGTAGTCGGCCTCGGAGTTGTCCGCCGTGATGTTCTGCGAGGTGCCGGACACTTGCTGGGTCGCTATGGGCGAACCGCCGCGCAGCGTCGTCAGCGTGTAGGCCGAGACGGCGTCGCCGTTGTTGTTCGGCGCCGCCCAGCTCACCTTGAGCTGGCTTTGTGTGCCCACGGAACCCGCCTGGCTGGCGCTCGGTGCCGCCGGGGTGACGGGCGCGCCTGCCGGGGTCTCGGCGGCCGAATAGGCGCTCCATTCGGACGGCTCCTTGGCGTCGTTGCGGGCCAGGACGCGGACCTTGTAGGCCACTCCGTTCGTCAGGCCCTTCCAGACATAGCTCACCGAGGTGAGGTTCTGGATCTGGGCGTTCTGCCCGGCCGGCGCCGGCGAAATTTCCAGATCGTAGGACTTGACGGGTGAGCCCTTGGAAGCCGGCGCCGCCCAGCTGACGGTCAGCTGCTTGTCGCCGAACGTCAACGACGGCGCGGCCGGGGTGTCCGGTTTGACGTCCGGGCGCACCTCGGCAGAGGCCGGGGACCGCTCGGAAGTGCCGAGGGCGTTGGTGGCCGTGACCTGGAAGTGGTACTTGGTGTTGTTGCTCAGCCCGGTGAGCGTGCAGGAGTTGGCCGAGCAGTCCTGGCTGTAGCCGCCCTCGCCGGAGACCGTGTACTTGGTGATGGCCGAGCCACGGTCGGCGGGAGCGGTCCAGTTCAGCAAGGCGGTGCTGTCTCCCACGCTCGCGGCCTGCGGGGTGGTCG
>NZ_AUPJ01000246.1:6288-10604 GCF_000427315.1 Arthrobacter sp. TB 26
GGCTTGTCCTTGACCGTCAGCCGGATCCGGGCCGTCGCGTTGCGGGAGGAGTCGCCGGTCTTGTCCGCCACGGTGTAGGCCACGATCATGGTCCCCGAGAAGCCGTCTGCCGGGGTCACCGTGACGGTGTCGCCGGTTGCGGCGGCGGTTCCCTGCCCGGTCTCGGTCACGGCCGACACGATCTTCAGCGCCGACTCCGGGAACGGGTTGGCGTCGTTGTCGAGCACCCGCACGGTGACGGGCTTGCCGGCCGCGGCGTTGGGTTCCAGATCGTCGTTCGCCACCGGCTTGGGCCGGTTGGAGGCAGTGACGGCCAGCTGGTAGGTCGCGGTGGCTTCCAGCCCGCGGGGGTCCTTGGCCTTGACCTGGACTGCTCCGGTGGTACCGGCCCCGGTGCCGTCCTTGGCCGAGGCCTTCAGGGTCTTCCCGTCGATGCCGGCGTCGAAGCCGGCCGGAACACTGCCCACCAGCTCGTACTTCATCCTGTCCACGTCCCCGTCGTCCGGGTCGGTGGTCAGCGCGGCCAGGTCCGTGCTGGTGGAGTCCGCCCTGGGAACATCCACCTCGCTGCCCAGCAGCACGGGCGGGTTGTTCCGGTTGGGGTCCGGGAGCACCTTGGTGCGGATGCTCAGGGTGGACTTCAGGCCGGCGGGGTCGTCCGGGCCGGTCCCGTCGGTGACCTCGAAGCTGAGCGAGCCGGGGCCCACGTAATCCTGGCCTGCCGTGTACGTCAGTGCGGTGCCGCCGCCCGCCACCGGGTCCGAGCCGTCGGCCCCGATCAGTTTGATCCGGTCGGTCTGGGTCAGGCGTGGCGAACGGCCGCCGCGGACTTTGACCCAGTCCTTGAGGTCCACGGTGACGGACTGCCCTGCGACGAGTTCAATGACCTCGTCTTTGGCCAGGGTGGGGACCTGCTGCCCCACCCCGGGGACCCAGATGATGGCCGTGGACTTCTGGCCGTCCACGTCCTCCACCGTGTACGGGATCAGCTGCGGCTGCTCGGTCAGTTCCACGATCATGGTTCCCTCGGCGCCGGGCCGGGCGGTGGCGGCCCCGGTGGCGATCTTGAGGTTCTCGCCGACGCCGTCGGGGTCCTCGTCGTTCTTGAGGACGGGGACGTCGACGGCGGTCCTGCCGAGTGTCTGCGCGGACGTTACGCGGTCGTCCCGGGCGATCGGTGCCCGCAGCGGCACGTCTTTTTGCACCGTGACGGCGATGGCGGCCCGGGCCATGGCGCCGCGGTCGTCCGCCACGGAGTAGCGCACGTTGACGGTGCCTTCCGCGCCGGGGGCCAGCAGGATGATGCGGGAGCTCTGCTTGCTGACGGTGGCCTGCAGTTCCGGGGCGGCTTCGATGCCGTCGCCGACGAGCCGGATCGGGTCGCCGTCGGGGTCGGTGTCGTTGCCGGTGGCGTCGACGGCGATCTGGCGGCCGGGCCGGACGTTGACCTCGTCGTCCACCGGGGTGGGCAACTGGTTGGTGTCCCCGCGCGGGGCGATGCCGACGGTCACGGTGCCGGTGTTGACGGCGCCCTGGCGGTCCACCACTTTGTACCGGAACGTGTCCGTGCCGGCGCCGTCCCCGGCCGCCGTGAAGTCGATGAAGTTGCTGCCCACCGTGGCGGTGCCCATCGCGGGGGTACTGTCGATCCCGGTCAGCTGGACGGAGTCGCCGTCGGGGTCGATCCCGTCGAGCTCCACCGGGATCCGGACGGACCCGCCCGCCACGACGCGTGCTGTGAGGTTCTTCGGCTGCGGGCGGGAGTTTTCCGCGCCCTCCAGCGGCAGGATGTGGATGGTGACGGCCGCGGCGCTCTTCTGGCCCTGCGGGTCGACGGCGTTGTAGATGGCGCGGACCGTCTTGGGCTCGGCACCGGCGATGAAGCGGAGGGTGTTTTCCGAGACGAAGCTCTTCCCGTCCGTTTCGGGAACGGGCTGCGGCAGGGTGGGGTCCACGGTGAGTTTTTCGCCCTGCGGGTGGGTGTCGTTGGCCAGCACCGGGATGGTGACGACGTCGTTGACGCGCACGTTCACTTCGTCCGGCTTGGGCTGCGGGGCCTCGACGACAGCGGGAGCCGGAACGGGCACCACGGAGACACTGCCGGTGGCCGATTTGGTGCCATTGGACATGGTGTAGCGGAACGTGAACGGGTCCTTGGTGCCGACGACGTCGGTGATCCGCAGGACGCTGTGGTCGATCACGCTGACCGAGGCGGTCGCATTCTCGGGCAGCTGGACGGACTGCAGTACCAGCACTCCCCCGGACGGGTCGGAGTCGTTGGCCAGCGGTTCCAGGAGCACGCTGCCGCCGACGGGCATGAGGGCGACATCGTGGACGGCGACCGGGTTGCCGGCGTCCTTGCCGGATTCGACGTCCACCCGGATCAGGCCCTGGCTGCTCTGCGGGCCGTTGCTCGCGATGTACGTCAGGTAGACGGGGCCGGGGGTGCTGCTGCGGAAGGTGAAGGTCCCGCCGTCGGTCACGGGGCCGATTTCCGCGGTGCCGGCGGCCTCCACCTGGGCGAGGCGCAGGGCCCCGCCGTTGGGGTCGACGTCGTTCTTCAGCGGTGCGATCACGAGGTCCTGGCCGACGACGGCGGTGACGTGGTCGGCGTTGACCACCGGCTGCAGGGCGCCGGGAGGCTGGACGTTCACAACGACCTTGCCCGTGGTGGTGGCGCGGCCGTCCCAGATGGACACGGTGACGGATTTTTTGCCCGGTGCGGCGCCGGAGTCCTGGTAGGTGAGCAGTCCGTCGCGGCGGACCTTGACCTGGTCCTGTTCGTTGTCGGCCTTGGCGTCCATCAGCACCAGGTCATCGCCGTCGGGGTCGGTCCAGTCGGTGAGGATGTTCTGGCTGACGGTCTTGCCCTGCTCCACGACCATGGTGGTGGGGTCGCCGCGCTTGAACAGGGGTGGTTTGTTCTCCTCCGGGCCAACGACGGTCAGGGTGATACTGCCGGCGGCGGAGAGGCCGCGGCCGTCTGCGGCGTTATAGCCAAAGGTTTCGGTGCCGGGCAACGCATCCGCGGGGACGGTGATCTGGAACGCGGTGCCGCCGTAGATATCCTCGAGGCTTCCGGACGTGGGGCCGTTGTCACCCGCGGAGGCCGTGAGGACGTCGCCGTCGGGGTCCGAGTCGTTGTCGAGCACGGAGAGGATGGTGGTGCGGCCCGGGCGGACGCCGATGGCGTCGGGCTTGGTTTCCGGGGGCCGGTTGGGTTTGGTGCGGTCCGGCAGGATGTTGATGGTGTTGTTGTCGGCCGACTCCTGGTCCTGGTCATTGGACTGGTTTTTGGGCGGGACCACGTCGTCCCAGTTGTTGACCAGCTGCATGTTCTGGTTCACCAGCCACACATTGCCGGAATTCACATCGTTCAGGACCACCAGATCCCGGTTCACCCGGAACACATATTTCGGCGACGCACTGGCCTTCGGCACAGCGACGGTCTTGTCATCGGCATCATTGGCGCAGTCCCGGACATACTTGTTCGCCCCGGACCACGCCGCATGGACACACCCGGCCAGTTGCACCGGCGCCGCCGGTACCCCCTGCCCGCCAAACGTCACCGTCGTCGCCGTCGAACCATCCAACGGCTGCCGCAGCAACGCCTTCGGCGTGGCAATGGCCACCGCATCCGCGGCCGGCCCGCTCAGCTGCAGCTTCGCATCCCGCGCCTCCGCCAACGCCAGCTCACGCCCGCCCGGCAGGAACAACTTCCCCCGGCCCGCATCCAGCACCACCGGCTGGTCCCCCACCACCGCCAGCTGCAGATCCCCGGCACCCTTGAGCCCGTCCCACGTGCTCACCTTCGCGTCCGTGCGCCCGCCCTCGGCATCCACGCTCGTCACCGTGACCTGCCCCGTCTTCGGATCAGCACTGTAAATCCGGTCATCAGCCCCCACCGCCGACACCGTCCCGGCGGAGCCTGCCAGGACCGGCTCTGAATTCTCCGCATCAAAACCGGACACCGTCGACGGCGAGAGCGCCCACACCGTGCCCTTCGCCGCATCCGTCACCGAAATGACCTGCGAGCCGAAACTGACCGCCGCGGCACCGGGCAGCTTCTTGTCCCCGCCCAACCGCATCTGCGCCGCCGACACCTGGTTCAACGTCGAGCCCGCACTGTCATCGACAAACACCGTCGAAGCATCCTGCAACACATCAAACGTCGTACTCGCCGGCGTCACCGCACCATCCAAAACCCGCGACGGATAATTCAACCGCCCCACCGCATTCTTGGACTTCGACACCACCCACACCCCACCATCGTTCAACTCCACCTCAGTGGTCTTGAACCCCGGATAAATGATGGC
>NZ_AUPJ01000247.1 GCF_000427315.1 Arthrobacter sp. TB 26
CACCAGCCAGTCGCAGAGCCCACAGCAAAGGACACCTTATGAGCTTCCCGACCCACCGCCCCCGCCGGCTCCGCACCACCCCGGCCATGCGCCGGCTGACGGCCGAACACCGGCTCTCGGCCTCGGAACTCATCCTGCCCGCCTTCATCCGTGAAGGCCTGGCCGAGCCGAACCCCATTGCCTCGATGCCCGGTGTGCAGCAGCACACCACCGACACCCTGAAGCGCGCCGCCAGCGAGGCCGTGGAGCTCGGCGTCGGCGGCATCATGCTCTTTGGAATCCCCGCCGTCCGCGACGCCACCGGCACCGCCTCGCTGGACCCCGAGGGCGTGCTGAACAAGGCCATCCGGGACGTCCGGGCTGAGGTCGGCGACGAACTGGTCATCATGAGCGACGTCTGCCTGGACGAATTCACCGACCACGGGCACTGCGGCGTCGTCGACGCCAACGGCTACGTCGACAACGACGCCACGCTGGAGATCTACGGCCGGATGGCCGTGGCCCAGGCCGAGGCCGGCGCCCACGTCCTTGGCCCGTCCGGGATGATGGACGGACAGATCGCCGTGATCCGGCAGGCCCTCGAGGAGGCCGGCCACGCCAACACCGCCGTCGTCGCCTACGCCGCGAAATACGCCTCAGCGTTCTATGGACCGTTCCGCGAAGCCGTCGATTCCCAGCTCACCGGCGACCGCCGCACTTACCAGATGGACGCTGCGAACCGCCGCGAAGCGATCCTCGAAGTGGAACTGGACCTCGAAGAAGGCGCCGACATGGTGATGGTCAAGCCAGCCATGAGCTACCTCGACATCCTCGCCGACGTCGCCGCGATGAGCCCGGTGCCGGTCGCGGCTTACCAGATTTCCGGCGAGTACTCCATGATCGAGGCCGCCGCCGCCAACGGCTGGATCGACCGCCGTGCGGCCATCACCGAATCCGTGCTGGGCATCAAACGGGCCGGGGCCAACATGGTCCTGACCTACTGGGCAAGCGAACTCGCCGGCTGGCTGAAGGAGTCCTGATGAGCACCGTGACAGCGCCGGACCCCGCCTCCGGGCCGAACCCCACGGGCCCCGTGGGCCCGGGGCGCATCCTGCTGGGGCTGAACACCTTCGGAGACGTCGGGCTCTTCCCCGACGGGCATCCCGTCCCGCATGCCCAGGTGCTGCGGCAGCTGCTGGAACAGGCCGAACTCGCGGACGAGGTGGGGCTCCACGCCTTCGGTGTGGGGGAGCACCACCGCCGCGACTTCGCCGTCTCCGCCCCGGAGGTTTTCCTCGCCGCGGCGGCCGCCCGGACCAAGCACATCCGGCTCGGCTCCGCTGTCACCGTGCTGAGCTCCGATGACCCCATCCGCGTCTTCCAGCGCTTCTCCACCGTGGACGCCATCTCGAACGGCCGGGCCGAGGTCATGTTGGGACGCGGCTCCTTTGTCGAGTCCTTCCCGCTCTTCGGTCTCAACCTGGCCGACTACGAGGTCCTGTTTGAGGAGAAGCTCGAGCTCTTCGACAAGGTCCGCGCCCAGAAGCCTATCCACTGGGAGGGCCGCACCCGGCCGGCCATCAACGGGCTCAGCGCCTACCCGCCGCTGGAACACCACCTGCTGCCCGCCTGGATCGGAGTCGGCGGAACCCCCGAATCGGTGCTGCGCTGCGCCGAGTACGGCTACCCGATCATCTTCGCCATCATCGGCGGACAGCCACGGTCCTTCGCCCCGCTGGCCAACCTTTACCGCGAGGCGATGGCCAAATACGGGCACCCGATGCAGCAGATGGCCACGCATTCGCCCGGACACATTGCCGAGACCGATGAAGCAGCGCGGGACGAGTTCTTCCCGCACTGGCTGGGCCAGCGCAACCTGATCGGCGCCGAGCGCGGCTGGGGCCCGGGCAACCGCGCCGAGTTCGACGCCATGTGCACCCCCGAGGGCGCACTCTACGTCGGCTCCCCGGACACCGTCGCCGCGAAGATCGCCCTGCTGAAAAAGAACCTCGGAGTGGACCGCTTCGACCTCAAATACAGCAACGGAACCCTGCCGCACAAGGCGATGATGCGCTCGATCGAGCTGTTCGGCACCGAGGTGGCCCCCCGGGTGGCTGCTTTGCTGGCCGGGGCCTCACCGCAGAACTGACCTGCGCCCCGGAACTGAATTGCGCCCCAGAACTGAACTGAAAGAATAGGAATCATGACTTCCAGCCACCCCCGCAACGAGGCACTCTTCGACCGCGCCCGCCAGCTGATGCCGGGCGGCGTCAACTCGCCGGTCCGCGCGTTCGGCTCCGTCGGCGGAACGCCGCGCTTTATGGTCTCCGCCAAGGGCCCGTACCTGACCGACGCCGACGGCGCCGAGTACGTGGACCTGGTCTGCTCCTGGGGCCCGGCACTCCTGGGACACGCGCACCCGGCGGTCCTCGCCGCCGTGCACGCCGCCGTCGACCGTGGTCTGTCCTTCGGCGCCTCGACACCGGATGAGGCCAACCTCGCGGCGATTGTCCAGGAGCGCGTCCCCGCCGCCGAACGCGTCCGGATGGTCTCCACCGGCACCGAGGCGACCATGACCGCCGTCCGGCTGGCCCGCGGCTTCACCGGCCGCGACCTCATCATCAAGTTTGCCGGCTGCTACCACGGCCACCTCGACGGGCTGCTCGCCGCCGCCGGCTCCGGTGTCGCCACCCTGGCGCTGCCGGGCTCCGCCGGCGTCACGGCCGCCACCGCCGCCGAGACCCTCGTGCTGCCCTACAACGACCTCGCCGCCGTCGAGGCCGCCTTCGCCAAACACGGCGAGAACATCGCCGCAGTCATCACCGAGGCCGCCCCCGCCAACATGGGCGTCGTCACCCCGGGCGAGGGTTTCAACGCCGGCCTGTCCCGCATCACCCGCGAACACGGTGCCCTGCTGATCCTCGACGAGGTCCTCACGGGCTTCCGGACCGGATACTCCGGATATTGGGGACTCACCGGCGG
>NZ_AUPJ01000248.1 GCF_000427315.1 Arthrobacter sp. TB 26
CGGCCGGCGCCGCCCAGCCCTGGACCCCGGACCTGCTGACGTTCGGCAAGGTCATCGGCGGCGGAATGCCGACGGCGGCCCTCGCCGGCCGCGCGGACGTCATGGACTACCTCGCGCCGCTGGGCCCGGTCTACCAGGCCGGCACGCTGTCCGGCAACCCGGTGGCGATGGCCGCCGGCGTCGCGACGCTGACCCACGCCACTCCCGAGGTCTACTCCTTCGTGGACGCCCGCTCACTGGAGCTCTCCGCGGCCCTGTCCGCGGCCCTCGAGTCCGCAGGCGTGGACCACTCCATCCAGCGGGCCGGGAACCTGTTCTCGGTGGCGTTCGGCACCTCCGCCCGCGGCGTGCACAACTACGACGACGCCCAGGGCCAGGACGTCTTCCGCTATGCGCCGTTCTTCCACTCCATGCTGGACTCCGGCGTCTACCTGCCGCCGTCGGTCTTCGAGGCCTGGTTCCTCTCCGCCGCGCACGACGACGCCGCGATGAACCGGATCTTCGACGCCCTGCCCGCCGCCGCCAAGGCCGCGGCTGCCGCGACGGCCTAGCGCCGGACGCCGCAACACTAGGGCGGCCCGTTCCGGCGTCGTTGTTAACGACTTTGGGCACCCGCCNGGCGGGTGCCCAAAGTCGTTAAGCTGCTGACCTGCTAACTACAGGACGTCCGAAAGGAAGCCCTGGAGCCGTTCCGTGCGTGGATCCGTGAAGAGCTGTTCCGGCGGACCGGACTCCACAACGACGCCGGCGTCCATGAACGTGACGGTGTCCGAGACGTTGCGGGAGAACCCCATCTCGTGCGTCACGACCACCATGGTCATGCCGCCCTTGGCGAGGTCGGCCATCAGCGCCAGCACACCCTTGACGAGCTCCGGGTCGAGGGCCGAGGTGGCCTCGTCAAAGAACATCACTTCCGGCTTCATGGCCAGCGCCCGTGCGATTGCCACGCGCTGCTGCTGCCCGCCGGACAGGTTGGCCGGACGGGCGTCCGCCTTGTGCTTGAGCCCGACCAGGTCCAGCTGCTCAAGGGCTTCGGCCCGGGCCTGCTCGTCCGGGAGTTTGCGCAGCTTGCGCAACGCGAGGGAAACGTTGTCCACCACGGTCTTGTGCGGGAACAGGTTGAACTGCTGGAACACCATGCCGATGCGCTGGCGCAGTTCATCCGGGTTGTCCTTGAGGACTGACCGCCCATCCAGCAGGATGTCGCCCTGGTCCGGCTCGATCAGGCGGTTCATCACCCGCAGGAGTGTGGACTTGCCGGATCCGGAGGGGCCGATCACCGAGGCGGTGGTGCCCTTCTCGACGTGCAGGTCAATGCCGCGCAGGACATGGTTGGAGCCGAAGGACAGGTGCAGGTTCTTGCCGGTCAACGAGCCGGACGCGAAGTCGCTCATGGCTGTGCTCCCTTCCCGATCAGGGCTGCGGCGTCGTCCGGCTGCTTCTTCTCCGGCCGGCCGGTGCGCAGTCGGTTGTCGATGTAGTTGACCAGATGCGTGAGGGGTACCGTCAGCACGAGGTACATTGCAGCGGCAGCGATCAGCGGCGAGAGGTTTCCCGTGTTGGCCGCAGCGTCGTTGCCGATACGGAAGATCTCCCGCTGGCTGGCGAGAAGGCCCAGCAGATAGATCAGGGACGAGTCCTTGATCAGCGAGATGAACTGGTTCACCAGGGCCGGGAGCACCCGGCGGATGCCCTGTGGGATCACCACAAGGCGCATGGAGGAGTTGTAGCTGAACCCCAGCGCCCTGGACGCCTCGAGCTGTCCCTTTTCCACGCTCTGGATGCCTGACCGGAAGATCTCCCCGATGTACGCCGACGCCATGAGCGTCAGCGCCAGGATGCCGAGCGGGAACGGGTTCGTGGAACCGGTCAGCTGCCGGATAACGGGCCCGAGCCCGATCCCGATCAGCAGGATGACGACGATCGCGGGCACGCCGCGGAAAATGTCCGTGTAGATCCTGGACAGCAACCGGAGCGCGGTGCTGCGGGACGTGCCCATCACGGCCAGGATCATGCCCAGGATGCACCCGAGCACGCCCGAGGAGACCGCAAGGATCAGCGTATTGGGCAGGCCGACCGTGAGCATGTTCGGGATGACAGCTGCCATCGCCTCCCAGTCAAAGAAGGTCTTTGCGAGTTGATCGAGTGCATCCATGGACTAGGACTTCGGGACGGTGACAGCCTTGGAACCCGGGGACCACGTGGCCGGGGTTTCGCGGTCCGGGTACCACTCCTTGGTCAGCTTGGACCAGGTGCCGTCGGCAATCACGGCGTCGAGGCCGGAGTTCAGCGCGTCGATGAGCGGCTGGTTTTCCTTGTTGACGGCGTAGGCGGTGAAGTTCTGGGTGTTGACGACCGACTCGGCGATGACCGTGCCGTCGCCTTCCTTGACCTGGCCGGTGGCCTGCTGGGACGGAGCGACCCAGGCGTCGACCTGCCCATTCTTCAGGTTCGCGTAGGCCGTGTTGTAGTCCTCAAAGCGGACAGGCTCGATCTGCAACGTATTGGTGACGTAGTCGTCCTGCACGGTGCCCTGGACGACCGCGATGCGGGTGTCCTTGGTCAGGTCCTTGAATCCCTTGATCTTGTCGTCCTTCTTGGCGACAACCGCCATGTAGCCGAAGTCGTAGCCGTTGGTGAATCCCACGGTCTTGCGGCGGGCGTCCGTGGTGGAGATCGAGGAAGAGCCCAGGTCGAACTGCTTGTTCTGGACCTGGGAGAGCAGGGAAGCGAAGCCGGTCGCTTTGAACTCGACCTTGAGGCCAAGCTTTTCCGCGATGGCGCGCAGGAGCTCATTGTCGTAGCCGGTGAACTTGCCCGACGGGTCGATGAAAATGTTCGGCGGGGCGTCCGAGAGGGTTCCGACGGTGATGGTTCCCTCGCTCAGCAGGCCAAGCTTGGACTTGTCGATCTTGTCCAGGGGGGTGACGTCCTTGGTCGTGTACTTGTCCAGTGAGGTCTGGTCGCTGCCGGCCAGGGCATCGGTCGGGGACGCGGACGATTGCGCTGATCCGCCGCCGCAGGCCGCCAGGGAGACGGCTACGGCGATCGCCACAGGAACAGTAGTCAGCCACTTCATGGCTTTGGATTTCATCACGCAATCACTTTCGTCGGAAGTTAGTGGGTCGCGGGGGGAGAAACATCGTGCCCCGGCGCAGGGCTTGGGCGCCCCAGGGGGCAGGCAAGCCGCAAAATATAATTGTGTCACTTGACCCGGCAGCCGATTCAAATCGAATTAGTGCACCGTCCGGATTGCTGGCGCCGAATTTGTTTCACGCGAGCAACGCACACCCCCGGTATCTGAGCAATGCAGGCCGGGTGCAACGGAACGAATGGCTGGGGCAGGTGCCACCGCGGGGCGGCCCTTGCGGTGTGAGTTCCGTCGCAATCGCTGGAATTGCGGGTCCCGGAGGTCTAGTTACCGGCGTCGCGCTGCCTAAAGTTTCGTTTTAAGAAGTCCTGGGTGCCTAGAAGTCGCCGCGGCTGGCGTCCTCGGGCGGCAGCACCGGCCAGTCGCCCTCAATCACGGCGGCGGGCTTGGTTTTGCGCAGGTAGGTCTGGAAATCCGAGGCCTGGGCGGAGGCCCACTCGATCTGTAGCTGGTGCAGGTGGCTCGCCGGCATCCGAAGCTTGGGGAACTTCCCCGCCATGGCGTCGAGCATGCGCAGGGTGGCGAGGGCATCGGCTGCCGAGGTGTGGGCGTTGTCCAGGTTCACTCCGTATTCCTCGCAAAGGGCGGTGAGGGTGCGCTTGCCCTTGCGGTACCGGTCCACCTGCTTGTTCATGATGTACGGATCCAGCACGGGGAAGCGGCTCAGTTGCGGCACGCCGTAGCGGGCCGATTCGGCGGCGAGCACCGTGAAGTCGTAGCTGGCGTTGAAGGCAATGACCGGCACCCCGGTGTCGAAGAGCTCCTG
Organism: Arthrobacter sp. TB 26; assembly: GCF_000427315.1. Classification (GTDB taxonomy): domain Bacteria; phylum Actinomycetota; class Actinomycetes; order Actinomycetales; family Micrococcaceae; genus Arthrobacter. Next base: position 3,918 of record NZ_AUPJ01000248.1, read on the forward strand.
GAGCACTGCGGCGACCTCGCGCGTCACTTCCGCGGCAGGGCGGCCCTCGCTGCGGGCCCGCTCAGTGGTGACGCCATGGATGTCGCTGGCCTCCGTCGGGATTTCGACCCCCGGATCGGCGAGCCATTCGTGCTCCTTGACGATTCCGCCGTCGGAGTCCACCACGGTGATGGACGCCGTGACAATCCGCGCGGCGCGCGAGTTCCGCCCGGTGGTTTCAAGGTCGAAGGCTGCGCGGGGGAGGGTGTTCCAAGTGCTCATGCTTCAACGCTACCTGCTGCCACCGACAGAACTGCGCCACCTCCGGCGGCTAGGCTTGTGTCATGAGGATGGAGTACGTGGAGGCGGTGCTGGACGTGGTGGCACTGATCCCGGCGGGCGCCGCAGTGGCCTACGGCGACGTCGCCGAACTCCTCGGTTCCGGCGGCGCCCGGCAGGTCGGTTCCGTCATGAGCCACCACGGCAGCGCGGTGCCCTGGTGGCGGGTCCTGAAGGCCAGTGGCGACGCACCACCGGGACACGAACGAGAGGCCCTTGCCCTGTACGTCCTGGAAGGGACCCCGTTGCGGGGAAGTTACGCGGAATACCTTCGCACCGGCGAGGGGCGCTGGCGGGTGGATCTAATGGCCGCCCGCTGGGCACCGAGCGATGGCGAGTTCGACCTGATCGACGCGGTTGCCGAGCGACTGGAACGCACCTTGCGGAAACTGTCTGCCCCTGATGATGAAATGACTGTGTGAGCATTCCCAGCAAGAACCCCGAGTCCCGCCCGCCCACATCAACACTTCGCTTGCTCCCGCCCCGGACGCTGCACAACGCGGTCCCCGTGCTGACGGCGGACCAGCTCGCCGCCGTCGACGTCCCGCACGGCTCAGGCCCGGTCCTTATCCCCGGAGCGCCGGGGACCGGCAAATCGACCGTGCTCGTCGAAGCCGCCGTCCGGCGCGCGCAGCGGGACCGACTCGATCCGGAACGGATGCTCATCCTCGCCCCCGGACGGCTCGCCGCAGATTCGCTTCGGGACCGCTTCACCGCCCGGCTGGACCGCAGTTTGAGTACGACGCCGGCCCGCACCTGGGCGTCGTACGCCTTCGACCTGATCCGGCGTGCCAAGGCGGAAGGGATCCTGCCGCTGCCGCGCCCGCCGAAACTGCTATCCGGCCCGGAACAGGACCTGATCATCAAGGAACTGCTCGAAGGCCACGCGGAGCCCGGACTTGAGCTGCCCTGGCCGGAGGACCTGGGCGCTGCCCTGCAGACCCGCGGCTTCCGGCAGGAAGTCCGCCAGCTCTTTGACCGGATCATCGAATCCGGCCGGACCGCGGAGGACGTTGTAGTCCTCGCCCGGCGCTGCCACCGCCCGGACTGGGTTGCAGCGGCCGCACTCTACGCGGAGTACCGCGACGTGTTGGACCTGCGCATGCCGGAATCCTTCGACCCGGCCGGCATCATCACCGCAGCCCGCCAGATCTTCCAGGACGAGCCGGACTTCCTCGCCGCCGAACGCGACAGGCTCCAACTGATCCTCGTGGACGACATGCAGGAAGCCAATCCGGCCGTGTTCGAACTGCTCGCGGACATCGCGGCGGGCAAGGAGGCTTTTGTCACCTCGTCACCGGACACCGTGGTGCAGGGCTTCCGCGGCGCCCGCCCGGACCTCGTGGCCGAGCTTTCCCGGTTGCTGGCCCCCGCCGGAGGCGCGGTCCTTGAACGGCCGCTCCGGACCGCGCACCGCCATGCCCCGGCGGTCGCGGACGCCTGGCTCTCCGTCGCCGGACGGATCTCCAGCCGCGCCGGCGGGCAGTCAGCGCGCCGCCTCGAACAGCCCCAGGCCCATGCCCCGGCCCAGGCTCACGATCCGGCCCGGGCTCCAGCCCCGGAATCTTCCGGCGGGGCTGTCGAAGCGCACCTGCTGCCGTCGCCGGTGCACGAACTGCGCTACGTGGCCCAGCGGATCCTCGAAGCCCAGCTCAATGACGGCCGCGAACTCGGTGACATCGCCGTGATCGTGCGCAACGGCGGCCAGCTGAGCCAGCTGCAGCGCTACCTCGCCGGCCAGGGCATCCCGGTCCGGATCCCGGTGGCTGAATCTGCTGTCCGTGACGAGGTCGCCGTCCGGCCGCTGCTGGATGCCTATGCGGTGGCCCTGGATCCGGCTGTGCTGGGCCCCGAGGCAGCGGTGGCACTGCTGACCTCGCGGATCGGCGGATCCACCGCGATCGAGCTGCGGCGCCTGCGCCAGTCCCTGCGCCGGGAGGAGCTCCTCGGCGGCGGCGGCCGCACCAGCGACGTGCTCCTCGTCGAGGCTCTGCTGGAACCGGGCGCGCTTGCCACCCTCGGCATCGAAGGACGGTCCGCGCGCCGGATTTCCCGGATGATCCAGGCCGGCAGGGACGCTGCCCAGGCACCCGGCGGCAACGCCGAAACGGTGCTGTGGGCGCTCTGGAACTCTACCGGCCTCGCCTCGCGCTGGGCCGAAGCGGCGCTGGCCGGGGGATCTGCCGGGGCCCGGGCGGACCGGGACCTCGACGCCATGATGGCCCTCTTCCACACCGCCGAACGCTTCGTGGACCAGCTGCCCGGTTCCGGGCCGGAGCAGTTCCTCGAGTACCTGCTCAGCCAGGAACTCCCGATGGACACCCTTGCCGCGCGGGCCCAGCTGGAGGATGCCGTGGAACTCATGACGCCGGCCAGCGCAGCCGGCCGGGAATGGCCCGTCGTCATCGTCCCCGGCCTGCAGGAAGGCGTGTGGCCCAATACGCGGCTCCGTGGCGAACTGCTCGGCAGCACGCTGTTCGCGGACGCCGTCGAACACGGCGTGGAATACGCCCTGCAGCTGGATCCACTCAGCAGGCTGCGCGAGATCCGCTATGACGAGCTCCGCAGCTTCTCCACCGCAGTGTCCCGGGCGAAAGAATTACTGATCTGCACCGCCGTGTCCTCCGAGGACGAACAGCCGTCGTCGTTCCTGGATTACGTGGCGCCGCTGGGCCCGGACCAGGACCGGCGCGGCTTCACCCCGGTGGAGCGCCCGCTCACCCTGCGCGCGCTCGTCGCCGAACTGCGCCAGTACGCCCAGCTCGACGCCGGAATCCCCGAAGCCATGGAAGCCAGCGCCGTCCTGGGCGCACTGGCTGCGGCGGAGCCCCGCGTGCCCGGCGCGCACCCCGCGAGCTGGTGGGGCCTTGCCCCGCTGTCCACGGACGAACCCGTCGTTCCGCCGGGCGGCACCGTTTATGTCTCGCCGTCGAAGGTGGAGACCGTGCAGAAATCGCCGCTGGACTGGTTCGTCCAGGCCGCCGGCGGGGAGGCCGCCACCGACTTCGCGCGCAGCCTGGGAACCCTCGTCCATGCCATCGCGCAGGACCTCCCCGATGCTTCCGGCAGCGAATACGTGGCGGAACTTCTCCGGCGCTGGCCCGCGCTCGGAATGAAGGACAACTGGGAGGGCAAGCTCGACTTCCAGCGCGCCGAAACCATGGTCCGGAAGCTCGCCCAGTACGTGCTGGTGATGCGCAGTGAAGGGCGGTCCCTGGCCGGCGTTGAGGTGGACTTCGAAGTCAAACTCCCGGACGTTGTGACCCCTGCCGGGAGCGCTGGCGCTGAGGCTGGCACCGACGGTGAACCCTGGCCGGCCCGTCCGGCCGTGCTGCGCGGCCAGGTCGACCGGCTCGAGATCGACGCCGAGGGCCGGCTGGTCGTTGTGGATCTCAAGACCGGCAAGCGGCAGCCCGGCAAAGCCGACCTCGAGCGGCATCCGCAACTCGGCGCCTATCAGGCGGCCGTCTTGGCCGGAGGCTTCGCCGGTCCAGACGACGGCCCNNNGCCGCCGCTGCCCGGCGGGGCCGTCCTGGCCCAGCTCGGCACCACTACCAAGAGCCCGGGCATCCAGGCGCAGACGCCGCTGGATCCCGCCGCGAACTGGGCACTGGACATGGTCGGCGATGCCGCCCGGGTCATGTCCGGCAACACCTTTGAGGCCCGGCACGATCCTTTGAAGGGCGGCCACGGCGGCCACGGCTGCCGCCTTCCCGAAGTCTGCCCGCTGTGCCTGCGGGGAAAGCAGGTTACCGAATGATCACCGACACAACGCTTCCCGTCGCCCTTCCCGCGGCCCTTCCCGCTGCGCGGTTTACGCCCGAGGAACTCTCCGCCATGCTGGGGGAGAAGAACAGCCCCACCGCCGAACAGTCGCACATCATTTCCTCGCCGCTGTCACCCCGGCTCGTCATTGCCGGCGCCGGCTCGGGCAAGACCGCCACCATGGCCGACCGCGTGGTCTGGCTGGTCGCCAACGGCTGGGTCCGGCCGGAGGAAGTCCTCGGTGTGACCTTCACCCGCAAGGCCGCCGGGGAGCTGGCCACCCGCATCCGGGCCAAGCTGTCCGCGCTGCAGCGCATCGCCGCGGCCGACACGCAGAACCAGGTGTTCCCCGCCGGGCTGCTCAGCACCGACGCGCTCGAACCCAAGGTCTCCACCTACCACTCCTACGCCAGCGGCATCGTGTCCGACTACGGTCTCCGGCTCGGCGTCGAACGCGACGTCGTGCTGCTCGGCGGCGCCCAGTCCTTCCAGCTCGCCAGCGAGGTCGTGGAAGCCTTCGACGGCGACTACGAACACTTCCGGTCCGCCAAATCCACCCTGGTCAAGGCCGTTATCCAGCTCGCCGGGGAGTGCGCTGAGCATCTCCAGGACCCGGCCGGGGTCCGCCGCTGGCTGCTGGACCGGGTGGCCGAGTTCGAGGCGCTGCCTTACCTGGCCACCGCCAAGAAGAATCCCAGCCAGGCCGTGGGCGAACTCAGCGGCCTGCTGCGCACACGGGCCAGCGTCGCCGAGATGGTGGGACGCTACACGGACGCCAAGCGCGCCCGCGGTGCCCTCGACTTCGGCGACCTCGTGGCCCTCGCCGCCCGCGTCGCCAACGAGATCCCGGTCGCCGCGGAAACCGAACGCCAGCGCTACAAAGTGGTGCTGCTCGACGAATTCCAGGACACCTCACATGCCCAGCTCGTCCTCTTCTCCCGGCTGTTCGGCGACGGCCACGCGGTCACGGCGGTAGGGGATCCCAATCAGTCCATCTATGGCTTCCGCGGCGCCTCCGCGGGCCAGCTCTTCCACTTCGTCCGCGAATTCCCGGTGCGGCTCGGGAGCGACGACAGCACTGCCGCCGCTGCGGACAGCACTGCGGACGCCGCGAGCACTGCGCGCTTCGCCGTCGCGCCGACGTCGTACCTCACCACAGCGTGGCGCAACGGCCGGAACATCCTCTCTGCCGCCAACGTCATTTCGGCGCCGCTGAGCAAGGCCGCGGCGCACA
>NZ_AUPJ01000249.1 GCF_000427315.1 Arthrobacter sp. TB 26
CGGCGAGCGGGACACGGCCGGCGGCGTCGAGGTTCCACCGCTGCAGCCCAGCCCGGCCGCGGTGCAGGGCCGCGTGGTGATGGGCCGCTTTGGCACGGACGAGGACGAGGCCGCGGCGATCGCAGGGGACGTGCTGAAGTTCAGGGTGACCGACTTCTCCGGGTCGCCAGCGGAGCCTGAGCCGCCCGCCATGGCGGTGCTGTGCCGACGGCGTGCCCAGATGGAATGCATCCGCCGCGAATTCGAGGTGCGCGGAATCCCGTATGAGATCGTCGGCCTCGGCGGTCTGCTGGACACCCCCGAGATTGTCGACCTGGTTGCGACCCTCCGGGTGCTGGCCGATCCGGGCCGCTCCGATTCGCTGATGCGCCTGCTGGCCGGGGCGCGCTGGCGGATCGGGCCCGCGGACCTGATGGCGCTGCGGGACTGGTCCAGCTTCCTCGCCCGGCGCCGCGGCCGCCCCGGCACCATGAGCGACGACGACGACGACGCTGCTGACGACGGCGTGGAGGCGGCGGTGATCGAGGGTGACCTCACGGACGCTGCCAGCCTCGTCGAAGCCCTCGACTGGCTGCCGCGCGAAGGCTGGACCTCCGCGCAGGGCCGCCAGCTCAGCGCGGAGGCGCTGGAGCGGCTCCACCGGCTCTCGGCGGAGCTCCGGCAGCTGCGCGGCTACATGGGCGATGACCTCACCACCCTGCTTGGCGAGGTGGAGCGGGCCATGCTCCTGGATATCGAAGTTGCGGCCCGGCCCGGGATCAGCATTCATCAGGCCCGCCGCAACCTGGACGCCTTCCAGGACGCTGCTGCCGGGTTCCTGCACACCTCCCAGCGGGTCGACGTGCTCGCTTTCCTGGCCTGGCTGGAGGCCGCGGCCGCCGAGGAGAACGGACTGGATGCGGCTGCGCCGGAAGTAAACCATGAAGCGGTGCAGCTCCTGACAGTGCACGCCTCCAAAGGCCTGGAATGGGATGTGGTGTTCGTGCCCGGGCTCAACGCCGGGGCCTTCCCGAGTAGCCGGGATTCGCGCTGGAGCAGCGGCAGCGCCGCGTTGCCCTGGCCGCTGCGCGGGGACCGCGCGGACCTGCCGCAATGGGACCTCGAACACCCGGATCAAAAGGGCTGGCTCGATGCCGAGAAGGAGTTCAAGTCCGCCGTGCAGGTCCACGGCGAGGCCGAGGAGCGGCGGCTCGCGTATGTGGCCTACACCCGGGCCAAACACGTGCTCTGGGTTTCCAGCGCCGCCTGGGTGGGCTCGCGCGCCGGGCTCGCGGACATGTCGCCCTTCCTGGCCGAACTCGAGGTGCTTGTTGCCGACGGCGCTGCCGCGATCCACCCGCTGTCCGTCAGCGAGGAATCACTGCCGGGGGAGAGCCCGCTGACGTCGGAACTGGAGGTCGCGGGGTGGCCGTATGACCCCCTTGAAGGGCCGATCGATCCCCGCACGGGAGCGCGGCTGCGTCTGGTGCCGGGCCGGCGGGTGGCCATGCGCTCCGCCGCGGAACGGGTGTTGCGGTCCCTGGACACGGACGTGCTGCTGGACGCCGCAGGGTCGG
>NZ_AUPJ01000250.1:0-2964 GCF_000427315.1 Arthrobacter sp. TB 26
GGGGATCTCCTGGCTGCCCGTCGCCGGGAGACCGGGAACCGCAGTCGGCGGGTTCGGCGCAGCAACTGCGGCATGCTGTGCGCTCAAGGGCACGAGCGGGGTGGCGGCAAGGGCCAGGGCGCTGTCAGCGGATGCGGCGGAAGCAGCGGAAGCAGCGGAAGCATCCTGCGGCCCGGCGGAACCCGGGGAACCGGCGTCGGCTCCCCCGCCGGGCGCGGGCGCGGTGGCGCCGGAAGAAGCGCCCTGGAGCGCGCCGTCAGCAACGGGGCTGCCGGCGTCGGGCGTCTGCTCCTGACTGGTGTCCGTTGCCCCCTGGACGTCGTTGAGCACGGCACCGAACGTGTCACGGTCCTTGTCCGCGCCGGGAGCCGCGGAACGAGCGCCCTGCTGGGCGCCGCGGCCCGGAACCGGCGCAGTCAGCGCAGAAGCCAGATCCAAGCCTTTCATGACGCCGTCCCGGCCGGAACGATGCGCCGGATGGAGGTCAGGTTGGAGTGCTGCTCCCACGCGTCGCGGATCTGGATGGTCTTGCCGGGGACCGGCGCGTCAATGGCCTTGCCGTTGCCCAGGTAGATGGAGATGTGGTCCCCGCCGAAGCTCACCAGCAGGTCGCCGGGCTTCGCCTCCGCCAGGGACGCCACCGGCGTGCCCTGGCGCATCTGGTCACTCACCACGCGGGGAATCTCGATGCCGAGGTCCTTGAAGACCCGCTGGGTGAAGCCGGAGCAGTCCATGCCGGTGGCCGGGTTGGTTCCGCCCCAGACGTACGGCACGCCGATGTATTTCTTGGCCATCGCCACAACGTCGGTGCCCGTCGCCGCGCCGGCAGCAGGAACGGTGGCGGGTGCGGCGAGGCCCTTCAGGGCCCCGACCGCCGTCGTGCTTCCGAGCCCCAGGCTGTTGGCGAGCGAGGAGATGTCGGTTCCGTTGGTTCCGCCCAGCGCGGCGGTCAGCGCCTCGGTGAAGGAGGCCGCGTCCCCGCTCCCGGTGCCGGTGGCGAGGGATGTTGCCGCTGCCGATTTCATGGCGGCGGCATTGGTCTCGGCTGTCGTGGGGCGGGTGAGTTCGGTGATCATCGACTGGATGCCCTGCATCCGGCCGATTGCCTCGGTCATGCTCATGACCTCACCTCCTGCTCTTCGCGGTGCCAGACGGTGGAGGCGATCTCGTCCAGGGTCGCTTGTTCGGCACGCAGGTCCGCGGTGTGGACCTCTTCGTTGTGGCGGGCCTGCAGCTTCTCCAGGCCGACGGAACGGGTGCGGGCGGCGATGAACTCCTCGCGTGCGGTGGCTTCGTCGGTCTCCGCGATCCTCGAAAGGGCCTGCAGGTCCGCGAGCATGCTGTGGGATGAGGACCGCGCTGCGGCGACGGCCCGCAGGGAGGCGGAGCTGGAGATCGGCGCATCGCCCGCGGCCAGGTCGCGGCGCGCGGCGGCTTCCCGAGCCCGCACGGAGCTGGAACGGGAGCGGGCGCTGGCCAGTCCGGTAGCTGCCTGGTCCTGCTGGATCTGGCGCAGGCGCAGGAGCCCTGCCAGTGAGAATTGGCGGTTCATGCTGCTGCTCCCAGGATCGAGGTGAGGTGGTTGAGCCGCTGCCAGGACTCGGGGTGGGCCGTCGATTCGTCCATCGGCTGCTGCAGGAAGATGCTGACGTCCTGCTCGTGGTTCAGGGCCGCGTCGACCAGCGGGTTGGTGCCTGCTTGGTAGGCGCCGACGTCGATCAGGTCCTGCGCCGCCTTGCGGGCCGCGAGGACGCGCCGCAAGGTGGCCGCCGCTTCGAGGTGCTGGGGGGAATTGACCTTGGTGGCCACTCGGGACACCGAGCCGAGCACGTCCACCGAGGGGAAATGCCCGGTGACGGCCAGCTTCCGGTCCAGGACGACGTGGCCGTCGAGGATCGAACGGGCTGCGTCGGCAATCGGTTCGTTGTGGTCGTCGCCGTCGACCAGCACCGTGTAGATGCCGGTGACGGAGCCGGTCTCGGCCGTGCCGGCGCGCTCCAGCAGCCGGGCCAGGATGGAAAAGGTCGACGGCGGGTAGCCGCGGGTGGCGGGCGGCTCACCGGCGGAGAGGCCGATCTCGCGCTGGGCCATCGCCACACGGGTGAGGGAATCCATCATCAGGACCACGTCCTGGCCCTTGTCCCGGAAGGATTCGGCGATCCGGGTCGCGGTGAACGCTGCGCGCATGCGCATCAGGGCCGGTTCGTCGGAGGTGGCGACCACAACGACCGAGCGTGCCAGCCCAACAGGACCGAGGTCGTCCTCGAGGAACTCACGGACTTCACGTCCGCGCTCCCCCACGAGGGCGATCACCGAGACCTCCGCGTCTGTGCCGCGGGCGATCATGGAGAGCAAGGACGACTTTCCGACGCCGGAACCGGCAAAGAGTCCCATGCGCTGGCCTTTGCCGAGCGTGGTCATCGTGTCCAGCACACGGACGCCGGTCTGCAGGGCCGTGTCAATGCGGGCGCGTTTCATGGCATTCGGGGCTTCGTTGTCGATGGGCACGCGGGGGCCGCTGTTGAGAGGACCCTTGCCGTCGATCGGCCGGCCGAGGCCGTCAATGACCCGGCCGAAGAGCCCGGATCCGGTGGGGACCAGGACTGCGCCGCCCTTGGCCCGGACGGGATCGCCGGCCGCCACACCAGCCAGCCGGCCCAGCGGCATACAGCGCACGGAGCTGTCGAGGGCGGCGACGACCTCGGCGTCCAGTCCCGGGTTCGAGCCCACGGTCACCAGGTCGCCCAGCGCGCAGTCGAGCCCGGACACTTCAAGGCCCAGCCCCACGACCGAGGTCACGACGCCGACCCGCTGCGGGGCGGCGGCACGGAGCGCCGCCGTGTAGTCCGCGCCCATGGGACGCCACTCGGCGATCACCGCTGGTCCCCCGGCGAATTCTCTCCCCAGCCCTGGTCGCCCAGAAGCGCTTCGCGGGCCCGTGCCAGGGCGCTGCCGAGGCTCGCG
>NZ_AUPJ01000250.1:2969-7512 GCF_000427315.1 Arthrobacter sp. TB 26
GCGTCGAGCCAGCCCTGCTGGTATTCGACCTTGGCGTCGCCGCGGTTGAGCGACGGGTCCGCGCGCAGCGGCAGCCCGGCCGGCAGGTCCTGGCCTTCCTTGGCGAGGACCTCGATGTCGGTCGGGTTCAGCCGGATGGCCAGCACGGTGGCGGCGTCATTTCCGGACAAGGCGCGGTCCAGGGCGGCGCGGGCCGTCCTCGTGCCGTGAGCCAGTTCGTAGCCCAGGATCGCCTCGGCGAGTTCCAGTGCGGTCCGGGCGAGGACCTCCTCGGCGTCGTGCAGGGCCTGGACGTTCCGGTGGGCGAAGTCCGTCCGGGCCACGGCGAGGGCCCGGACCGCGCGGTCGAGGTCCTGCTGCCCGGAAGCGAGCGAGGCGGCCTGCTCGGCAGCCATGCGGTCACGCCAGCGGCGCTGTTCCTTGGCGGCGGCACGGACGCCGGCGGCGTAACCGGCGGCGTGCCCTTCGGTGTAGCCTGCCTGTTCGCTGGCAGGTCCGCTCGCGCGCAGCGAGGGGAAGATGATCCGGGCCGGGCCGCTGTCGGTGGCGGTCCCGTCAGTAGACATAGTCTTCTTCGTCCCCGCGCTGGATCGTGATCTGGCCATCGGCCTCAAGCTCGCGGATGGACCGGACCACCGCGGCGCGGGCTTCCTCGATCTGGGAGGCGCGCAGCGGACCGAGGGCGGCGATTTCGGATTCAAGGATTTCCAGGTTGCGGCCGGACACGTTGGTGGTGATGGTCTCCAGAACAGGCTCCGAGGCGCCCTTCATGGCCACGGCCAGCACGGAGGCGTCGAGGCCGCGCAGGACCAGCTGCACATCGCGGCGTTCCAGCTTCACGATGTCCTCGAACGTCACCATCTGGGCGCGGATCTCCACGGCGAGGTCCGGATCCAGCAGGTCCAGTCCGTCCAGCACGGAGCGTTCGGTGCCTGCGTCGGTCCGGTTGATGATTTCCAGCAGCGGCTGGATGCCGCCCACCACCTTGGAGGCCTGCTGCGAGACGGCCGCGCCGCCGCGCAGTTTGAGGGTGTCGGCCACAATGCCGATGGCCTCCGGTGCGCCGGAACCCATCGTTGCGATGCTGAGGGCGACGTCGGCCCGCAACGAACCGGGCAGCCCGGACATCACGGCGGAGGCCTTGCGCGGGCTGAGGTGCGCCAGGACCAGGGCGATGGTCTGCGGCAGTTCGCCGTCGATCAGGGCGAGGATCTGGACCGGTTCGATGTCTTCCAGGAACTCAAAGGACTTGCCGGCCATGTTCACCGTGAGCCGGTTGAGCAGGCCGGCGGCCTTCTCCGAGCCGAAGGACGCTTCCAGGAGGCCTTCGGCCAGTTCCCGGCCGCCCCGGGCCTGCCGGGGACTGGACATCGCCGCTTCGTGGAAGTCCTTCATGATCTGCTCGGCGACCTCGGGATCCACCTTCCGGAGCCGGACGATCTCGGCGGCGATGTCCTCGGCCTCGGCGTCGTTGAACTGTGCCATCACCTTCGCGGCGTTGGCCGGGCTCATCTGCATGAGGACGACGGCGACCCGCTGGGTGCCGGTCAGGGTCGAATCCGCGAGTTTCATACCGGCTGCCTGTCATCCATGAGGCCGCGCAGGTAGTCGGCCGCTTTCTCCGGGTTGGCGGCAACCATGTTCTCGATCTCGAAGCGGCGGCGCTCAGCCTCCACCTGGGCAGGCGGCGGCACCATCGGCGGCAGGGCCGTGATCGGGATGGCCGACGTCTCAGGCGCCGGGGGCAGCGCCGTGACGGTCGGCATGACCGGCATCATCTCCAGGTCGAGGCGTTCGCCGAGATCCACCGGTTCGCGCTTCTGCCGGCGGCGCAGCACCATCGCGATGACGAGGGCCAGAATCAGCAGGCCCAACAGGATGCTGCCCGCTGTGATCAGGGTTCCGAAGAACGCGGACTGCTTCTGTGCTTCAAGATCGGCCTTGGCCGCATCGAGGGACGCGGCCGCCTGGTCCGCGGCCGCGGTGCTGAACGGCACCACTTCGACGGTCACTACGTCGCCGCGGGCAGCGTCGACGCCGGCGGCGGCGGTGACCAGCGAGGTCAGTGAGGCCAGGTTGAGTCCGCCGGCTGCGGCCTGGTCGACGGCGACGGAAATGGTCTGCCGCCTGACGGCGCCCGCCGGGATCACGCGGTCCTCGGTGACTTTGTTGACGGCGTTGTTCTTGGTCTCGGTGGAGGAGTCGAAGCTGCCGTTTCCGCTGGTGCCGCCGGGAACCGCGATGTTGTCCGGTCCCAGGACGCCCGCGGCGCCTCCCCCGGTGCCGGTGTACTTCTCGGTCTTGGAGGACTCGCTGAGCGGCAAGGCGCCCTGGGCATTGGTGAAGGTTTCGCTTTTCTGCTGGGCGGATTCGCCCGTGACGTCCGCGGCCACGGCCACGGTGGAGTTTCCGGGGCCGACCACGCGGTCCATGACGGCCCTGACGGCGTCGGAGGTGCGCTGCTGGTAGTCGGTTGCCTGCTTGGACGCCGAGCCCGCCGCGCCGGCGCCGACGGCGGAGAGGACGTTGCCCTGGGAGTCGACCACGGAAACGTTGGCCGGCTTGAGGTTTTCAATGGCGGCCGAGGTCAGGTGGACGATCGCCTGGACCTTGTCGCCGGAGAGTGTGGAGCCGGGGGCGGTTTCCACGAAGACGGAGGCCGTGGTGTCCGGGGTCTTGGAGACGAAGACGGTCTTTTCCGGAATCGCGAGGCGGACGGCGGCGGTCTTCACGCCGTCCATGGCGGAAATGGTGCTCGCCAGCTCGCCTTCGAGGGCCCGCTTGTAGGTGACCGACTGCTGGAACTCAGAGGAGGTGACACCCATCTTGTCCAGCAGCGAATAGCCCGTGGCAGCGGCGGTGGGGAGCCCCGCGGCGGCGGCCTTGAGGCGCTCGTCGTAGACCTTGGCCTCCGGTACGAGGATGGTGGAGCCGCCGTCGCTGAGTTCGTAAGGGACGTTGTCCTTGCGCAGCTGCTCCACGATGCCGTTGGCGTCAGTGTCCTTGAGGCCGGAAAACAACGGCGTCATGGTGGGCTTGGAGAGCCAGGCGGACAGGGCGATGATGCCGACCACCAGGAGGGCAGCGCCGATCACGGCGACAGTGCGCTGGCCGGTGGTGAATCCTTTGAGGCCCGCTCCGAAGCGCTGGAAGAAGCCGGTGATCTGCGGTGGCATCAGGCCTGCATCCTCATGATCTCGTTAAACGCGTCAACGCCCTTGTTGCGCACGGTTGCCACAAGCTCGAGGGTGATCTGGGCGCGGCTGGCCGCGATGGTGGCGTTGTGGATGTCATCCAGGTTGCCGGTGACCGCGGAGACGGCGAGCTCTTTCGACGTCGACTGCAGCTGCTGGAGGTTGTCCACCGCCCCGGTGAGGGAGGCACCGAAAGCGGAGCCGTCAGTGCCGGTGGCCGCGCCGGCGCCGGAAACGTAGTTGGTGGGCATAACGCCCTGTACGGGGGCGACGGGGGAAACAGGCATCAGGATCTTCCAATCTCAAGGGCGGCCAGGTAGGTCTCGCGGGCGCGGTCCACAACCTGCGCGTTGGCCTGGTAACCGCGCTGGGCGATGATGAGGGCGCCCATCTGTTCGGCCATATCGATGTCCGGGTACTTCACGTTGCCGTCGGCGTCCGCGAGGGGGTGGTCCGGCTGGTAGACGATGCGGCCTTCGCCGCTGCCGAGCTGGGTGCTCTTGACGTAGACGCCCGTGCCCTCGGAACCTTCGGCGGCCTCCACGTACCTGGCCTGGAAGGCAGGTCCGTTGGTGCTGGAGGCGTTGTTCATGTTGGCAAGGTTGTCCGAGACGGCGTCGAGCCATTTGCGGTGCACCGTCAGGGCTGAGCCGGCGATGCCGATGGCGTCAAAGGTCATCAGTTGGTCCTCATCGCGGCGCGCACGGCATTGAATTCCCCGCCGATGGCACGGGCGGCGAACTGGAAACGCAGCACGGTGTCGATGTTGGAGAGGGTCTCGGTGTCCAGGTTGACGTTGTTGCCGTTCAGCTGTGTGGGCTCGAGCGACGTGCCTGTGGTGGCCCCAACGGTGCCGTCCCCGGACTTCACGGAGTCGGCGAGGGCTGCCTCGAAACTGACGCGCTTGGCGTGGTAGTTCGGCGTGTTGACGTTCGCGATGTTGTTCGCGATGGCGCGCTGGCGCAGCGCGAGGCCGTCCATGGCGCTGGCCAGGGCGGCGGAAGTCACGGATTCGAGCACAGAGTCCTGCCTGGGATGGTAAGAAGTGGCCGATCCGTGGCCGTTAAACGAGCGATCCGTGCTCTATCAGTGGTTATCGGCACTGGTCAGCCGCGCGTTAGCAGAAAACACAACACGTTTTGCAGGTTTTTCCGCCGGGCGTTTCGGCGGCTGTTTCCGGCTCTTCTTCCGGGCCGGGTCAGCCGTTGACGTCGAGGTACACAGCGCCGGAGGGATCCCCGACGCCGGGCACGGAGGAGACGGCCTGCAGCTGCTTGGCGACGTCTGTCCGGGCTTCTTCCAGCCTCTTGGCGACGCGCTCCTGCGCGGCCGAGAGCGCGAGGGCGCGG
>NZ_AUPJ01000251.1 GCF_000427315.1 Arthrobacter sp. TB 26
GGCTGCCAGCGTTTCTCGGGGAGTGGTTCCGCCCCCGTCTGGGGTGGCGCGGACAGCGGTCCCAGCGGGTCTTTCAGGGTGCGTTCGGCGGCGCCGACAGCCATCTCGAGCACATCCAGGATTGCATTCCAGGCTGCCAGGGCGGTGTCGGTGGTCGAGGTCATGTTCAGGGTTGATTCGGAGTGCTGGATACCGGCTCCCCCTAAGCCGGTTTCCACGTCCGCCCAATTACCCAAAACCTAGACTCCCGCCACCTGTTCCGGGCTGGGTGTTCCAGGCGCCGGCCGAGGAGAATCCGGCGGGTGCGGCGGGGACGACGGGGCTGGCGCCGTAGGCCGCGGACGCGGGTGCAGCGGACGGGGCGGGAACAGCAGCGGCGGCGTCGTGCCAGGCCTGCCGCAGGGGCTCCAGCAGTTCAATGGCCTCGCGGGTGAGCGCCGGGTCCCGCTGGATGTTCGCGTTGACCAGGGCGGTGAAGGCGTAGTTGTACAGGCCCAACAGGCCGTCGGCCCCGTCCCAGGCGTCCGTCTTGAGCGAGGAGATGAGTTCGGCGATGATCGCCTGGCCGTGGAGGAGATTCTCCGAAGCGACGGGCCAATTGGCCGTCTGCTGTGCGTTCTCCGCCCTGCCAAGGTCCAGCAGGAGACGGTCGTAGAGCATCGTGAGCAGGCGGGCCGGCGGAGCCGAGAGGACGGAATCGGCGAGGTACTGGTTCCGTTGGGCGGCACTTCCGTAGCCGCTGCCAAAAGTTGTGGTCATGCTGGGTTACTTCCTGAGGAAAGGCCGCCGAGCTGGGCGGTGAGCCAGGACTGTTGGGCCTTCATGTTGCTGAGAGCTACTTCCAGGCCGGAGTAGGTGCGCTGCAGGGTGGCTTTGCGGGACGCGAGCCGGGTATCCCAGTCGGTGATGCGGGTGGCCAGGTCACGGACCTCCGACTGCTGTCCGGTGATCTTTTGGGTCAGTGTGCCGTCGTACTTGTCCGAAGCGGCGGTTGCGGCAGCGGCGATGCGGGTGGCGATTTCCTGGACTTTGGCTGCGGTGCCGGCGGGATCGGCGGCGAGGGCTGCCGAGAATTTCTTCTCGTCGAACTCCATACTTCCGGTCTTGGTGATGCTGATCCCGATTTCCGACGGCGACCGCGGTGGCGTGCCGACCGGCAAGGATGCGGCGGACAAGATGCCCTGGTTCACCGAACGCACCGCGCTGTCGCTGGCGAAGATGCCTGCGGTCGTCGATGTCCCGCTCGTATTGGTAGTGCTTGTGACCGCGGTCTTGCTGGCCACGAGGGAGAAGATGCCGTTGGCGCCCGAGACGAGGTCGGAGGCGAGCTTGGTGATGCCGGCGTCGTCCCGGGCCACGGTGAGCGTGACGGGAGCGGCCGTGATTTCTGTGGCGGTGATGGAAACGCCGGGCAAGAGATCGGTAAAGGTGTTTGTCGAAGATTTCACCGGCTGCGCGGCACTCCCGCCCGTTGGCCAGAGGGTGATCTGAGCGTCCTGCGCCGCCTTGACGTCGGTGAAGGTGGCTGCCGGGTCTTTGATCGTGAAGGCCCCGGCTTCGCCGGACTTGGTTGCGGTGAACTGCAGGCGGTATTCGCCCCCGCCGACGGCTACTTTGCTGGCAGTGACGCCGGCTCCGGCCGCATTGACGGACGTCACGACGTCGTCAAGGTTGCTCGAGAGCGGCTCGATCGTATAGTCAACGCCCCCGCTATTGATGGTCATGGTGGTGTACGGCCATCCCACCACGGCGTTCACTTTGGGTGTGACCGTGACCTGGGTCTGGG
The DNA here is from genome assembly GCF_000427315.1 of Arthrobacter sp. TB 26. Classification (GTDB taxonomy): domain Bacteria; phylum Actinomycetota; class Actinomycetes; order Actinomycetales; family Micrococcaceae; genus Arthrobacter. Next base: position 1,787 of record NZ_AUPJ01000251.1, read on the forward strand.
CGAGCAGGTCGACCTGGAAGTCGATGGAACCTGCTTTGGCGGCAGCGGTGGTGGTGGCGGTGACCTTGTCGCTGCTTGTGGTTGCGGTGTTGAGGTCCAGGGCGCCGGGTTTAGCAGCAGCGGTGGCCTGGGTGGCGAGGGCGGCAACCTTGCTGTTGAGGCCCTGCAGTGCGGACACCATGGACTGAAGGTCCTGGGATTTGTACTTAAGCAGCGTTTGCGGGATGGCCTCAACCTGCATCACGGAACTGATAAGCGCGGTGGTATCGAGCCCGCTGGCTAGTCCGTCGAGTGAGATTCCCATCGCTGCCTCTCATTGCTGCAAATGACTGCTGGTGCCTATGTTCGGAACATTCAGATGTTGCGCGTAAGGGCCGGACGATGAATTGCGTTCATCATCCGGCCCTTCCGCAGCATTCTTGATCGGGATTAAGTCTTCGTCCGATCAAGGTGGCAGCCTCACTTCTGGACTACCGGAACCGGTTTAGCGCAGGAGCGAAAGTACACCCTGGCTGGACTGGTTTGCCTGGGCCAGCATTGCGGTGCCGGCCTGCGACAGGATGTTGGCCTTGGTGAACTTGACCATTTCCTGCGCCATGTCGACGTCGGCGATGCGGGACTGCGCGGCAGACAGGTTCTCGCCAGCAACGTTCAGGGACTTGATCGTGTGCTCGAGGCGGTTCTGGGCTGCACCCAGATCCGAACGCTGAGATGAAACATTGCCGATAGCCGTGTCGATCTTCGCGATCGTCGCGGCCGCATTCGTGGCGTTCAGCACGTCGAAATCGGTGCCTGCAGCGCCCAGAGCACCGAAATCAGCGGTGACGTCGCCCAGGTCGATTTCAATCTGGTCGTTCAAGGCGACGGAACCGGCGCCGACCTGGATCTGAATCTTGCCGTCGTTAGCGGCACCGGCCGAGCCGTCAAGCAGGTTGATGCCGTTGAAGTTCGTGGACGCCGCAATGCGGTCCAGTTCCTTGCCGAGTGCCGTGGCTTCGGTCTTGATGGCCGTCCGAGCCTCGTCATTATTAGTGTCGTTACCACCCTGGACAGCCAAGTCGCGCATACGCTGCAGGATGGAGTGGACCTCGGTGAGGGCGCCTTCAGCGGTCTGGATGACTGAGATGCCGTCCTGGGCGTTGCGGGCAGCCTGGGCCGAACCGGTGACCTGGGACTTCAGACCCTCCGAGATGGAGAGGCCTGCAGCGTCATCGCCGGCGCGGTTGATGCGCAGGCCGGTGGACAGCTTCTCCAAGGACTTGGAGAGATCGTTCTGGGTGTTGTTGAGGCTGCGGTAAGAGTTGTTTGCCGCGAGGTTGTTATTGATAACGAAGCCCATGATGTTTCCTCCGTGAGTGGGACTGTAAGCGATGGCCCATCCGTGGGCCTTCAGGAGTAGTTATCGCCCTTTCCGAAGCACAGGTAAGCAAAATTGCGAAATTCTTTTCAGATCGATTTTCCCTGCCATTCCGCATGTAATACGCCTTATTCCCCCTAACGGATCCCGCTCCCCGGCCGATAGTTTCTACGAACCCTGCTGAGGGCTGCAATTGACTCCATAGGTACTGCAGTCCCGGCACCACCGCATCAGTCACCATTGAGGGAGCCGTCCGGACCATGGCCATCCACGAACTTTCAGCCCTGCTGTGGCGGGAGCGTGAACTCCTGGACGTTCTCACCTTCAAGCTTGAGGAAGAGCAGCTGCTGCTCACCTCGGGCAAGTCACGCTGGCTGCCCCACGGCACCAAGGAAGTTGAACAGGTCCTGGGGCACCTTTCACAGGCTAGCTTGGCGCGGACCATCGAGGCCGCCGTCGTCGCCGAAACGTGGGGGCTGCCCACTGACGCTTCCCTGGCGGAACTGGCCGCCGCCGCCCCGGAAGGCGCCTGGTCCGAAATCCTCACTGCACACCTGACCGCACTGACCCGCCAGACCTCCTTGATCAAGGAACTGCGCGACTCCAACGAGCAGTACCTGCGCACCGCCGTCCGCTCCACCCAGGAGTCGCTCGCCGATCTACGCCCCGCCGCCGGCACCTACGACGCGCACGGCAAGACCGGGGAAACCGCCGGCTCCCGCATTTTCGACAAGCAATTTTAGGGAAGCGACCGTGAGCACCTTTGGCGCCCTGAACACCGCCTACCGCGGGCTGACCGCCGCCCAGCAGGGCATGAACGTGGCCGGCCAGAACATCGCCAACGCCGCCACCGAGGGGTACACCCGGCAGCGCGTCGAGCAGTCGTCGCTCGCGGCGCCCGCTCGTGGCCTGTTCAGCGGCGGCCTCCTGCGGGCCGGCCAGGGCGTGTCGGTGGACGCCATCGCGCGGCTCGGCAACAGCTTCCTCGACGGCGGCGTCCGCTCGACAGCTGCCCAGGCCGGCTACGCCAGCGTCCGATCCGCGACACTGCAGGGCATCGAAGGAATCCTTCAAGAACCCGGCGACAACGGTATCTCCTCCGCTTTGCAGGGATTCTGGTCCGCATGGCAGGGCGCCGCCAACCAGCCGGACCAGTCTGGGCCCAAGGGACTGCTGCTGACCGCCGCGAATTCCGTGACGGACAAGATCTCCTCCGCCTACCAGGCCCTCGACTCGCAATGGAGCAGTGTCCGTGGCCAGGCACAGGACGCGGTGACCGCCGTCAACGCGGCAGCCGCCCAGGTTGCTTCCTACAACACGACCATCCGCTCCACGCTGGCCGCCGGCGGATCGGCCAACGAGCTCATCGATGCCCGGGCCAGGCTCACGGACCAGATCGCCGGCCTCGCCGGCGGCACCGTCCGCGAACAGCCCGACGGCACCGTGGATGTCCTGGTCGGCGGCAACGCCCTCGTCACGGGCGGCTCGGTACGGACCCTGCAGCTGGCAGGCGCCACGAAGCTGAGCGATGCCGGCACCAACGCACCCCGCATTGAGTGGACCAACCCCGGCGGCACGGCAGCCCTCGACGGCGGCGAACTCGCCGGCGCCCTCTCCGTACTGGCACCGGCAGACAAAGGCGGTGCCATTGCCCAAGCCGCCGAGTCCTACAACGCTTTCGCGAAAGAGCTGGCAAAGGCTGTCAACGACGTCCACAAGTCCGGTGTCACGGGCACCGGCGCCACAAACGTCGACTTCTTCACCACTACCGGCACGGGCCCCGCTGCGCTGAGCATTTCCGGCCCCACCACCATCGACAACGTCGCGCTCAAAGCATCAACGGGCGGCGCCCTGGACACCAGCATCGCGGACACAATCTCGCAGCTCGGCACCGGCACCGGTTCGCCTGACAAGTTTTGGGCGGCCATCGTCACCAACATCGGCGTGCAGTCCCGCGGAGCCCAGCAGCACGAATCGCTCACCAATGCCGCCCAGGCCTCCGCCCTGACCGGCCGGGCCTCCCAGGCATCCGTGAGCCTCGACGAAGAAAACGTCAGCCTGCTCACCAACCAGCACGCCTACCAGGCCGCGGCCCGCGTGATGACCGCCGTCGACGAAGCCCTTGACGTCCTGATCAACCGCACCGGACTGGTAGGAAGGTAGACCCATGCTGAACCGCGTCACAAACCTGACCATGAGCGCCAACGCCCAGCGGAGCCTGCAGACCCAGCAGTCCAGGCTGGCCGAACTGCAGGAAAAGGCGACCACACTCAACAAGATCTCCCGGCCCTCGGACGATCCCGCGGCCACTGCCAAGGCGCTGGAGACCCGATCCCTTCTCGCGGCCAACGCCCAGTACGGCCGGAACATCGACGACGGCAACACCTGGCTCACCGCCGCGGATTCCGCCCTTGAGCAGGCCACCAACGTGATGCACCGCGTCAAGGACCTCACCGTGCTGGCCGGAAACGGCTCGTTGAACCAAGCCGGCAAGGACGCCATCGCCCTCGAACTGGAATCCCTGAACAAAGAGCTCGTCGCGATCGCCAACACCAAGCACCTGGGCCGCAACATTTTTGCCGGTAACTCGGATAACCCCGAGGCCTTCAGCGGCGCCGTGCCTCCCACCTTCAACGGCGCCGGCCTCAACCCAGTAGAGCGTCGCTTCAGTGCGACCCAGACTGTGAGGGTCGACGCCGACGGCCAGAAGATCTTCGGCAGCGGCACCGGCTCCGTCTTCGACGCCGTCAAGTCGATCGCCGACGCGCTGAAGGGCGGCACGGCCCCCACATCGTCGCAACTTGGCAACTTGGATACTTGGTTTAATAGCATCGTCGACGGACGTGCTGAAGTAGGAACACGCCAGGCACAGCTGGAACGCGCCGGCACCGTCAACACAGATTTGGAGGCCAACTTGGATGCGCAGAAGATGGGCATAGAGAAGCTGGATCTTGGCAGCGTGATCATGGACCTGAAGCTTCAGGAAACCAACTACCAGGTGGCCCTGGCCGCAACGGCACGGGTCCTGCAGCCCACGCTGATGGACTTCCTCCGGTGAGTACTGCCGTGCTGAACACACCAGTGTCATTCACCGTCCCGATGCCGGGACTCGAGAACGCCCGCGACTTCACGCTCCGGAGCGTCGATGGCGCAACCGGGTTGTACGCGCTGGAAGCGACCTCCGGCACCCCCGCGAGGCTGTTCCTGGCCGACGTGGCCGTCTTCGTTCCCGGCTACAACCCGCCGATTCCAGCTGCCGCGCTGGAGGCCCTGGAGCTGGAGGAGGGCGAGGCACCGCAGGTACTCGTCGTACTCAACCACTCCCCTAAAGCCACGACGGTAAACCTCATGGCCCCGATTGTGCTGAACACGGCAACCCGCCGTTGCAGCCAGCTGGTCCTGGACGGCCGCGAATACCCGCTTAGGGCGGACCTCAACTCGCTCTGAGGTTCCCTCCCGACCCAGGACTCACCAGAAATGCGCGACGTCGATCACCAGTCGTGAGCCTGTATCCGGCCCCGCCAGGGAGAATACGCGGAACGGCAGCCGGGCACGGACCCCGAGGCCAAGGGTTGAGTACCCCTCGAAGCTGCCCGCCCATGCTACTTGCCGGAACGTCTGGTAGCCGTTGACGTCGGTCAGTTCATTCCGGTTTGCCGGGTTGTAGGTAGCGTTGCCGTTGTCGTCATAGGCCGGGGCGTTGGCGGTGATCTGGAGGAACGCCTGGCCCCGCAGCGGGACGGGGAGGCCCGATCCGTCCTGCGTCACTTGCGGAACGTAGCGGACGGTGTAGCCGCCGACAGGTCCGTTGAGATCAATGACCAGCCGGTCGAAGCAGTAGTGCTGGCCGGTGCGGACGTTCGTCAGCTTGGCCTGGCTCAGTGCCGGTTCCGCTTTGACCAGCGACCCCCACACCAGCCCGCAATAGGGAGCCGCTGATGCGGGACCGGGCGCCACAAGCCCGGATCCAACCGCCATCAGGATAGCTATCAACCACACCCGGAACGTCTTCATGTGGGCCCCCTAAAGAGATGAGATAGCTTCAGAATAGGAGCATTTCGGGGCTGAATCGAGGGGCCTGCCGGATCGGCGCCCAACCGTTAGGCTGCGCCGCGGCCGGTCACAGGACCGTTGCACCGGCGTCGTCCGCTTGTTATTGAACCCGCCGGTTGGAGAAGTCCCGGCGAAACGGCGAAACGCCGGTTCCCTTGCGGGAGCCGGCGTTTCGCAGTGCCTTGCTGTCTTGCTATGAAGTGGCGGTGCGCGGTGGAAGGTCCCCTAGCCTTCGCAATCGCGGCAAAACTTCATGCCGTTCTTTTCCTTGGCCACCTGGGACCGGTGACGGACCAGGAAGCAGGAGGAACAGGTGAATTCGTCGGACTGTTCGGGAACAACAATGACCGTTAGTTCTTCGCCGGAAAGGTCGGCGCCGGGAAGGTCGATGCCTTCAGCCGTGTCGTTCTCATCGACGTCGATGACAGCGGTCTGGGCGCCGCCGCCGCGGGACGCCTGAAGGGCCTCCAGCGATTCAGCGGGAGACTCTTCTTCTGTCTTGCGTGGTGCGTCGTAATCGGTAGCCATTTGGGGGTTCACTTTCGTTGCTGCGCAGCGCCATTTCAGGCACCTCAGTGAAGCAGTTTAGGACATTATGCACGCAGGTGAAGAATAGTGTGGCGAATCCGACACTTTGCGTCGGACAGTCCACCGCAGCCCGCTCAGGTTACCGGCCAGACGATGAGCGTCTTCCACTTGGCTGGGTCGGGCTCCGCCGCCGGGTCGCTGAGGTAGTACTCCCACATCGCGTTCCCCGGCGTCAGGCCGTCGGCCTGCATCTTCCCCATGATCGCCCCGTACGTTTCGGGCAGAGTCTCGTACGGGCCCACGTGCATCGCTTCGAACGCCTGGCCCGCCGGGAGGGTTCCCGCGGTCACCCCGCCGTCGCCCCCGCCGGGAAAGGGCGCCGCCACGGGAAAGCCCGCCTCAACGTCGACGACGTCGGTCGGCATTCCGCGGTACAAGGCAAATGGCGGCCCCGCCAGCTGGACGTGCTGTTGTTCGGCCGCGCTCATCACCAAGCTGTAGGCGCGGCTGAAGAACTCGCGCAACTCCTTCATGGGAACGGTCTCCCGCAACACCGCCGTCGGCTGCTCCTGGAGCTGCGTGGACTTGATGTCCGGCGTCTTTTCCGGATTCGTTTCAGTCATATGCCCAGACTCCGCTGCGCGGATTCCGTGGACTAGGGCCTAACGTCCCCCGGGCCAGGTGACCGGACCCTGGAGAACACCTTCGATCAGTCGATGACGGACAGGTCCGGAATCCATTTGTCCTGTGACTCCTGGGCGTTGAACATCAGGATCCAGACGCCATCCTTGGCCCCGTGGATGTCCGTAAACGGCGTGTACGCGAACCAGAACTGACTGGGGGCCTGCGTTGCCGCGTTCTGCATTTCGATGATCTTGAACGAAAGCTCCTCCCAGGAGCCGTCCATGGGAATGAAGCTATTGGATTCGGCCACGACGGGCGCGCCCGTTGGGTCCGACAGCCCGGAGATAACCGTCCCCCGGGTCAGCTCAGAGGGCGTGGAGACTTCCGCGTAGGCCGTGGGAAAGAGGGGCGAAACCCGTGACGGGGCCATCTTTGCGTAGTTGCCGCCGGGGCCCGCCGGGGTGGCCGTGGAGCCTTGATCCGGCTGGACACTCCAGCGGGCCGTCGCTGCCTTGAGGCGTTCGTCGTTGACGATCTGCTCCCCGGTGTCCGAGCTGGACACTTTCCTGGCGGCCGGGAGCTTGATGTCCGGGGCCATGCCTGCCGCCCCGGTGATCGCGCTGTCCTGGTAGACCTCACGAAGGAACGCCCCGTAGGCCAGTTGGTCCTCACGGCTCTGCTTTTCAAACGTGGCCATGTCCATGGCCTCCAACGTGCTGACCTTCGACTGCTGCTCCGCCGTGAGCGCCTTGTACGGCGCGCTGTCTGGCACGGGTGTCCAGGCCGGTCCTGCCGGGGTGGGGTCGACAGAAGCCGGGGACGAGGCGGTGGTCTGGGTTGGGGCAGTGGTCTGGGTGGAGGTCCCGGGCTGCGCTGGGGCACCGGCAGCGCAACCCGACAGCGCGGCGGCCAGGGCGAGGCACAGGCCGGCGGCGGCGGCGCCCCGGTGCAGGTGCTTGGCTGTCATGGTGTCCCCCAAACTACCTTTGGCCTGCCGGTTATCCCGGGGCCAGAGTGTGCTTTGCGTGCCTCGGCCAACCGTCCACGAGGTGGCCGACGCTTTACCGACATTGTCCACAATTGGCTCGTTCTTCGCCATGCTTGCCCTGCCGGGATAGCAGACAATAAAAAACCGC
>NZ_AUPJ01000252.1 GCF_000427315.1 Arthrobacter sp. TB 26
CGCGGTTCCTACTTGGGGCCCCCTGTCGGATTCGAACCGACGACCCCCGCTTTACAAGAGCGGTGCTCTGGCCAACTGAGCTAAGGAGGCATTCCTGTGCGCCGGCCGGCTCCGGGCCACAGTGAGCGGCCAAGCGCCATGGCGCTAGATAAGGTTAGCCCACGGATGCCCGGTGATAAAAACAGGCCCGGCTCCGGAAGAATCCAGAGCCGGGCCCGCGGTTTTGCTGTTGGGCGCTGCCGCTTACTGCTTCGCGTCGATGGCGGCCTGAAGGAACTGCTCGAACGGGGTCTGGGCGCTGTCTCCCTTGCCCCACTGCTTGCCCTCAACCAGGACGGTCGGCGTTCCGGTCACACCGATGGCCGCTGCCTGCTGCGTCGTGTATTTGACCCACGGGCGGTAGGTCTTCTCGTCCACGCAGGTGTCGATGCTCTTGGCCCCGAGGTCGGTTGCCATCTTCTTCAGATCCGCATCGGAGATGCCGGCGCCGCCTTCAGCGGGCTGCTTCTCGAAAAGCATATTGACGAAGTCCGCGTACTTCTCCGGCGACTCGTTCACAACACACGCTGCCGCGTTGGCCGCGCGGGAGGAGTAGTTGGTGGTGGAGCGGGTGTCGAGGAAGCCCAGCGGGCGGTATTCCAGGGTGATCTTGCCTTCGTTGCGAAGGTTGGTGAGGGTCTCGTTGTACTGAGTCTCGAAGTTCTTGCACACGGGGCAGATGAAGTCGATGTAGAGGACCACCTTGACCGGCTTGCCGGCCTCAGCTTCGGCGCCGGGCGCCGTAATCTGTGCCGGCGGCGTGGCCGGAGCGGAGGGAAGATCGGCAATCCTGACGGTCGCAGGCTCGGTCTTCGCCACCTCGGAGTTGGCCAGCAGGGTGACGCCGCCGTAAACGTNNNCGGGGGTGGGGCCCTCGTCGGCAACCGGGGCGTTTTTCTGGATGTTCGAGGTGACTACCAGCGCCACCACCACAATGATGGCCACGACGGCGGCAACGATGCCCCAGCCGATCAGCAGCTTGTTGCGCTTTTCCTTCTTCAGCTGCGCCTCGCGGATTTCACGGGCTTTCTCGCGGGCCGCGGCAGTTCGCTCTGATTTGGACTGACGGGGTTCGTTTGCGGGGCTCATTAGTTCCTCGGGTCGATCGGCCGGTGATATCCACTGGGTGGCAATTCATCATTTTAGGGGAGAAAACTGGGAAGTTGCGCTTTCAACTTTCCTTCCCGCCTCCCCACGGACGAATAGCACAGAAGATTCCGCCGGGCTAGGGTGGATGAGAGCCACGAGCGAACCCCAGGGGGCACCAATGCAGGCAACCAAACACGCCGAATCGGATCGAGATACCGACAGCAAAGCCGCGCACGGCGCCAGCGACACCGATCCGGACGCGCAGTATGACTTCATGGTGGTCTCCAACCGCCTGCCGGTCGACCGTTGCGCCGCGGACGAGCCGGGGTGCGAGGACGGCTGGCGCCGCTCCCCCGGCGGGCTGGTCACGGCCCTTGCCCCCATGATGACCAAGACCGACGGCGCGTGGGTCGGCTGGCACGGCGCCCCCGATGAGCATCTCCAGCCCTTCAGCCACGGCGGCATCGACCTCGTTCCGGTCCAGCTGAGCACGCATGACATCGAATTCTTCTACGAGGGTTTCTCCAACGCCACGCTCTGGCCGCTCTACCACGACGTCATTGCCCCGCCGGAGTTCCACCGGACCTGGTGGGACTCCTACCGCAAGGTCAACCGCCGGTTCGCCGACGCCGTCATCCACCACGCCAGCCCCGGCGCCACTGTCTGGGTCCAGGACTACCAGCTCCAGCTCGTCCCGAAGATGCTGCGCGAGGCCCGTCCGGACCTGAAGATCGGGTTCTTCAACCACATCCCGTTCCCGCCGCCGGAGATCTTCGCACAGCTGCCGTGGCGCCGCGCCATCATCGACGGGCTGCTCGGCGCCGACCTGGTCGGATTCCAGCGCAGCAGCGACGCCGGAAACTTCATGCGCTCCGCCCGCCGCTTCCTCGGCGCCAGCGTCAAGCAGCAGCAGGTCCACGTCAAGGGCAGCGACGGCGTAACCACGCACATCGCCCGCGCCCAGGCGTTCCCCATCTCGATTGACGTCCAGCAGATCAGCAAACTTGCCCGGGATCCCGAAATCATCGAGCGCGCCCGGCAGATCCGCCAAGACCTCGGCAACCCTAAGACGATCCTGCTCGGCGTCGACCGCCTCGATTACACCAAAGGCATCCCGCACCGGCTCAAGGCCTACGAGGAACTCCTGGCGGACGGCAAAGTGACCGTGGAGGATGCCGCACTGATCCAGGTCGCCAGTCCCAGCCGGGAACGGGTGGAGCACTACCGCCTGCTGCGCGAAGAAGTCGAGGGCACCGTCGGCCACATCAACGGCACCTATGACACGCTGCAAAACACCGCGGTCCGCTACCTGAACCACAACTACCCGATTGACGAGATGGTGGCGTTGTACCTGGCCGCGGACGTCATGCTCGTCACCGCCCTGCGGGACGGCATGAACCTCGTGGCCAAGGAGTATGTCACGGCCCGGACCAACAACGACGGTGCCCTGGTGCTCAGCGAGTTCGCCGGCGCCGCGGACCAGCTCAAGCAGGCCCTGCTGATGAACCCGCACGACATCGACGGCCTCAAGGACACCATCATGAAAGCCGTCAACATGCAGCCGGCCGAGGCCGCGCGCCGCATGCGCTCGATGCGCAAGCAGATCCTGGACCACGACGTCGATCGCTGGTCCTCCGAATTCCTGAGCGCGCTCGAAGAAAAGGTAATCCGCGATGACTCCTGATCTCTCACCCGGACAGACCCCGCTCTCACTCTCCCCGGACCTGCTCGAGGCCCTGCGCCGCATCGCAGCGACCGAGCACCTGCTGGTCGCCATGGACTTTGACGGCACCATGGCGCCGCTCGTGGACCACGCGGGGGACGCCCGCGCCCTCCCCCGCTCGGCTGCGGCCTTCGCCGCGCTCACCGAACTTCCGCGGACGACGACGGCCCTCATCTCCGGGCGCGCCCTGGACAGCCTGCGGGCGGTCGCCTTCCCTCCGGAGAAGACCCTGCTGGTCGGAAGCCACGGCGCCGAAGTCTGGATGGGACCCGGGTCCTCGAAGCTGGAACTCGATGACGCACGCCGGGAACTGCTCGCCGAGGTCCGGCGCGAACTGGAGGGCATCGTCGAGGTGGCGCCGGGCACCCTGCTGGAGGACAAGCCGGCCGGCGTCGTCCTGCATACCCGGCTCGCC
>NZ_AUPJ01000253.1 GCF_000427315.1 Arthrobacter sp. TB 26
CCCGCGCCGTCCTGCAGGACAAACCCGGCGTCTTCCTGAAGAGCGGCAACCGGGTACTGGAAAGCTCCGTGGTGCACGCCTCCAAGGGGGAAGGCGTTGCCTTCCTGCGTCAGGCGACCGGTGCCACGGCAACGGTCTTCGCCGGCGATGACACCACCGACGAGGACGCCCTCGCAAGCCTGCTCCCCGGGGATCTCGGGGTGAAGGTGGGCTTGGACTTCACCCAGGCCCAGTTCCGGATCGAAGCCCCGACGCACGTTTCCGAGCTTTTGGAGGCACTGCTGCGGGAACGGACGAAGGCCGTCGGCGCCTGAGCGGCTAGATCCCGGTCGCCCGGTTGGTTTGCGACGCCGGAGGCGTCTCCCCGCCGGCCCGGCCGGGAGGCGTGGCCTCCTGCAACTTCTCCCGGGCGTGCAGGACGTCTCCGATAAACCAGTCGTAGACCAGCACACCGATCATGCCCCCGACCAGCGGGCCGACGATCGGAACCCAGAAGTACCAGCTGAAGGACCCGTCCACAGTGCCCGGCAATGCTGTCTGCCCCCAACCGGCCAGCCAGGCAAAGACCCTCGGCCCGAAATCGCGGGCAGGGTTGATGGCGTAGCCGGCGTTTGCGCCTGTGGACATGCCGATGGCGGCCACGGCCAGCCCGATCATGAACGGGCCCAGGTTCGCCTGGACGGCCGTATTGCGTATGTCGATGATGGCCACCACGAAAATAACCAGGAAGGCAGTGCCGACAATCTGGTCCACCAGTGGCCCCACGGGGTTGCCGTCAAAGTACGGTGCCGGGAACGTGGCGAAAATCGAGTAGGTGGCAAGACCGCCCGGATCCGCGCGTCCGGTTCCCGCTGTCTTATTGAAGGCGTCAATGGCGTTGTAATACAGCAGATACCATCGCGGCGCCTGCGAAAGCCCCCAGAACCTGGGCGCCGATATACGGCCCCACCTTGCGCCAAGGAAATTTTCGCCGCAGCGCGAAGGCCACTGTCACCGCAGGATTGATATGTGCGCCACTGACGCCGCCGGCGACGTAGACCGCCAGCGTCACGGCCAGGGCCCATCCCCAGGTAATCAACAGCCAGTCACCTGCGGCCATGAATATCGTCGTCGGCGTCGCGGCCCGGCCAGATCCAGGCAACGCTGCCACCGCCATGGCCACCACTCCGTCACCGAAGCTAATCAGCACAAACGTGCCGAGAAACTCCGCCAGAAGTTCACCCCACGTCCCCCCATACCGCTTTAGGCCGCTGCCGTTACGGACCGCATTCCTAAGTGGACTGACATCACTCATCGTGATCGCTTCCTTAAGTCATCTGCTCCATTGTGTGAATTGACAGCCCCGGCACTTTTATGCTAGTCCCGACAGTTCGTCCTGTCGGAATGTCGCGGGCCTAGCTAGACTTTAAGTGCGCCGCAAAGACGCAAGTTTCGTTTCGGGAAGGAACGATCATGAGTGACAACAGCGGCATCACCACCCCTAAGACACCCGGTTCCGGCGAAGAGCCCGAGGAAAAGGACCTCCGGGGCCGGTACGTCGAGGGCAACTTCGGTAAGGCCGGCGCACAGCACGGCCGCCGCTCAGACGATGAAGAAGGTCAGTACATCGAAGGGGACTACGGCGGGGCAGGCAGCGAAGGCGGACTGCCAGAACCGCTGGGCAACAAGGCCAGGGAATCGGGACGATATGTCAGGGCCAACTACGGCGGGGCCGGATCCACACCAGGCCGAACGGCTGAATCGGAAATCGGCCGATATTCGGAAGGCGACTACGGGGCCGACGGCAAGGTGGATCCCGCGCGCAAATCCCGCGCCGATAAAGAGGCAACCACGACAGAATAGACCCCCAGGCCCCGCGCTCTCCGCTTGCGTAAGTAAGCCGAATCACGTGTGACATCTGTAACATTTTGGCCCATTAACCAAAAATCTGACATACTCTGGTTGTGATGTGGCGCACAAGTACCGTGCGGCATCATTGGATACTCCTCGGCTTCGGCCGGGGAGTATGCGCACGATCAGGTGCTGACAACTGAATTAACAACTGAACAATAAGACCATTCACTACGGATCGTCCGGCACGTACCTGCCGGTGAAGGGATTGATAACTGTGGCTACAGTTACTTTTGATAACGCAACACGTCTGTACCCGGGCACGGATAAGCCCGCCGTTGACAAGCTCAACATTGAAATCGCCGATGGCGAATTTCTAGTCCTCGTTGGACCCTCCGGCTGTGGAAAGTCGACCTCCCTGCGCATGCTCGCAGGTCTTGAGGACGTCAACTCCGGCCGAATCCTGATTGGCGACCGCGATGTCACCGACGTCCCCCCGAAGGACCGCGACATCGCCATGGTTTTCCAGAACTACGCGCTCTACCCGCACATGACCGTCGCGGACAACATGGGCTTCGCCCTGAAGATCGCCGGCGTCAGCAAGGAAGAGCGCGCGGAGCGCGTCCGTGAAGCTGCCAAGCTCCTGGACCTCGAGCCGTACCTGGACCGCAAGCCGAAGGCACTCTCCGGCGGCCAGCGCCAGCGTGTCGCCATGGGCCGTGCGATCGTGCGTAACCCTCAGGTCTTCCTCATGGATGAGCCGCTGTCCAACCTTGACGCCAAGCTCCGCGTGCAGACCCGCACGCAGATCGCGTCGCTGACCCGCCGCCTGGGCGTCACCACTGTCTACGTGACCCACGACCAGGTCGAGGCCATGACCATGGGCGACCGCGTCGCTGTGCTGAAGGACGGGCTCCTGATGCAGGTCGACACCCCGCGCAACCTCTACGACAAGCCGAAGAACGTCTTCGTGGCCGGCTTCATCGGCTCCCCCGCGATGAACCTGCTGGAGCTTCCCGTCGTCGACGGCGGCGTGCAGTTCGGCGGCACCATTTACCCGGTTCCGCACAACGTCCTCGAAGAGGCCAGCGGCAAGACCGTAACCCTCGGCTCCCGGCCGGAAGACCTTGAGCAGGTTGCCCAGGGCGAAGGCCTCCAGGTTGAGGTCGACGTCGTCGAGGAGCTCGGCGCCGACGCTTACATCTACGGCCACACCACCCTGGACGGCAAGAGCCACGACATCGTGGCCCGCGTCGACGGCCGCACCCCCCCGATGAAGGGTGAGACCATCTGGGTCCGCCCGCAGTCAGGACACGTGCACCTGTTCGACACCAAGACGGGCCTGCGCCTGGGCGATTAATCTCCTGCGTGGCTGACGGCGGTCCTCCCCACTGGAGGGCCGCCGTCGGGCTTTAACTTGCCTGGCAGCACCCGTTCGTTAGGGCAGCCGCCCTTAGTACGGAAGAATTGGCTCATGACCGAGGAATACCCCAGCACCGAGGAAAACGGCGCCCAGTGGCACGACGAACCCACCGACTACGGTCAGATCGGCAAGCTGCCCCGGTTCGAAGCCGCCAGCGCCAATGACAGCAAGGCCGTGGCGTCGAGCTCGCTGAGTATCACCGCCGCCGCCACCGAGCCGGAGCTCCTGGACCTTCCCTGGCACATTGCTCTGGAGGACTGGCCGGCGGAATTCCTCGCCGCGCTCCCCCGCGGCATCTCCCGCCACATTGTGCGCTTCGCCCACCTTGGCGGCTCCGTCATCGCCATCAAGGAAACCTCGGAACACGTGGCCCGCCACGAGTACCACATGCTCCGCAAGCTCGCCCGGCTGGACGTCCCCTGTGTGGAACCGGTCGCGGTCATCACCGGCCGCACCACCCCCGAGGGCCGGCCGCTGAACCCCGTGCTGGTCACCCGGCATCTGAAGTTCTCCATGCCGTACCGTGCCCTCTTCTCGCAGATGCTGCGCAAGGACACCCTCACCCGTCTGATCGATGCCCAGGCCTTGCTCCTGGTGCGGCTGCACCTGATCGGGTTCTACTGGGGCGACGTCTCGCTCTCGAACACGCTGTTCCGCCGCGACGCCGGTGCGTTCGCCGCCTACCTCGTGGACGCGGAGACCGGCGAGCTGTATCCGGATCTCTCCACGGGCCAGCGCGAATACGACCTGGAGATCGCCCGGGTCAACATCGCCGGTGAACTCATGGACCTGCTCGACGGCGGCCTCATCGAGGAAAAAGTGGACCCCGTGGCCACGAGCGAACTCATCATGGACAGCTACCGGCGCCTCTGGACCGAGCTGACCGAGAAGGAATCATTCGAGATCGGCGAACGCTGGCGGGTGGCGGCACGCATCCGCAAGCTCAACGAGCTGGGGTTCGACGTCGAGGAATACGCCATCAAAACGACGCAGAACGGTTCCACCATCCAGCTCCAGCCCAAGGTGGTCGACGCCGGCCACCACCAGCGCCGGCTGCTGCGCCTGACCGGCCTGGACGCGCAGGAAAACCAGGCCCGCCGGCTACTGAACGACATGGACTCCTTCCGGGCGGACAACAACCCCGGCATGGACGAGGAATACAGCGCGCATCTGTGGGTCAGCCAGATTTTCGAGCCGATTGTCCGTTCGATCCCGCGCGACCTGTCCGGGAAGCTGGAGCCCGCGGAAGCCGTGCACGAGATCCTGGAGCACCGCTGGTACATGTCCGAGAAGGAGAACCGGCACATCCCGCTCGCCGAGGCCGTGCAGTCCTACATTGACTCCGAGCTCCGCCACCGCCGGGACGAGGCGGCCATCATGCTGAACCCGGACACGGAGATGCTCAAGATCCTGGAGATCGAAACGGAGGAATCCCGCTACGGCGCCGACGAGGCCGTCGACGAGTATCCGGACTCCGACGACTAAGTTGGCCCCAAGCTTCGGCGGGGTCTGCTGTCCGGGCAGCCGGGTTGTGGCACAGCCGCGCTAGATGGCCTTGCCGGGATTCAGGATGCCGGCCGGGTCGAAAAGTTCCTTGATCCGGCGCTGCAGTTCGCGCACGGGTTCCTTCTGTTCCAGCCCTAGCCAGCGCAGTTTGTACTGGCCGATCCCATGCTCCCCGGTGATGGTGCCGCCGATGGCCAGGGCCACGGTGATGGATTCGTCCAGGGCCGCCCCGAGGCGTGTCATGGCATCCGCGGCCACCGTCTTGTCCACCCGGTCCACCCAGAATGTGGGGTGCAGGTTGCCGTCGCCGGCGTGAGCCACCACCTTGAGGTTGACCCGGTGCGAGGCCGCCATGGCCTCAAGGGCTTCCACATAATCGACAAGGCGGGAGCGCGGGACGGCGACGTCCTCGCCCACGCGGTATTCGTCGTCGACCTCCACACCGCGGCTGTTGCGCCGCAGTTCCACAAGCTGCTCCGCCTCCGCGCTGGCTTCCATGGTCACGATCGCGCCACCCGCCACAAGGACGGGCCGGATCGCGGCCGCCTCCGCCGCTGCGCCGAAGCCGTCGGTCTGGATCAGCAACAGGGACTGTCCCCTGGAGCCGAGGTCCGAGCCGTGGACCTCATCGAGCTGGGCCAGGGTTCCGCTGTCGAGCAGCTCCATGATGGCCGGCTGTACGCGCGCCTTTCCCACGGCGAGGACACCTGCCGCGGCGCTGCGGAAGTCCGGGTAGAAGGCAGCGATCGTGTGCACGTCCTGCGGGAGGTACTTGAGCCGGACGGTGATTCCGACGACGATGCCCAGCGTCCCCTCGGAGCCGACGAACAGGCCGGTGAGGTCGTAGCCGGCCACGCCCTTGAACGTCTGGTGGCCGGTGTGGATGAGCGAGCCGTCCGCCAGCACGACGTCGAGCGCCAGCACGGAATCGCGGGTCACCCCGTACTTGGCGCAGCGCAGGCCGCCGGCGTTCGTGGCCACATTGCCGCCGATCGTGGACAGCTTGAAGCTGGCCGGGTCGGGGGCATACATGAGTCCGTGGACTGCGGCGGCGGCGTTGAGGTCCGCGTTGATGACGCCGGGCTCGACGACGGCCGTTTCGTCATCGGGGTTGAGGTCCAGGATGCGATTCATCCGTTCCAGGCTCAGCACGACGCAGCCCTTGCTCGCGTGCGCACCGCCTGAGACGCCGGTCCCGGCGCCGCGGGCCACCAACGGGACCCCATGGGCGGCGCAGGCGCGGACGGTGGCCTGGACGTCTTCGATCGATTCGGCCCGGACCACGGCCTGCGGCAGCTGGTAGTCCAGCACCGGCGCCTGATCCACGGCATAGGCAGTCAGCGTGGGGTCATCCAGGGCGACTTTCGCCGGACCCAGGGCAGAGGTGAGCTCGTCGATGATGCTCATGCGGTCTCCGATTCGTCGATTCCGGCCTTCAGTCTAAGGCGCGGCTCCGGCCGGATGGGCTAGGGCAGCTTGGTCCCGGGCAGCATCCAGACCCCGGCCGCGGGGCCGCGGGTGCAGATCAGGGCCCCTGAGGCCGTCCCATCCGCCCTGATCTGCCCAGTGCCGGGGCCTGCGCCGACGAGACCTGCGCTGATCTGACCGGCGCTGACCTGACCTGCGCTGAACGCAGGATCCGCCGCAAGGGCCCGGAACTGGGCGGCGGACAATGTTCCGGGCGCCAGGTGCACGTCGGCAGCGTCCCGGGTCACGACGACGAGCACGGATGCCCCCGCCGTTTCCCGCACAAACGCGAGGGCGTCGCCGTCGGCGTGCAGCCAGCGGATTCCGCCGCCGGTCAGGGCGGGCTGGTCCCGGCGCAGCGCGGCGAGCGCGGCGTAGTCATCCTGGAGGTCGTCCAGGACCCGGTCGGGATCGTTCCAGGGCATCGGCGTCCGCGACGCTTCCCCGTTGTGCCCCTTGAGCCCGAATTCGTCGCCGGCGAAGACCACCGGGACGCCGGGCAGCGTGAACATCAGCACCGCACCGAGCCGCTGTCCGCCGTCGATCATCACGGTGGCGGCCCGCGCCGTGTCATGGCTGTTCAGGGCGTTCATGTTCTGCTGCCGGACGCCCCAGCTGAAGGCGGCCGCCAGGTCCAGATGGGTGGCCAGGAAGTCCTCGGCACCGGTCCGGTTGGGGCCAGGCAACGGCGTGCCGAAGAAATTGACGTGCGGGGCATCCCCGGCGAGCCAGGACCACAGCGGCCGGGTGAAGTTGGAGTACGTCATGGCGCCGTGCCAGTGTTCGCCGCTGAAGTCCGGCGCGGCGTCGTTGGTGGCCTCGGCCAGCAGCGCCGCCTCCGGGTTGATCTCACGGACCCGGCCGGCGATCAGCCGGGCGACGTCCTGGTTGAGATCCGTGGCGCCGAGCCGTCCGGTCATGTTGCCGACGTCGATCCGCCAGCCGTCGAGGTTGAAGGGAGGCTTGAGCCAGCGGGCCACGGGCGAGTCGTCAGCAAGGACGAACCGTTCCCTCAGCCCTTCCGAGGTCCAGTTGAGCTTCGGCAGCGAGGGGACGCCGTACCAGGCCTCGTAGCCGCTGTGGTCATCGTTGAAGTAGTAGTAGCCCGCCTCCGCGGAGCCCGGTTCGGCGAGGGCACGCCGGAACCATTCGTGGGCGTCGCCGGAGTGGTTGGCAGTGAGGTCTCCCATAACCTTCAGGCCGCGGGCATGGGCGGCCTCCACCAGCTCCACCAGGGCCTGGTCCCCGCCGAGGAGAGGATCCACGGACGCGAAAGTTGAGGCGTCGTAGCGGTGGTTGGAGCGCGCGGGGAAGAACGGCGTCAGGTAGATAACGTCCGCGCCGAGCCCCTGGATGTGGTCAAGTCTTTCGGTGATGCCGCCGAGGTCCCCGCCGAAGAACTGGTACGGGGTGTCCGGGCCCGTGCCCGCCACCGGGGTGGCGTCCCAGCTGCAGGGAACGGCCCAGTCCGGAACCGGGTGCACCGACGCCCCAGCCGACCGCGCGAAGCGGTCCGGGAAGATCTGGTACATCGTGCCCGCGCGGAGCCACTGCGGCGCTGCCGGGAACGTCGTCAGCCGGAAGTCCGCGTAGTCGGAGACGTCCCGGCTGAAGAGACCCTGGGCGTTGAGAGTCCAGTACCGGCGGCCGGCCTCCAGCAGGAAGCGGTACCGGGCCACCGGGTTGGTGACCGTCATGGCCCCCTCCCACCAGGCCCAGCCATCCGCCTCGCCCAAACCGGTGCACGGCTCGTAGCGGGGCTCACCGTCCTGGATCGAGCGGAGCCACACCCGTGTGGCACGCCCCCAGCCGGCCGGAACCCGGACCCGCAGCAGGGCCTCGTCGCCGAGCGCCACCTGCTGCGGGGCGTGCAGGCCGGAGCCGTCGTGGTGCGGCAGCAGCCCGGCCATACCCTGCCCGGTCATGCCTAGCCCTTCACCGAGCCCGCCGTGAGGCCGCTGACGATGTAGCGCTGCAGGAAGAGGAACAGTGCCATCACCGGCACGGCGGCGAGCACGGCACCGGCGGCGAAGACACCCCAGTTCTCGGACCGCTGCTGCGCCACGAAGGAATACAGGCCGACAGCGAGGGTCTGGCTGTCCGGGTCCGTGAGCACCACGCTGGCGATCACGAATTCACCGGAGATTCCGATGAAGGACAGCAGGCCCACCACGGCCAGGATGGGGGTAACGAGGCGCATGATGATGCCGAAGAAGATCTGCGTGTGGCTGGCACCGTCAATCTTGGCCGCCTCGTCGAGTGACTGGGGGACGGTGTTGAAGAAGCCGTACATCAGGTACGTGTTCACGCCCAGGGCGCCGCCGAGGTAGACCATGATGAGGCCCAGCTGGCTGCCGAGGCCGAGTGCCGGGATGACCTCGGAGATCCCGCTGAGCAGGAGGAAGATCGCGACGACGGCCAGCAGTTGCGGGAACATCTGCAGGAGCAGCAGGCTCAGCAGGCCGATCCGGCGGCCCTTGAACCGCATCCGGGAGAACGCATACGCCGCCATGGCACCGAGGAACACCGTGGCCGCGGACGTCACGCCCCCCACCACCATGGTGTTCGCGAACCAGCGGGCATAGGGCCGCGCGGGGTTGTTGAAGAGTTCGGCGAAATTGCCGAAGTCGATCCGGCTGAACAGCGCGTTGGAGCCCACCAGCGTGCCGGTGGAGTTGAACGCCGCGGAGAGGACGTACATCAGCGGGAAGATCGCGAAGATGGTCACCGCGATGCCGACCAGGTGCCGCCAGCCCTTGTCCTTGAACCAGACGCCGAAGGGGCGCCGGCGCTGCAGCGAGCGGAGCTGCTCGACGTCGGTGGTGCTTCCTGCTGTGCCATCGACGCCGGCGGGNGGGAGCCGCCGTTGTGCTGGCCGTAGTTGCTGACCCGTTCATGAGTTCACGTCCTCGAGTGCCTTGGTCTGCTTGAAGCTGATGGCCGAAACGGTGGCCACGATGATGAAGATGATGATTGCCAGGGCGCTGGCGAGGCCATAGTCACGCCCCGTCCCCTGCCCGAAGGCCACCTTGTAGACGAGGGTGATCAGGACGTCCGTGGCTCCAATGTCCCGGTCCGTGTCCGCGAAGCGCGGGCCGCCGCCGGTGAGCATGAAAATCACGTTGAAGTTGTTGAAGTTGAAGGCGAAGGAGGAGATCAGCAGCGGTGCGATGGAGACCAGCAGCAGGGGCAGCTTGATCGAGCGGAACACCCGCCACGGGCCCGCGCCGTCCATCCGGGCGGCCTCGTCCAACTCGGTTGGCAGCGATTGCAGGGCCCCGGTGCAGACGAGGAACATGTACGGGAACCCGAGCCACAGGTTGACCACGAGCACACTGATCTTGGCCAGGACCGGGTCCGTGAGCCAACCGATCGTGGCCCCGCCCAGCAGGGTCTGGTTGAGCCAGCCGAACTGCGGGTTGAGGATGCCGGACCACACCAGCCCGGACAGGAACGCGGGGAAGGCGTAAGGCAGGATCATCAGGATCCGGTACACCTTCTTGCCGCGCAGGTCCTCGCGGTTGAAGGTCATGGCCAGGAACAGGCCCAGCGCGAAGGTCAGGGCCACGGAAGCCACGGCGAAGGTGAAGGTCCAGAGGATGACGCCCAGCAGCGGACCGCGCAGGCTGGGATCAGTGAACGCGCGGGCGAAGTTCTCCATGCCGACGTCGATCTTCCAGCCGGTGGTGAGGGTCTCGCCGTTGCTGGCCGCGAAGGCGCCCTTGCCGTTGTCCCGGTAGACAGCGCCGGAGTCGGTGTCGGTGAACGTGTCGGCCGCGGCGTCGTAGGTCAGGGCCGGCTTGAACTGGTACGCGTTGCTGCCGTCGGCGGTCCGCAGCGTGCCGTCCGCAGGGTCTGCGGAGACGGGCACGGTGGTTCCCAGGATCTGCTGCTGGTTCGCCACGATCTCCTGGAAGTTCAGGGTGCGGTAGCCGTCGAGGGCGTTGGCCTTGCCGGTGGAGTCCTTGCCGGCGCCGGAGACTTCCTCCAGCGGCGCTTCGGAGCTGCCGAGCGAGACCTTGCCGTCCGGGTCCGTGAAGAGCAAGTAGAACGAATTGTCCTTGGCGAGGACGGCAGTTTTGTAGGCCGGCGAATCGGGGACGCGTTTCTGTGCGGTGAGCTGGATGGCGGCGATCGCATCATCCTTGGTGCTGTTGTGCCCGTCGCCGTAGTTGGTGAAGGCGATGTAGCCGCTGAACAGGACCACAAAGACCTGGAAGACGAGCAGGAACAGCACGCCGGGGGCCAGATACTTTGCGGGCAGTCCGCCCTTGCGCAGGTAAATCCAGTTGATCGCCAGGACGACGGCGGAGGAGACGGCCAGCGCCCCCCACGACTCGCTGAGGAACAGCATCATCAGGACGTAGACGGCCAGCGCGTCCACGATGCCCAGCAGTACGATCTTGGCGACGGTGCCCTTGGTGGTATCCGGGCCGAAGCGGCGCCGCTTGCCCGGGTGGCCGGGGCCCCCGGAGCCGTCGGGTCCCCCGGAGCCGGCCGGGCCCGTTGCTGGGGCGGGGATGCCGGCCTGGCGGAGTTCGGTATCTGTCATGGCTGTCTACAGTCCTTGGGAGAAGCTGGTGGAGGTGCAGGAACGG
>NZ_AUPJ01000254.1:0-3924 GCF_000427315.1 Arthrobacter sp. TB 26
CCCGGTGCTTGCCGGTTCGTGACGCTTTTCGAAGGTTCGGAACGTCAGAAACCGGCGCGGGAACTAACCCCCGATTTTGGTCTTGATGCTGGCAGCCATCTTGGCCCAGTCGGCAGCCGGGTCGCCCTGGCCCTTGATCAGGGCGAGCTCGGTGGCTCCCCAGTCAGCCCAGACGGCGCTCATTTCCGGGATGGCCGGCATCGGGACGCCGGTGGCACCGATCTTGCCGAAGGCTGCGACGACGGGATCGCTGGCGGCCTTCTCGAAGGATGACTTCAGCGCCGGCGGACGGCCTCCGGCCTTGTACATGGAGTCCTGGGCTGCCTCGGAGGTGAGGTAGTTGGTCACGAACTCGTTGGTGGCCAGGGCGTTGGCGCTCTTGGCGCTGATGAAGAAGCCGTTGACACCGATGAACGGCTGGGCCGGTTTGTCACCGGCGGTCGGCAGCGCGTCGACGGCGAACTTGATGCCCGTCTTCTGCACGTCCGGCACGTTCCACGGGCCCGTCAGGAAGTACGGGGACTCGCCGGCCAGGAACTTCTCCTTGGCGATGTCTCCGGTGATGTTGGAGTTGATGATCTTCTCGCCGGCATCGCCCCAGGCGGCCAGCTTCTTGGCGAACTCAACACCGGCGGCGTCGCCGATCAGGAGCTGCTTGGGATCGTAGCCGCCGTCGGCAGCCAGGCCGAAGACCTGCGAACCCATGGAGGCCTGCAACGGGTACAGGTGGTAGGGATCGCCCTGCTTGGGATCCATGCCGACCAGGAAGGGGAACTTGGCCTTGCCGTCCGCGACAGCCTTTTTGCCGCTGGAGATGACCTCGTCGAAGGTCTTGGCGGCCGCGGGCACCATGTCGGTGTTGCGCAGCAGCGCGATGTTCTCGATGGCGTATGGAACGCCGTAGACGGAACCGTTGAAGGTCATGGCCTTGACGGCGGAGTCCTGGAAGCCGGACTTCTTGTCGCCGAGTTCAACCGGGGCGATGACGCCGTTCTGGACGAACTTGCCGACCCAGTCGTGCGGGCCGACGATCAGGTCCGGGCCCTTGCCCGTGGGGACCTGGGTGATGAAGTCGTCGCGGACTGCGGCGAAGTCCTTGACCACGAGCTTCACTTCGATGCCGGTGTCAGCCTGGAACTTGGCGGTGATGTCCTTCAGCGCGGGTGAGCGCTCGGCATCAACCCACATGGTGATGGTGCTGGCCCCGGAGGCCTTGAGATCCGGTTTGGCAGTGGCGGTTGCCGGGGCGGTGGCTGCTGCGCCGCCGCAGGCGCTCAGTGCCAGCGCGGCAACTACGGAGATTGCACCGGCCGTGAATACGCGGCGGCTGGTCCCGGTTGTGAGGGTGTTCTGCACCTTCATTGGTGTCCCTTTCATGAATCCTGCATCCACGCTGAAGGCCCTGTCGGAAGGCTCTGGTGAAGAGTCCGAGGCCCGGTGGCATCGTCGGTGATGTGGCTCACAGCTGCAAGCGCTTCCAAAGTACACGTTGACGAGGACTTTGAAAAGTCACACTACTGGCGGGTAACAGCCAGGGTCGAATCAGCTCCAGCCGCCGGCGGCAACCGGGCAGGGCCGCACTTCAAGGCACTGGCGGGGCGCAGGGCCGAAGGAGGTTCCTGCGCCGGCAGGAAACGGCGCGCCACGCTTACGGCTGGAAGCGTTTTCAATTTGGCCGGTTCACCTTTACTATTACCGGCATGTCCGTTGACTCAGCACTTACCCTTCCCGCCGAACTGGCCGGGACCCTGGCCGGCCCCCTGACGCCGGTGCACGCCGCAGATCACCTCCCCGGCTGGTGGCGTTCAGCCGTCATCTACCAGGTGTACCCGCGTTCTTTCCGGGACCTCAACGGGGACGGCATCGGCGACCTCGCCGGGATCACTGCTGAACTCCCGAAGCTGGCCGAACTGGACATCGACGCCGTCTGGCTGTCACCGTTCTACCGCTCACCGCAGCGCGACGCCGGCTACGACGTCAGCGACTACTGCGACGTCGACCCCCTGTTCGGCACACTGGCGGACTTCGACGCCATGATGGCCGAGGCCACGCGTCTGGGCCTGCGGCTGATCGTCGACCTCGTCCCCAACCACTGCTCGGACCAGCACGTCGCCTTCCGGGCCGCCCTGGCCGCGCCTGCCGGCAGCCCGGAACGCGACATGTTCATTTTCCGCGACGGCCAGGGGCAGTTCGGCGAGGAGCCGCCGAACAACTGGGAGTCCCACTTCGGCGGCCCGGCCTGGACCCGGATCACTGAGCCGGACGGCACCCCGGGCCAGTGGTACCTGCACCTGTTCGACACCTCCCAGCCGGACTTCAACTGGGACAACGACGCCGTCCACGAGGAATTCGAACGGGTCCTCCGCTTCTGGCTGGACCGCGGCGTCTCCGGCTTCCGGGTGGACGTGGCCCATGCCCTGGTTAAGGCCCCGGGTCTGCCGGCATGGGGCGGCCGCGCCGACGGCAACAGCTGCGACGGTTTCCCCGGCCATGACGCGCCGATGTTCGGCCAGCCTGCACTGCACGACATCTACCGCAAGTGGCGGCGGATCCTGGCCGAATACGGCCCGGACCGCATCCTCTGCGCCGAAGCAAACGTGGACCCGCTCCCCCGCCTGGCCGACTGGGTCCGGCCGGACGAAATGCACCAGGCCTTCAACTTCCCGTACCTGCATGCGGGCCTGGACGTCCACCGCATGCGCGGCGTCATCACCGAGTCCCTGACAGCGCTCGACTCCGTCGGCGCACCCAGCACCTGGGTACTCTCCAACCACGACGTGGTCCGGCACGCCACCCGTTTCGGCTACGACGGCCACGCACCGTGCGACGGGGACGGGATCGGCAGCTTCGACCCGCAGCCGGACGAGGCCCTGGGCCGATCCCGGGCCGCGGCCGCCTCCATGTTCATGCTCGGCCTGCCCGGCGGCGCCTACCTTTATCAGGGCGAAGAGCTTGGCCTGCCCGACGGAATCGACATCCCGGACAACCAGCGGCAGGACCCCACGTTCGCCCGCACCGGCGGCGAACGGCTTGGCCGCGACGGCTGCCGCGTGCCGCTGCCCTGGCGTGCCGCCGAGCTCCACACCGGATTCGGCAACGGAGCGGCACCCTGGCTTCCGCAGCCTGCCAGCTTCGCCGGACTGGCGCGGGATGTCCAGGCCGCGTCGCCGTCGTCGCACCTTAACCTCTACCGGCGCATGCTTGCCGCACGGCGCGAGCTGGGACTCGGGCAGGGTTCACTCGCCTGGGCCGAGGACTGGTGCACGGACACCTGCCTGGCGTACGTGAACGGCACCACCTTGGTGCTGCTCAACGCGGGGAGGGAGACCGTGGAACTGCCGCCCGGACGGGTCCTGCTGCGCAGCTCCCAGGGCTACGCAGAGGCCGGTCTCGAGTCATCTGAACTGCCTTGCTCCGGGCATCGGTTAGGCTCAGGGGAAACTGTTTGGCTGGAAATCTACATCGAGGACGCGGAGAGCTAAGAATGCCCGGCATCAAGGACGTCGCTGAGCGCGCTGGCCTCTCCATAGCCACCGTTTCGCGGGCCTTGAGCGGCAAAGGGAATGTCTCGGCCCGCAGCCGTGAGCTCGCCCAGACTGCCGCAGCCGAGCTCGGTTTCGTCCTCTCGTACCACGCCTCGAGCCTTGCCTCCGGGCGGAACCACAACGTGGGCGTTGTGGTTCCGTCCGTGCACCGCTGGTTCTTTTCCTCGGTGGTGGAGGGAGTCTCGGCAACCCTGCTGGACGCGGGGTACGATCTCACGCTCTACAACGTCAGCGAGGGGCAGGAACGCCGGCACAGCGTGCTGAACGACTTCCTGCTGCGCAAGCGGGTGGATGCGGTGATTGCGGTGTCACTGGAGCTCAGCGAGGCTGAGATCCAGCAGCTGCTCGCGATCCACCGGCCCATCGTCGGGATCGGCGG
>NZ_AUPJ01000254.1:3934-4764 GCF_000427315.1 Arthrobacter sp. TB 26
CCATCCGCATCGACGATTCAGGGATCGCCCAGGCCGCTGCCCGCCACCTCATCCAGCTCGGCCACAGCAAGATCGCCCACATGACCGGCGATGCCGCCTACGAGCAGGACTTCCGCCTGCCGGGCACCCGCCAGGCCGGTTTCAAAAAGGCCATGAGTGACGCGGGAATGGCGATCCGTCCCGAGTGGCAGGTTTCCGCCGACTTCACAATCCAGGGGGCATACGCCAGCGCCCGGCAGCTGCTCGGCGGCTCCGTTGACCGTCCCACAGCAGTGTTCGCGGCGTCCGATGAAATGGCGATCGGCACAATTCTTGCCGCCCGCGACTTCGGACTCCATGTGCCCCACGACCTCTCAGTGATCGGCATTGACGGCCACGAACTGGGTGAGGTTTTTGGCCTCACGACAATCGACCAGGACGCACGCGGCCAGGGTGCACTGGCTGTCCGCCGCCTGCTCGACGGGCTCGACGGTGTGGGGGACGCCGAGGCGGCCGACACCGAGTATCCGACCCGCTTCGTGATCCGTTCCAGCACGGCTGTTCCGCCCGTGGATACGGTGCCGCTGCACTAGCTGTCCTGCCGGCTCCGGGGCTTTCCCCTTCGGGGCCGCGTTCCTGCCCAGTTGCTCGGTGCGGCACCTGGTGGCTTTGGCAGAAAAGCCCTCTAATCCGGGGAAGCCGCGGGGTGCCAAGTGCTTGTCAGCACAAGAACTGGGCAGGAGCGCTTCCCTCTGTAGTCCGGGGACCTCAGGCGCCGGGCCCACCCATAAAGCGCACGAACCGGTCGAGCACTCCCGGCCAGCCGGTGGCATAGTCCGCGCGTGTTGCGG
>NZ_AUPJ01000254.1:4774-9774 GCF_000427315.1 Arthrobacter sp. TB 26
GGCACCCTCCCAGCCGCTGTGGACGAGGCGAAGCTCCGTGCCGGCCTCCACGGCCCGGAACGCGACCCGCAGCTCGGTGGACCAGACGGC
The DNA here is from genome assembly GCF_000427315.1 of Arthrobacter sp. TB 26. Lineage (GTDB taxonomy): Bacteria > Actinomycetota > Actinomycetes > Actinomycetales > Micrococcaceae > Arthrobacter. Next base: position 4,865 of record NZ_AUPJ01000254.1, read on the forward strand.
GGAGGATCCGGGGTGCCAGGAGGCATGGAAGGAGAGCGGGGGCTGCCAGTCATCGATGGAGCCCCAGACAGCCGTCCTGCCATCGTCGGAGGTCTCCAGGATGAGATTCTCCTCGAATTCCACGTAGGAACCGGCGCCGAAGACGCCGTGCTCCTCGAGCGGCCACCAGAGGTGCGTGTGTTCGGTGAAACCCACAAAGGCGCGGGCGACCGCGCCCGGCACGATGACGGCGTAGACGACGGGTTCGAGCCCGTCCGCCGCGGCCGGCTCCGGCGTCCCGGCGGCATCAGAGGAAGCGTGGCTAAAGAGGTTGTCCATGGGGTCCAACTCTACCCGTGGCCTCCGCTCCGTCACGATCTGCGGGAGGGGTGGCCGGCAGGCTACCGGTGGTGCGGGAGGGTCGGTGTTTCTGTGGTGGGGGTTAAATGCGGGAGGACCCCCAACGTGGTTGGGGGTCCTCGACCGTTTAATGATGTTCCGGCGGTGACCTACTCTCCCACACCCTCCCGGGTGCAGTACCATCGGCGCTGTGGGTCTTAGCTTCCGGGTTCGGAATGGGACCGGGCGTTTCCCCCACGCTATGACCGCCGTAACCTTGTGTCCCGAACCCCCGTGGGGGTGGGAAATCTGGTGTTACAACTGTGGTGTTATTCAGTTGGTTTGGTTCCTCGAACAACGGGTTTGTTGTTTGGGAACCACATAGTGGACGCAAGCAGTCTTGTTTCTTCGTACCACCCCTGGGTGCGAACCCCTTTTGAATGGGTTCGCGGGGTGGTGTGTGGTGTAAGTTATCGGCCTATTAGTACCGGTCAGCTTCACGAGTCGTTAGTCCTCGCTTCCACATCCGGCCTATCAACCCAGTGGTCTGGCTGGGGGCCTCTCACACACAAGGTGTATGGAAATCTCATCTCGAAGCGAGCTTCCCGCTTAGATGCTTTCAGCGGTTATCCCATCCGAACGTAGCTAATCAGCGGTGCACTTGGCAGTACAACTGACACACCAGAGGTTCGTCCGTCCCGGTCCTCTCGTACTAAGGACAGCCCTTCTCAAATTTCCTGCGCGCGCAGCGGATAGGGACCGAACTGTCTCACGACGTTCTAAACCCAGCTCGCGTACCGCTTTAATGGGCGAACAGCCCAACCCTTGGGACCTACTCCAGCCCCAGGATGCGACGAGCCGACATCGAGGTGCCAAACCATGCCGTCGATATGGACTCTTGGGCAAGATCAGCCTGTTATCCCCGAGGTACCTTTTATCCGTTGAGCGACGGCCATTCCACAATGTACCGCCGGATCACTAGTCCCGACTTTCGTCCCTGCTCGAGATGTCTCTCTCACAGTCAAGCTCCCTTGTGCACTTACACTCGACACCTGATTGCCAACCAGGCTGAGGGAACCTTTGGGCGCCTCCGTTACTTTTTAGGAGGCAACCGCCCCAGTTAAACTACCCATCAGGCACTGTCCCTGACCCGGATTACGGGCCGAAGTTAGATGTCCAAAGTGACCAGAGTGGTATTTCAACGATGACTCCACCCGAACTGGCGTCCGGGCTTCAACGTCTCCCACCTATCCTACACAAGCCACTCCGAACACCAATACCAAACTATAGTAAAGGTCTCGGGGTCTTTCCGTCCTGCTGCGCGTAACGAGCATCTTTACTCGTACTGCAATTTCGCCGAGTTTATGGTTGAGACAGCGGGGAAGTCGTTACTCCATTCGTGCAGGTCGGAACTTACCCGACAAGGAATTTCGCTACCTTAGGATGGTTATAGTTACCACCGCCGTTTACTGGGGCTTGAATTCTCAGCTTCGCCTTGCGGCTAACCGGTCCTCTTAACCTTCCAGCACCGGGCAGGAGTCAGTCCGTATACATCGTCTTGCGACTTCGCACGGACCTGTGTTTTTAGTAAACAGTCGCTTCCCCCTGGTCTCTGCGGCCCCTGCACGCTCCGGACAGCAAGTGTCCATCACGATGGGGGCCCCCCTTCTCCCGAAGTTACGGGGGCATTTTGCCGAGTTCCTTAACCATAATTCTCTCGATCGCCTTAGTATTCTCTACCTGATCACCTGTGTCGGTTTGGGGTACGGGCGGCTAAAACCTCGCGTCGATGCTTTTCTAGGCAGCATAGGATCACCGAATCCCCCCTTACGGGAGTCCCATCGGGTCTCAGGCATCATGAACGGCGGATTTGCCTACCGTTCGCCCTACATCCTTAGACCGGGACAACCATCGCCCGGCTCGGCTACCTTCCTGCGTCACACCTGTTAATACGCTTGCCTCCCAGGATCAGGTCCCGCGCTCCACCAAAACCCTTCACCCACAAGGGGTGTCAGGCAGGTATTGGGCGGTTAGTATCCCCTGTTCAGCATGGGCGGTTTTTCGCCGGTACGGGAATATCAACCCGTTGTCCATCGACTACGCCTGTCGGCCTCGCCTTAGGTCCCGACTTACCCAGGGCAGATTAGCTTGACCCTGGAACCCTTGATCATTCGGCGGACGGGTTTCTCACCCGTCTTTCGCTACTCATGCCTGCATTCTCACTCGTGTAGGCTCCACCGCTGGTTTACACCGCGACTTCACTGCCCACACGACGCTCCCCTACCACTCCAGACGCCTGAACCAACCCACAAGGGGCGGCTTAGCTAATATCTGAAATCCACAACTTCGGCGGTGTACTTGAGCCCCGCTACATTGTCGGCGCGGAATCACTTGACCAGTGAGCTATTACGCACTCTTTTAAGGATGGCTGCTTCTAAGCCAACCTCCTGGTTGTCTTCGCAACTCCACATCCTTTCCCACTTAGCACACGCTTAGGGGCCTTAGTTGGTGGTCTGGGCTGTTTCCCTCTCGACTATGAAGCTTATCCCCCACAGTCTCACTGCTGCGCTCTCACTTACCGGCATTCGGAGTTTGGCTGACGTCAGTAACCTTGTAGGGCCCATTAGCCATCCAGTAGCTCTACCTCCGGTAAGAAACACGCAACGCTGCACCTAAATGCATTTCGGGGAGAACCAGCTATCACGAAGTTTGATTGGCCTTTCACCCCTACCCACAGCTCATCCCCTCCATTTTCAACTGAAGTGGGTTCGGTCCTCCACGACGTCTTACCGTCGCTTCAACCTGGCCATGGGTAGATCACTTCGCTTCGGGTCTAGATCACGCCACTGCAACGCCCTATTCAGACTCGCTTTCGCTACGGCTTCCCCACACGGGTTAACCTCGCGACGTAACACTAACTCGCAGGCTCATTCTTCAAAAGGCACGCCGTCACCAGAATCAGACTGGCTCCGACGGATTGTAAGCACACGGTTTCAGGTACTGTTTCACTCCCCTCCCGGGGTACTTTTCACCTTTCCCTCACGGTACTGGTCCGCTATCGGTCATTAGGGAGTATTTAGGCTTATCAGGTGGTCCTGACAGATTCGCACGGGATTTCTCGGGCCCCGTGCTACTTGGGATACTCCCCGGGCGGTACACAACATTTCGGTTACGGGGCTCACACCCTCTCTGGCCGGCCTTTCAAGACCGTTCACCTATGCCTGCACTACACACCCCACTGTCCCGGCAGAGACAGAATGGGAAGTCCCACAACCCCGACCATGCAACGCCCGCCGGCTATCACACATGGAACGGTTTAGCCTGATCCGCGTTCGCTCGCCACTACTGACGGAATCACTATTGTTTTCTCTTCCTGCGGGTACTGAGATGTTTCACTTCCCCGCGTTCCCTCCACGCACCCTATGTGTTCAGATGCGGGTCACCAGGCAGCTCGCGCCCCTGGCGGGGTTTCCCCATTCGGACACCCTGGGATCACAGTCCGGTTATCGACTCCCCCAGGCTTATCGCAGATTCCTACGTCCTTCTTCGGCTCCTAATGCCAAGGCATCCACCGTGTGCTCTTAAAAACTTGACCACAAAAGATCAAAAAAACTAATTTTCGAGAGAACCACGAAAACCAACCCACACACCCAAAAGGCGCCCAGGTCAGATCCAGGTTCATATTCTTGGAAATTGCTTCTTATAAAAGATGCTCGCGTCCACTATGTAGTTCTCAAACAACAACCCCATACCACACACCCCACACACACAACAGTGCATGATCGGTGCAGCCAGGAAACCAGAAACACAAGTCCCACACCCCACCACCGGAGACTCCCCCGTAAGGGAACCCGGCCATGAGCCATGGTCCTGTTGCCTCAGGACCCAACAGTGTGCCAAACACTACCCAGCGAAACATTCCAGCCGCGTTCCAGGACCCGCCCGAAGGAAGATCCGTACTTGCTGCCGGCACATGCCGCCAGGCACCTATTTGTTGATATTCCACCCGTGAGCACCCGCCGCAGAACTAGCGTCTGCGCAACGGGCGTACTCCTGACAACCCCGCCACACCCACATACATGAGGCACGGTGATTGTAGGCGCTCCTTAGAAAGGAGGTGATCCAGCCGCACCTTCCGGTACGGCTACCTTGTTACGACTTAGTCCCAATCGCCAGTCCCACCTTCGACAGCTCCCTCCCACAAGGGGTTAGGCCACCGGCTTCGGGTGTTACCAACTTTCGTGACTTGACGGGCGGTGTGTACAAGGCCCGGGAACGTATTCACCGCAGCGTTGCTGATCTGCGATTACTAGCGACTCCGACTTCATGGGGTCGAGTTGCAGACCCCAATCCGAACTGAGACCGGCTTTTTGGGATTAGCTCCACCTCACAGTATCGCAACCCTTTGTACCGGCCATTGTAGCATGCGTGAAGCCCAAGACATAAGGGGCATGATGATTTGACGTCGTCCCCACCTTCCTCCGAGTTGACCCCGGCAGTCTCCTATGAGTCCCCGCCATAACGCGCTGGCAACATAGAACGAGGGTTGCGCTCGTTGCGGGACTTAACCCAACATCTCACGACACGAGCTG
>NZ_AUPJ01000255.1 GCF_000427315.1 Arthrobacter sp. TB 26
CAGCCGGAACATCGTTGCGGTGTGTGCCATACGAGGTTGAGCGAGCGCGGACGCTGCGTCGTTCGGCGCGCTCGGCATCCTGCCGGTCCTCGTTGCGCTCGATGACGCGCTCTGCGGCGTTGCGCGCGGCAGCCTGGCCCTCGTAGGCCACGGCACGGCGCTCGGCGCGGGGAAGATCGGTGCGGGGAGCTTCAGTTCCGACGCGTCCGCGTCCGCCACGGCCACCACGGCCACCCGCGGTGGGCGCAGCCTGGGTGGTGCGGCGGGNGCGCGCTTGCGCTCGGCATTGGCACCGGTGGAGCTGCCGCCGCCCTGGTTGGACTTGGCTGCCAGCAGTGCGGCGCGGGTGCGCGGATCGATCTTGTCGGCCATTTCGCCCACCAGTTTGGCAACCAGCGGCGAGTTGGCGGTGACGCGCTCGAAGTTGACGTCGACGCCGGCAGCCTTCATGAGCTTCTTGACGTCGGACTGCTGCTCCGGCAGGGTCAGCGTGACCACGGTGCCGTCGGAACCGGCGCGGGCGGTACGGCCCGAGCGGTGCAGGTAAGCCTTGTGCTCCGTGGGCGGATCCACGTGGATGACAAGCTCGACGTCGTCGACGTGGACGCCGCGGGCGGCGACGTCGGTCGCGACCAGGACGCGGACCTCGCCGGAGGAGAACTCGGCCAGGTTGCGGTCACGGGCGTTCTGCGAGAGGTTGCCGTGAAGGTCGACGGCGGGGATGCCGGCGTCCGTCAGGGTCTTGGCAAGCTTGCGGGCGTGGTGCTTGGTGCGCAGGAAGAGCACCCGGCGGCCGGCACCCGAGGCGAGCTCGACGATCAGCTGCTTCTTGACGGTCTGGTCATTGACGACCAGCACGTGGTGCTCCATCGTGGTGACCGCGGCCTGTGATTCATCCACAGCGTGGGTCAGCGGGTTGGACAGGTAACGCTGGACGATCTTGTCCACGCCGTTATCCAGGGTGGCGGAGAAGAGCATGCGCTGGCCCTGGCTGGGGGTCATGTCCATGAGCTTCTTGACCACGGGGAGAAAGCCGAGGTCGGCCATGTGGTCTGCCTCGTCCAGCACGGTGATCTCGACACCTTCAAGGGTCAGGACGCGCTGGCGGATCAGGTCCTCGAGGCGGCCCGGGCAGGCGATGACGATGTCGACGCCGGCGCGCAGCGCCTTTTCCTGGCGGGCCTGGGAAATGCCGCCATAAATAACGGTCGTGTTCAGGCCCATGGCCGTGGCCATCGGCTCGATGGTCGCGTTCAGCTGGGTGGCCAGCTCACGGGTCGGCGCGAGGACCAGGCCCATCGGGCGGCCGGGCTTGCGGAAGTGCTTGGCTTCCCGCTCAGCGAGTCGTGCTACAAGCGGGATGGCGAAGGCAATGGTCTTGCCGGAGCCGGTGCGGCCGCGGCCCAGGACGTCGCGTCCGGCCAGGGTGTCCGGCAGGGTCTTGACCTGGATGGGGAACGGTTCCACGATCCCCTGGGCGGTGAGGGTGTCAGCGAGGGCCTTGGGCGTGCCAAGGGCAGCAAAAGTAGTCATAAGTTTCAAGGTCTTTCAGGCGGTATCCGTGCGGATATCGGCCCCCGGCGCCGGTTGGCTCAGGGGTTCGCCGAAGAAAAGTCAGGTGATCAACCGGCCAGCTGCTGGAAAAGCCGGCGGCCAGGACCAAATAGAACGCGTTCATCGACGCAGGATGTGCCTCTCACATGAAAAAATCCCACTCCCTGAACGGAATCCGGAAGGACTCCAGCAGGGGAACCGGTTGATGAACCGGACCGATCATTCAAGACCAAAGTGGGCATCACTGCACATCAAGTTCCCTCAGTCTATCATCCGGCGGTACCAGGACCCGCTTTTCCCCTCAGGGCACCAGGCTGGGCGCCTGGAACAGCGGGACGTGCGACGCCGGCTGCGCGGACGCCAGAACCCCCGACACCCGACGCCCGGACCCCGTTGCGACGGGCGCCGAACCCTGCGTCGCTGCCGAGCTGATCGGGGCCTCTGCCCGCAGGATGACCAGCGCCTCGGTGTCGATCAGCCTCCGCGTCCCGGTCCTGTCATCCAGGATCCAGAACAAGTCCGTGGCCGCCACTGTCCGGATGACTTCGCCCCGGTGGAACAGTTTTCCGTTGTGCCAGGCTTCGATCTCGTCCCCCACCGACAGCTCCTCATTCGAATGAACCTGCCGTGCACCCTCTGCAGTCATGGCCTGCTCCTTCCCCGGATCCGGATTCACCCCAGTGTCATTCCGCTCTCCGGCTCCAGCCTCCACCACCGAGGTTTCGGGTGCGTTTCCGTGCCGTGATTTTTGTGTGTCGAATTTCCGGCGTCTCCACTTTGCCGGTGCCGCCGGCGGCCTTCCCCTGCCATGATGTGGGAGACGACCCGACAACCGGCGAGGACCACGATGACAGAGCACGAGCACAGCAGCAACGCCAGCGCAGCCCAGGTGTGGGACGAGAAGTACCGCAGCCGGGCCAGGATATGGAGCGGGGAGCCGAACCCGCAGCTGATCGCCGAGGCCGCCCCCCTTCCCCCCGGAACAGCCCTCGACCTGGGCTGCGGCGAGGGCGCGGACGCCATCTGGCTCGCCAGCCGCGGCTGGAAAGTGACCGCAGTCGACGTCTCCGCCGTCGCATTGGAACGGGCTGAGGCCCATGCGCAGGAACGCGGCCAGGGCGGGAACATCACCTGGGTGCGGCAGGATCTCGCCACCTGGGTGCCCGGGGAACTCTTCGATCTGGTCACGGCCCAGTTCCTGCATTCCACCGTGATGCCATGGCAGCAGGCCCTGCAGCTGGCGGCCGCAGCGGTGCGGACCGGAGGAACGCTGCTGATTGTCGGCCACCACCCCGACGGGCTGCCGCCGTGGGGCCAGCACCACAACCACGCGGCGGAGAGGTTCTACACGGCCGAACAGCTGGCCGCCGAGCTGGGCATTGCGGAGCCTGAGTGGCGGCTCGACGTCGTCGACACCCGGCACCGGAGCGCCACCGGGCCCGACGGCGAGGCCGCCGCCCTGACGGACGCCGTGCTGCGCGCCACCCGTCTCGCCGCGCACTGAGCCCGGCGTACGCACGGGCCGGCACTAGGCCGGTCGGCTGACGGCATAGCGGTTCCGGCAGTTGGAAGAAGCCAGCGGTAAATCTGATGCAGATCACTCAAAAGTGACCGTGAGGATTCCGGTGCGGGCGCCGAGTGGGCCATAGCACCCCCGGCGCCTCATCCGCCGTCGGGTTTACGGGCAGGTTACCCCCAGACATGACATGGGACACGGGGCGACAGCTGAGGCAGGGTTTCTCGACAGATGTCGACCACGACGACGAGTC
>NZ_AUPJ01000256.1:0-1817 GCF_000427315.1 Arthrobacter sp. TB 26
GGGACCGGCAGCGGCAGGCCGGCACCGGCGCCGAAAATTCCCGTCGTCGCAACGGAGCGGGCTTTGCCAAGGCCCGGCCCGCCCTTCATTCAGCACCTCCGGCGAGCCTCCGGAGGACCCCCGGCGGCGCCGACCCGGCGTGCTGCGGCGCCGCGGCGGCCCCCGAATCCCGCCCCTACGCTTAATCCACACGACAAAGTGTTACCTCCATCACACTCACGATGGATCCGTGCGGGCCTCCCGCGGAATGCCCTCTGCCCATGGCCCGCCTGTAACAAGGAAGAAGCCTCATGTCTGAACGCACCACCACGGCTGTCCCGAACATCGCACCAGAGACCCCCAGCAGCCACGGCCAGGAACCGCACCTCGCCCGCGCCCTGGGCAACCGCCACATCCAGCTGCTGGCGATCGGCGGCGCGATTGGCACCGGACTGTTCATGGGCTCCGGCAAGACCATCTCCCTGGCCGGACCATCCGTTATTTTCGTCTACATGATCATCGGCTTCATGCTGTTCTTCGTCATGCGGGCCATGGGCGAGATCCTGCTTTCGAACCTGGACTACAAGTCCTTCAGCGACTTCGCCGGCGACCTCCTGGGCCCCTGGGCCGGGTTCTTCACGGGCTGGTCCTACTGGTTCTTCTGGGTGGTGACCGGTGTGGCCGACATCGTCGCGATCGCCGGATACGTGGACAAGCTCGCACCCGGCACACCGCTGTGGATCCCTGCCCTGATCACGCCGGTGGTGCTCATTGTGCTGAACCTTCCCAGCGTCAAGGCGTTCGGCGAAGCGGAATTCTGGTTCGCCATCATCAAGGTGGTGGCCATCCTGGCGCTCATCATCACCGGCATCGTCATGATCGCCACCCACTTCACCTCCCCCAGCGGCGCGGTGGCCAGCCTGTCCAACCTGTGGAACGACGGCGGCATGTTCCCGCACGGCATGTTCGGCTTCGTCCTCGGCTTCCAGATCGCCATCTTCGCCTTCGCCGGCATCGAGCTTGTGGGCACGGCCGCGGCTGAAACGAAGAACCCCGAAAAGAACCTGCCGCGCGCCATCAACTCCATCCCGATCCGGGTGCTGCTGTTCTACGTTGGCGCCCTCGTGGTCATCATGGCCGTCAACCCCTGGCGCAGCATCGACCCCGCCAGCAGCCCGTTCATCGGCATGTTCACGCTGGCCGGGCTGGGGATCGCCGCGGTGGTCATCAACCTGGTGGTGCTTACCTCCGCCGCGTCCAGCGCCAACTCCGGCATCTACTCCACCTCCCGCATGGTCTACGGCCTCGCCCAGGACGGCAACGCCCCCAAGGCCTTCGGGAAGCTGAGCCCCCGGAAGGTCCCCCAGAACGCCCTGCTGTTCTCCTGCATCTTCCTGCTGGCCGGGCTGATCCTGCTCTACTCCGGCGACTCCGTCATCGGCGCCTTCACCATCGTCACCTCAGTGGCGTCCGTGCTCACCATGTTCGTCTGGTCGATGATCCTCGTCAGCTACATCGTGTTCCGCCGCCGCAGGCCCGCCCTGCACGCCGCGTCGAAGTTCAAGATGCCGGGCTCGGGCTTCATGCCCTACGTCGTGCTCGCCTTCTTCGGCTTCATGCTGGTGGCACTCGGCCAGGCCGACGACACCCGGCTGGCCCTGCTGGTAACCCCGGTCTGGTTCCTGCTCCTCGGCGGCGCCTGGTACTTCAACCGGCAGTCGCCGCTGCAGCAGGCCCGGATTGCGGAATGGAAGGCCGTCCGAAGCGCCGAGGAAGTACCGGCAGCGGGCTAGGCACCACCCGTCTCCCGGGAACCCGGGCGCCCTACCGGCGCCCGG
>NZ_AUPJ01000256.1:1823-8757 GCF_000427315.1 Arthrobacter sp. TB 26
GGGCGACCACAACCGCCGCGATGCCGATCAACGCGGTGAGGGCGAAGACCCCGCCGAAGGACCCCGCCGTCGTCGGGAACGCGGCAAAAATGATGCCCGTCGTGGCGAGGGACAGCGCCCCGCCGAGCGAATCGGAAATGGACATCGCCGAACTGTTGAAGCCCTCGTTTTCCTTGCTGGACAGGGCCAGGGTCATCACGCTCAGCCGCGCATACATCAGCCCCATGCCGCCGCCGGCGAACACCCACGCGGTGATCACGACGGCGGCCGGCCAGCTGAGGACCGTGGCCACCAGCACCAGGACGACGGCGCCGAGCACCAGCGCCGCGCCGATTTGAACCGCGCGGCGGTGATCCAGACGCGGCCCGAGCCGGCCCTGGACCGCGGAACCCACAGCCCAGGCGACGGCGCCGCCGGTCAGGGTCAGCCCGGCGAAGGTGGGTGAAAAAACGTAGCGCTCCACCAGCAGGTACGGGAGGTAGACCTCGGCGCCGAAGAACGCGGCAGAGGCCAGCCCCCGGGTGAGGATGACGCTCGGGAGGCCGCGGCGCGCGGTCAGGGTTCCCCGCGGCACCAGCGGGCGGACGGCGATGAGGGCCACAACGACGGCAGCGAAAGCCACGATCCCACCGGCCACCGGAAGCCGGGAGGAGAGGTTCAGGCCGAGCACCGCGAGCGCCGCGAGGGCGGCCCAGGCCAGCCTGCCGGAGCCCGAGGACTTCCGCGGAGCAGGAGTGGACATGTCCCCCGGTGCGGCACCAGCCGGGGTTCCGCCGCCGGGCATGCCGCGCAGCCCGCGCAGTGCCGGCACGATCATCAGCAGGGCCGGCACCACCAGCCCGACCACCCCGAGGAACACCCAATGCCAGCTGGCCAGCTGGGCCACAAGCCCGGCAGCGAAAGGGCCCACCAACGACGGAATCACCCAGGCTGCGGAAAACGCGGCGAAGATCTTCGGGTGCAGTTCGGGCGGATAGACCCGGGCGATCACCACGTACAGCGCCACTGTCATGGCGCCGCCGCCCAGGCCCTGGACCAGCCGGCCGGCCACCAGGGCAGGCATGGTCACTGCCGTCCCGGCGATCAACAGGCCCAGCACAAACATGGCGACGGACGCGTACAGCGGCCCTACCGGGCCTCGCCGGTCGGACCAGTTGCCGGCGGCCACCATCCCGATGACGCCGGTGGCGAGCGGGCCGGCGAACGCCAGGGCGTAGAGGGCCGCCCCCTCCAGCTCACGGCTGACCAGCGGCATGATGGTGGTGACCGCCAGAGATTCGAAGGCGGCCAGGAACACGAGGGCACAGGCTCCCAGGGTGACCAGAAGGTAGTCGCGGTGGAAAATGCCGGCTGATTCCAGGCTCGGAGCGGGGGCGGTTCGGGGCAAGGTGCGGCCTGATCGGTAGGGGATGTTGGCTCAAGGGGAAGCATGCCACAGCAGGCGGGCGGGACGCACCACCGCCCGGGCATCGGCTCTATACTCGCGGGAAGACCGCGGCGAAAAGGACCCCCTAACGTGAGTGAACGCATTGGAATCATTGGTGGCGGGATCGTGGGCATCGCACTGGCACGCGCCATTGCGCAGCGCGGGCTGGGCGAGGTCACCGTCTTCGAGAAGGAGGACCGGCTGGCCTCGCACCAGACCGGCCACAACTCGGGCGTCGTGCACGCCGGTCTCTACTACGCTGCGGGATCGCTGAAAGCGCAGTTGTGCACCGCGGGACGGACGGCCCTTCGGGACTACTGCCTGCAGAAGCATCTCCCCTACCGGGAAGTCGGCAAGCTGGTGGTGGCCGTCGACGAGTCCGAGCTGCCTGCCCTCGCCGAAATCGAAAAGCGTTCCAGGGCGAACGGTGTGCCTGACCTCGCCCGGATCAATGACGTCGCGCGGCTGCACGACATCGAACCGCACGTCGCCGGCGTGGCTGCGGTCCATTCGCCGCACACCGCCGTCGTCGATTTCGCGGCGATTACCGAAGCGATGGCGCAGGACGTCCGAAGGGCCGGCGGCACCGTTCTGCTCGGACAGGAAGTGGTGACGATGGACGTCGAGGGCGCCACCGTACGGGTCGGCACCGCCGGCTCGGAGCACCGCTTCGACCGGGTGATCGCCTGCGCCGGCCTGCAGTCCGACGTCGTTGCCCGCCTGGTGGGCGCCGACCCCTCGCCGAAAATCCTCCCCTTCCGGGGCGAATACTGGTCGCTCGACCCGAAGCGGAGCCACCTGGTGCAGGGGATGATCTACCCGGTGCCCGACCCGCGGTTCCCCTTCCTCGGCGTGCACTTCACCCGCGGCGTGTACGACGACGTGCATGTGGGTCCCAACGCCGTCCCGGCACTCGCCCGGGAGGGCTACAGCTGGCTCTCGGTCTCGGCGAAGGACACCTGGGAATCCCTGCGATGGCCGGGAGCGGGCCCGCTGGCGAAAAAGCACTGGCGGATGGGTGTGGATGAGATCAGCGCCTCGCTCGTGAAGTCGCTTTACTACCGCAAGGCGCGGCGGTTCATTCCGGGACTCACCATCTCGGACCTGACGGCGAAGACGGCTTCCGGGGTGCGGGCCCAGGCGTGGGGGCGCGACGGGGCGCTGCTGGACGACTTCGCCGTGGACCAGGTGGGGCCGGTGACGCTGCTGCGGAATGCGCCGTCGCCCGCGGCTACGTCGTGCCTGGCCATTGCCGACTACCTCGTCGAGCAGTACCTGCAGGCCCGGCGTTCCTGAATCCCTGCCCCCATTAACCTCGTCAGCCGCCGATGAAGCGGTTCCGCCCGGCACGGTAGCCGAACACCGCGGCCAGGGATCCGACGGCGAGGAAAAGCGCACCCGCCGCCGCGAAGGACCCCGTGGCCTGGTGCAGTTGGCCGACCATCAAGGTGCCGGTGGAACCCACCCCGTAGCCCACTCCCTGCATCATCCCCGACAGGTGGGCGGCGGTGTGGCCGTCGCGGGTGCGGACCATGATCATGGTGAGCGCGACGGCGGTCAGGCTGCCCTGGCCCAGGCCCAGCAGCCCGGTCCACAGCCAGATCAGCTCGAGCGGGCCGAAGATGCTCAGTGCGAAGCCGCCCCCGGTCATGAGCGCCACCACGGTGTTGATCGCGCGCTGGTCCCGGAACCTCGTGGCCAGCGCCGGGGCGAACAAGGACCCCAGCATCTGCAGCACGATCGAGACGGACACGATCACCCCGGCTGTGCTGCCGTCCGCCCCGCGTTCGCGCAGGATCGGGGCCAGCCAGGCAAAAACGCTGAAGGACATCATCGCCTGCAGCACCATGAAGATGGTCACCTGCCACGCGACCGCCGAGCGCCACACATTCACACCGCCGTGCGCAGTCTGGTGCCGGCTGTGGCGCTGCCTGATGGCCAGCGGCAGGAACAGCAGAAGTACGACGCCGGCGGGCAGCGCCCAGAACCACAGCGCCGCCGTCCATTCCCCCGTCGCGCTGAAGACGGGGTAGGTAAACCCGGCGCCCAGGGCGGCGGACGCGCAGATCGCCGTGGTGTAGAGGCCGCCCATGAGCCCGAGCCGGTGCGGGAAATCACGCTTCACCAGGCCGGGCAGCAGCACGTTGCACAACGAGATTGCGGCACCGCAGGCCGCCGTCCCGGCCAGCAGGGCAGGAAGGTGCCCGGCGTCCCCGACTTCCAGGGGCCGCAGCAGCAGCCCGGCCGTGAGCAACGCCATGGCGCCCAGCAGCACCCGTTCGGCCCCGAAGCGGCGGGCCAGGACGGGAGCCAGCGGGGCGAAGACGCCCAGCAGCGTCACCGGAACGGTGGTCAGGACGACGACGGCCCAGCCCGGCAGCCCGGCGTCGGCCGTCGCCTCCGGCAGGACCGCGGCGAAGCTGGAGAAGACTGTGCGGAGGTTCAGCCCGATCAGGATCAGGCACACGCCCAGGTAGGCCAGGGTGCGGCGGCTGCCGACCCGGGTGGGCTCCGCCGCGGGGACGTCGTCGATCTCGGCGTCCACCAGCAGGACCTGGCGGTCCCCGGTCTCGAGGCCGTCGACGGTGGAGTCCTGGGAGCTTTTCGGTACGGTCACGGACCCCATTCTGGCAGGCTCGTCGCCGCAGCCCGTGTCAACATCGTCACTGCCGGCGGTCCCCCGTCAGCTACGGCTCAGGATCAGGTAGCGTTCGTCGCTGATCTCCCTGCCCCACAGCGCCGGGTCTGTGAGCGGGACGACGTCTGCGTGGTGGCGGTGCCGGCGCACGAGTTCCCGGCATACCGCCGAGGGTATGCCTGCGCCTGTTCCCCACAGCCCTTCCACGAGCAGCATTGTCCCGGGCTCCCGCAGTAGCCTCGTCCAACGGCCGAGGGCGGCATCCGGATCCGGGAGTGCCCACAGGACGTGGCGGGCCAGGACGACGTCGAAGCTCGACGGAGGGTACGGCGGTTCCGAGGCATCACCTTGCACAAAGTCCGCCGACGCACGACGCCCGGCGCCGGCGGCTCTGGCGGCCTTTTCCCGCGCGGCTTCCACCATCCGGCCGGACAGGTCCAGACCCGCAACGCGGTGGCCCTCCTCCGCCAGGAGCACGGACAGGCTGCCTGTCCCGCAGCCCAAGTCAGCTACGTCGCCGGCCGGCAGTGGAATGAGTGGCAGAATCAGCTCCGCCCAGGCCTGGCGGACGCCGGGGCTGAGCAGACCGTGGTCTGCTTCCCGGTCAAAATCCGCAGCCTGCCCGTCCCAGTATTCGCGTGTCGCGTCATTCATGCGGACAGTCTGCCACGGACCCCGGACAGGAAAGGTGGCGTCTGCCCAGCAAACCTGCCCAGCCGGGCGGACACCGGAACTCCACTATTCTGGAAGGGATGAGTGAATCCCCAGAATCCCCCGAAACGCCGCAGCCACCGCGCCCGGTGACCCCCGGCAGCCAGGCCTCCTTCGGCACGTATGGCGGCCGGCCGGTCAGCTTTGTGCGCCGGGGCACGCGCCTGCAGGGCCGCCGGCAGGCAGCCTGGGAGGAACATTCTGACCGGTGGGCCGTCGAAGTCCCCCGCCACATCGCCAACACCTCCGTGCACCCGGACTATGTCTTCGACGCCGAAACCGAATTCGGCCGGAAGGCCCCGCTGATCGTGGAGATCGGCTCGGGGCTCGGCGATGCCGTCTGCCACGCGGCCGAGGAGAACCCGGACAAGGACTTCCTTGCCGTTGAGGTCTATACGCCGGGGCTGGCCAACACGCTGATCAAGATCAACAGCCGCGGCCTGAGCAACGTCCGCGTTGTGGAGGCGAACGCCCCCGAGGTGCTGGCCACCATGCTGCCGGCCGGTTCCGTGACGGAACTGTGGGTCTTCTTCCCGGACCCGTGGCACAAGTCCCGGCACCACAAGCGCCGTCTCATCCAGCCGGCTTTCGCCGAGCTCGCCGCCCGTGCGCTCCAGCCGGGCGGCCTCTGGCGGATCGCGACGGACTGGTCCAACTATGCCGTCCACGTGCGCGAGGTCATGGCCGGCTCCCCCGACTTCGAGAACCTGCACGACGGCGAGCGCAGCGGCGCGGAAAGCCCGCTCACCCAGGTGTGGGAATCCGGCGTCGAGTCCCTCGTGGGCGGGGCCCCCGTCAAGGAGGGCCGCGCACCCGTGAGCACGGAACACACCGGACCCAACGAGGGCATCGATGAGACAGGCGGCTGGGCCCCGCGGTTCGACGGCCGGATCCTGACGAGTTTCGAGAACAAGGCGCACGAGGCTGGCCGGCTCATCTTCGACCTCAGCTACCGGCGACGCTAGGCCAGTCACTCGGCGGTGCTGTTCCCGGCGGCCTCCGCGTGGCACGATTACCGAAGATGCATGAACCGGGAGGATTTCACGTCCGGCAGAACCACCGAGCCAGTTGAGGGACCGCCATCAAAAGAGAACTGAAGGACGCCGCCGACGCGGCCGAAGATATCACCAATTCCCGCCCGCTGGAGCTGGTGGCCCGCGCCGGTTTTGCCGTGAGCGGCATCCTGCACTTCCTGATCGGACTCGTCGCGATCCGGCTCGCCATGGGCGGCGAAGGCGAGGCTGACGTCAGTGGTGCCGTGGAGCAGCTTGGGAGCCAGCCGGCCGGTCCGCTGCTGCTGTGGAGCTCTTTCGCCGCCTGCGTCGCCCTCGCGATCTGGCAAACCAGTGATGCCATCTTCGATTTCGAGCACCTGCCGGCGAAAAAGAAACTGGGGAAAAAGGCCAAGGCCGCACTCCAGGCCGTCGTCTACGCCGGACTCGCCCTCACCCTGTTCTCCTTCGCCAGCGGCGCCGGCAAGGACCACACCAGCTCCACCAGCGACCTCACAGCCTCCGTGTTGAAGGCCCCGGGAGGCTACGCACTCCTGCTCGCCGTCGGCGCGGGCGTCGCCGTCGCCGGAATCGTCTACGCCATCCGCGGCTTCCGGCAGTCCTTCGCCAAGCACCTCCGCCTCCCCGCCTCGCACAAGGCACGGATGGCGGTGACCATCCTCGGCGTCGCCGGCTACGCCGCCAAAGGCATTGTCCTGCTTCTCGTGGGGCTGCTGGTCATTGTCGCCACGATCAAAGCCCACCCCGAGGAGTCCACCGGGCTCGACGGCGGCCTCAGGGCCCTCCGTGACCAGCCTTTCGGCCTGTACATCCTGGCTGCAGTCGGAGCTGGCCTCATCTGTTACGGCATCTTCATGATGGTGCGCGCCAAACTGGCCAAGATGTAGTGGCCGGCGTGCACAGACCGGACACGAACGAACCCGTCGTCGGCTCCGCTTACATCCTGGCCGGGACGCTGATCTCGGACGGCGCTGCCACGGCTGATTCCGTGGTCGCGGTGGCAGACGGAAGAATCGCCTACGCCGGCCCCCGGAGCGGCTTCGACGCGGCCCGCTTCCCCGTTGCGGCGGAACTCAAGCTTCCGCCGGGCAGCTCGATCCTTCCCGGACTCGTCGACCTCCACTGCCACGGCGCGGCAGGCGGCGG
>NZ_AUPJ01000256.1:8763-12046 GCF_000427315.1 Arthrobacter sp. TB 26
CCGGCGACAGCCACGCGTGCCGCGACGCCGTCAGCTTCTTGCACCGCAACGGAACAACCACACTGCTGGCCAGCCTCGTCACGGCGTCAGGGCAGGAGCTCGTGAGGGGAGTCGGGGTGCTGAGGCAGCTCGCGGACGAGGGCCTCATCGCGGGCATCCACTCCGAAGGCCCGTTCCTCGCCCAGGCCCGCTGCGGGGCACAGGACCCGGAATGGCTGCGGGCCCCGGACCCCGATTTGCTCCGCCGGTTGCTGGATGCGGCTGGCGGCACCCTCAAGACCATGACGTATGCCCCCGAGCTGCCGGGCGCCGACGCGCTGGTCAGCATGCTCGCCGCGAATGGCGTCACGCCTTCGCTGGGCCACACCGACGCCGACGCCCAAACCACCGCGGATTCCCTGACCGGCGCGGCCGAGTCCCTGCGCGCCCGCGCCCGCGCCGGAGCCCTGAACGCTACTAGTTCCGGTGACCCCGGGCCCGGGACGGGCCAGCGGCCGACGGTGACGCACCTGTTCAACGGGATGCCCCCGCTCCACCACCGGTCGCCCGGCCCGGTGGCCGCATGCCTGCGCCTCGCGGCCCGGGGCACCGTCGCTGTGGAACTCATCGGCGACGGCGTCCATCTGGACCCCGGGACGGTCCGGATGGTCTTCGAGCTGGTCGGCGCCGGCAACGTCGTCCTTGTCACCGATTCCATGGCGGCGACCGGCCTGCCCGACGGCGACTACGCGCTCGGTCCCTCCGCCGTGGTGGTGCGCGACGGCGTGGCGGCGCTGAAGAGCAACGGGGCCCTCGCCGGCGGCACGGCCACGCTGCTGGAAGTTGTCCGCCGCACGATCGGGGCCGGGGTCAGCCCTGCCGACGCCGTGAAATCGGCGACCCTGGTTCCGGCCAGGATCCTGGGCCTTGAGGCCGAGATCGGGAGCCTGAAGGCCGGCATGCGGGCCGACATTGTGGCGGTCGACGGCGACTTCGGGCTGATCGCAGTTCTTCGCGGAGGTCAACCCCTGGCCCGCCCTGCCGCCTGAGTCAGGGCTTGAAGTCGTCGTGGACCACCACGCGCGACAGCTCGACAGATCCGTCCGGCAGCCGCCAGAAGTGCAGCCGCCGGGCCGACGCCACGTTCTGCTCGATGGCCGCCCGGAAGCACTTTGCCCCGTCCGCACGCACCAGCTGGGCGGAGTCGCCGCCCGGGGTGGCCCGCAGCGGGTGGACTTCTCGTGCGGTGTTCCGGTCCGCCGTTCCGGTGAGGACCTCCACCGCGGCCTTCAGTGCCTTCGCCACCACGCCCGGATCGGTGAAGCCGTAGAGTGACGCCGCAAACTCCGGGCCGGCCTTCCAGTCCGGGGGCAGCGACTGCCGTGCTTTGTCGGACGCCGGGACGTTTTTGGCCCATGCGAGGTACAGGTCGTGCCGCAGCCGTTCTCCGGGACTCACAAACAGCCCGTCCGAACCGGCGGCGAGCGCACGCTTGAGCGTGGGCTGGGTGCGGCGCTTGTAGGCCCTGAGGTCAAGGAGCTCCTCCTGCCGCCGGGCGAGCCTGGCCTCCGCGTCGTCCAGGGCCGCCCGGGCCGACTCCGCGATCAGCTGTTCCGCCGCGAGTTCCAGCCGCAACGCGTCCTGCTCCCGCTGGAGGCTCACGAGCCCCGCCCCGGCCCGGCTGGCGGCGGCGACCAACTCCTGCAGCGCCGCGACTTTCCTCCGCTCGGCCTCCAGCTGGAGCTGGGTGGACATCAGCGCAGCCGACGGTTTCGGAACCGTGCCGGCCAGTGCCCCCGGGCTATCCTGCTCCGGGTCCCCGGCCCGGGGTCCGGATGCCCCTGCCGCCCCGGCAGGGAACGTCCGGCCCGACGCGGGCTGCTCGGTGAGGTGCCGTCCTGACCGCAGCCAGGGGGTACCGCCCGTCAGGAGCGCGGGCGCCTCCACAACACAGGCGTCATCGTCGACGTCGAGCAGGGACAACACCACCGCACCGTTGTCGTGCAGGAACCGCGCCACCACCACTTCGCCTTCGGTCACCAGGCTGTCCGCGGTGTCGAGGGGGTTGGAGGAAATCCTCGACTGCTCTACGGTCCAGCTGGATCCCGGGTAGAGGGTGAGCTTCGCGTTCCTGGCGCCCACCTGTTCGGCCAGCGCAAGGACGAGGTCGCCGGGCCGGTACAGCTCCGCAAGCCGCGGTGCGGTCTTGAGGCCGTTGATGTCGAGCGTCTTGTCCTCGTCGTTGAGGTCGCCCTCGACGGGCTGGCCAAGGTCCAGCATCCAGTCGAGCCGGACCGGCGGGACCACGTGCTCGCGCTGGATGGTGCAGCAACTGCCGTCTCCCAGTTCGATGATTGCCCGGGAACCGGCACTGGCGAAGGCCTTGACGATGCCCCGGACCCGCCGCGGGGCGGTGCGGACCGGCGCAGCCTTCGGCGGAACCACGGTGATCAGGCTCAGCACGTCATCGATGATGTCCCCGGCCGCACGGACCGCCGCCTGGCGGTCCCGCGCCACCCGCAGCGGGCTCCGGTGCACATCCTTCATCCAGCGAAGATCCTCCGCATAGACCCGCGCCGCGTTGCCAAAAACGTGGGCCCCGGACGGCAGGATGTCGCCGAACGCGTAACTCTCCGGACCGTTTTCCAGCCAAAAGACCTCTGCCAGATCTCCGACCTCCCGGGCGATACGTTCCACGTCAATACGGTTCTCCTGCTGCTCGGGATGCCAGGAGATAACTGCTGCCGGTTTGGTCCGCCCGGCCGCCATCAGGCGGAGCGCGAGATCTTTCCCGGAGGTGACAACCACATAAGCCTGTTCCATAACGAATCCCCAATCGCCGGTGCGGACGTGCGTGCCGCAGATGGTGGGGAATCGACAGCTCCCCCACCATGAGTAAAGCAAGGGGGTCTGACAATAATGCTGGCCCCTGGCGCCGCGGCTGTCATCCCCGCGGCACGGCGATGACGGCCAGGGTCTCCTGCTGCCCGTCCCGCACCTCGACGCTGGCGATGTTGGCGAGCTGCAGGGGCGTGGCCCCGGTGATCCTGACCCTCCCGCCCGGCGTTGCCGTCCAGGCACAGGCGCGGTCTTCGCCGCCGTCGCCGGCTTTCACCCACAGCGACAAAGTCCCGTCCACCGGCAGGCTCCGGCCCTCGACGGCGAGCTCGGTGCCCCAGGTCTTTTTGACCATCCCCACCGTGACCTGCAGTCCTTCGCCGGCCTGGACGGAGTAGCTGGCGTCCGGTCTGGGCGGCTGGTTGACCAGCGGCGCAGCCAGGATGCCAAGGGCGAGGCACGCCGC
>NZ_AUPJ01000257.1 GCF_000427315.1 Arthrobacter sp. TB 26
CGTAGGGGTCGGCGATGCCGATGTACTGGGTGTAGAGGTATTCCTCGATGCCTTCGAGTCCCCCTTCACGGCCCAGGCCGGACTGCTTGACCCCGCCGAAGGGGGCGGCGGCGTTGGAGACGACGCCGGCATTCAGGCCCAGCATGCCGGTCTCGAGGCGTTCGCCCATCCGCAGGCCCCGGTTGAGGTCCTTCGTGAAGACGTAGGCGACCAGGCCGTACTCGGTGTTGTTCGCCAGCCGGACGGCCTCGTCCTCGCTGTCGAAGGTGATGATCGGGGCGACCGGGCCAAAGATTTCCTCGGACAGGATCCGGGTGCCCTCGGTGACGCCCTTGAGGATGGTGGGCTGGTAGAAGTAGCCCGGCCCCTCGACCGCGGCGCCGCCGATCACCGCGACAGCGCCGGCGGCCACGGCATCGGAGACCAGTTCGTGGACCTTGTCCCGGCTCTTCGCATCGATCAGCGGGCCCACCTTGGACTCCGCCTCGGTGCCGCGGGCCGTGGTCATCTCCGCCATCTTCGCGGCGAACTTCTCGGCGAACTCATCCGCGACGGACTCGTGCACAATGAACCGGTTCGCGGCCGTGCAGGCCTCGCCCATGTTGCGCAGCTTCGCGAGCATCGCCCCGGTGACCGCGGCGTCGAGGTCGGCATCCGCAAACACGACGAACGGGGCATTTCCGCCCAGTTCCATCGAGGTCCGCAGCACGTTTTCGGAGGCATCGGCGAGCAGCCGGCGGCCGACCTCGGTGGATCCCGTGAAGGAAAGCTTCCGGAGCCGGGAATCCTTGATCAGCGGACCCGTGGTCGCCCCGGCCGTGGAGGTCGGGATGACATTCAGGACCCCGGCCGGCAGCCCGGCTTCCATCATCACGGCCGCGAACAGTTGCGAGGTCAGCGGCGTCAGGTTCGCGGACTTCAGCACCATCGTGCAGCCCGCAGCGACGGCGGGCGCCACCTTGCGGGTCGCCATGGCCAGCGGGAAGTTCCACGGCGTGATCAGCAGGCACGGGCCCACCGGCTTTTTCGTCACCAGCAGCCGGGACTTCCCGTCCGGGGAGACGGAGTAACGGCCGAACGCGCGGACGGCTTCCTCGGAGAACCAGCGCAGGAACTCGGCACCGTACGTGACCTCGCCGCGGGCCTCGGCCAACGGCTTGCCCATCTCCAGCGTCATCAGCAGCGCGAAGTCCTCCGCCCGTGCGGTCACGAGCTCGAACGCCCGGCGCAGGATTTCCCCGCGCTCACGCGCCGGGACCTTCGCCCAGGACTCCTGCGCGGCAGCGGCCGCGTCCAGGGCCGCAGCCCCGTCCTCGGGGCCGGCGTCGGCAATGCTCAGCAGGACCTTGCCGGTCGAGGGATCCTCCACGTCGAAGGTCTTGCCGGAAGCGGCCGGGCGCCACTGGCCCCCGATCAGCAGGCCGGTGGGAACAGACGCCAGCAGGGCGCTCTCGCGCTCCGCGGTAACAATGGGCTGGGCAGTTACAGTCACGGTTGACTCCCTCGTCAGCGATTCGGGGTGGATAGGATCGGGTTCAGCGCCATTCGAAAGACCTTCTCGGCGCGCTGGATTTACTGCCACGGTACTGCCGTGCTCTCCGGAATGTCTACGCATGTCCGCACTACACCGGCCGGGGTTCGCTGTGCAGTTGCACAGGGGCCGTTCCGGCCTGGGCGGGCGAGCTACCGGGCAGCGAGCACGGCCGAATAGAGTTCGCGTTTACTGACCTTGGCGTCCTCCGCCACCGCCGCGACAGCTTCCTTGAGCCGGATTCCCTGCGCAATGAGCGCGTTCACGTCGGCCACGTGGTCCTCCGGCTTGCCCGGCTCCCGCTCCGGGGCGCCGCCCACAACGACGGCGATCTCGCCGCGCACCTCGTTGGACTCGGCCCACTCCAGCAGTTCGCGCAGGGTGCCCCTGATGACTTCCTCATAGGTCTTGGTCAGTTCCCGGCAGATGGCGGCACGGCGGTCCGCGCCGAACCGCTCACGCAGCGCTCGGAGCATTGGTTCCAGCCGGTGCGGGGCCTCGAAAAAGACCATGGTGCGCCGCTCGGCGTCGAGATCCGCGAGGCGGGAGGCACGTTCGCCGGCCTTGCGGGGCAGGAACCCCTCGAAGCAGAAACGGTCGGTCGGCAAGCCGGAAAGCGCGAGCGCGGTGAGCACCGAGGAAGGCCCGGGTGCTGCGGTGACCGTCAATCCGGCGGCCACGGCCCCTTCGACCAGACGGAAGCCGGGGTCCGAGACGGACGGCATCCCGGCGTCGGTCACCATCACAAGGGTCTTGCCGGAGCGCACCTGCTCCAGGAGTTCACCGGTCTTGGCGGCCTCGTTGTGCTCGTGGTAGCTGATGATCCGGCCGGCGACAGTGATCCCCAGGTTCTGGACCAGCCGGTGCAGCCGCCGGGTGTCCTCGGCGGCGACGATGTCCGCCGTCGTCAGCAGCTCGACCAGACGGTACGTGGCGTCCCCCACGTTGCCGATCGGGGTTGCCGCCAGCACGATCCGGCCGGGTCCGCTGCTTTGCTCAGCAGGAGCCGCCGTCGGCTCCGTCGCCTGCTCCGTCACCTGCTCCGTCCCTTGGATTACGCCGGGCCCGGGACCGGCGCCCTCTTCGACGTCGTCCGCAGGGACCAGATTGTCGACGGGAAGGTTCGGGGAAGTGCTGAGTTTTGGGTCCACACGACCAGCCTACTGCCGGCACAGGGCCCGGGTGGACTGGCCGGACCCACGAACCGGGGCGGCGCCGGGGCCGATGGCCCGGCCGCAAAAGGTAGCATGGGCTCGTGACGCAGACCCCCACGCGGACTGTCGACGCCGGTTCCCCCGGATCGGCGCCCCCAGCCCCCAGCACCGGACGCAACCTGGAGGGGCACCGCTGGGTTAGCCGCCCGGCGGAAGCGTTTACCGCCGAAGCCCTCAAAGACCGCCTGATCGGCGGCATCCGGAGCTGGCGGGACTACCCGCCCTCGCTCCGCCTGTGGTTCTGGCTCATTCCGGTCATCACCGCGGCCCTCGGCGGCGTCCTGCGCTTCGTCCGGCTGGATACGCCCCGCAACCTGGTCTTCGACGAGACCTACTACGTCAAGGACGGTTACTCCTTCCTGGTCAGCGGCTACGAACGGGCGTGGCCGGACAAAGCCAACGATTCCTTTATCGCCGGCAATCCCGGGGTGCTGCTGGACACCCCCGAATATGTCGTCCACCCGCCGGTCGGGAAGTGGATGATCGCCGCCGGCATGTGGCTCTTCGGCGCGGACAATCCCTTCGGCTGGCGCTTCGGGGCGGCCCTGACCGGTACGCTGTCCATTTTCCTGCTGGCCCTCATCGCCCAAAAACTCTTCCGCTCGCTGACCCTCGGGGCAGTGGCCGGGGTGCTGCTGGCGGTGGACGGACACCATCTGGTGATGTCCCGGACCTCCCTGCTGGATATCTTCCTGATGTTCTGGATCCTTGCCGCGTTCGGAGCCCTGTTGCTGGACCGCGACGACGGCCGCCGCCGGCTTGC
>NZ_AUPJ01000258.1 GCF_000427315.1 Arthrobacter sp. TB 26
CCGCCGCCTCCCCGGACGGACGGCCCAGCCTGCTTCAGCTGGCATCTGGCCCCTGGCTGGGGATCCGCTGGTGGCGGCTCGCGGCCGGGGTGTGCCTGGGATTGGCGGTCGGCACCAAATGGTCCGCACTGTTCTTCCTGGCCGGATTCGGGCTGCTGACGGTCTTCTGGGACCTGAGCGCCCGCCGGATCGCTGGAATCCACGGCTGGATCAGCGGCGGGATCCTCAAGGACGGGATCCCCGCCTTCCTCAGCATCGTGCCGGTGGCCGCGCTGGTGTACACCGCCACCTGGACCGGGTGGTTCCGGTCCAAGGACGCGTACTTCCGGAACTGGGCTGAGACCGTCCCTTCGGCGGAGTGGGGCTGGCTGCCCAATGCCGTCCGGTCCCTGGCGCATTACCACCTGGAGGCTTACAAGTTCCACCAGGGGCTCAGCGCTGACCACCCGTACGAGGCCAGCGCCTGGAGCTGGCTGGTGCTCGGCCGGCCCACTTCCTTCTTCTACGAATCCCCCAAACAGGGCAGCCCGGGTTGCGATACCACCAGCTGCACAACGGCGATCCTCTCTGTGGGCAACCCCCTCATCTGGTGGGGCGCCGCCGTTTGCCTGGGCGTGCTGCTCTTCTGGTGGGCCGGGCGGCGCGACTGGCGCGCCGGGGCCCTCCTCGCGGCCGTGGCAGCCGGCTACCTGCCCTGGTTCCTGTACCCGGAACGCACCATGTTCTACTTCTACGCCGTGTCCTTCGAGCCCTTCCTGGTGCTGGCCCTCGTGTACTGCCTCGGCCTCATCCTGGGGCAGCGCACGGATCCGTTGTGGCGGCGGCGCTCCGGGCTCTACCTCGTGGCGCTCTTTGTGGTCACGGCCGTCGCCGTCTCGGCCTTCTTCTATCCGGTCTGGACCGCCGAGACCATCACCTACCAGGATTGGCGGTTCCGGATGTGGATGCCGTCCTGGATCTAGGGCAGGATGGCAGGGGACGTCCACCAGGCATCGGGCGGACGCGGAACGGAGGAACGGCTGTGAGAGAAGCAAGCACCGGGCTGCTCGTCAAGCTCGACCCGGGCAGCAACGTGACCGACCTGTTGCTGGAGCAGCACGCCCAGGATCCCGTGCATGCGCTGTACTCCCGCAAAGGACCGGCCGGCTGGGCCGACGTCTCCGCACAGCAGTTCCTGGACCAGGTCCGGGCGCTGGCCAAGGGCCTGATCGCCGGCGGCATCACTCCCGGCGAAACCGTCGCGGTCATGTCCGGCACCCGGTATGAGTGGACCGTGGTGGACTTTGCCATCTGGTTCGCCGGCGGCGTCCCCGTCCCCATCTACGAAACGTCCTCCCCCAGCCAGATCGAATGGATCCTGCAAGACTCGGGGGCGCAGCGGATCTTCGCGGAGAACGAGGCAAAGGCGGCCCTGGTCCGCGAGGTGCTGGACAGTTCCGGCGTGCTTGGCGACACCGTGCTCCCCGTGGTGCGGATGGACTACGACGGCGCCGCACCCAACCTCGCCAGCCTCGCCGCGGCAGGCAGCGGAGTCAGCGACGCCGAGCTGGAACGCCACCGGTCCGCGGCCGGACTCGCGGACGTTGCCTCCCTTGTCTACACCTCCGGCACCACAGGCCGGCCCAAGGGCTGCGAAATCACCCACGGAAATTTCGCCCTGGTCGCCCGGAACATCGTGCCCTTCCTGCCCGAAATCCTGATGCAGCCCCGCACCCGGACCCTCATGTTCCTCCCGCTGGCCCACGTCCTCGCCCGCGCCGTCCAGGTGATCTGCCTGAGCGCCGGGACCACCCTGGGCCACACCGCCAGCGCCAAGGAACTGCTGGAGGACCTGGCCAGCTTCAAACCCACCTTCCTTCTGGTCGTTCCCCGGATCTTCGAAAAGGTCTACGCCGGCGCTGCCCACAAGGCGGCCCTCGCCGGGAAGGAACGCCTGTTCGAGTCGGCAGCCGCCGTCGCGATCGACTATTCAAAGGCCCTTGACGCCGCCGCCCGGGGTGACGGGAGCGGCCCCAGGCTGGTGACCCGCGCCAAGCACGCCCTCTTCGACCGGCTACTGTATCCCAAGCTCCGGCAGGCCTTCGGCGGCCAGCTGGGCTACACGGTCTCCGGGGCCAGCCCTCTGAGTCCGCATGACGCCCACTTCTTCCGCGGCGCTGGCATCCCCGTCCTCGAAGGCTACGGACTCACCGAAACCACAGCACCGTGCACGGCCAACACTCCGGCTCGGACCAAGGTGGGAACGGTCGGCATCCCGGTGCCCGGCACCACCATCCGGGTTGCCGAGGACGGCGAGATCCTGGTCAAGGGCATCGGCGTCTTCAAGGGCTACCACAACAACGCCGCGGCCAATGCGGCGGCGTTCGTGGACGGGTTCTTCCGCACCGGCGACCTCGGCTCCCTCGACGCGGACGGCTTCCTGACCATCACCGGCCGGAAAAAGGATCTGCTGGTCACCGCCGGCGGCAAGAACGTCGCACCCGGGCCGCTGGAGGAAAAGATCCGCGAGCACGAACTGGTCCTGCAGGCCGTCGTGATCGGGGACGGCAGGCCGTTCGTGTCAGCCCTGATCAACCTGGACCCGGAGGGCCTGGAAAACTGGTGCGCCTCGCACAAGGTTCCGGCGATGAGTCCCGCCGAAGCCCGGGGCAACGATCTGGTCCGGGTTGCCCTGCAGCGCGCCGTGGACGACGCGAACGCCCTCGTTTCAAAGGCCGAATCCATCCGAAGCTTCGTCGTGCTTGACGCCGACTTCACGGTGGAATCAGGGCACCTGACGCCGTCACTCAAACTGAAGCGCGCCGCCGTCGTGCGCGACTTCGAGGCGCAGATCAACCGTATCTACGGCTGACCGCCGGCGTCCCCGGCGACGCACGGAAGCGG
>NZ_AUPJ01000259.1:0-248 GCF_000427315.1 Arthrobacter sp. TB 26
CGGCCGCTTCCGGTTGCTGCTAGACGGTGCTGGACTGTCCCCGGGTGGGGCTGTCGTGTGTCCCGCCGTCTGCTGTCCCGGCCGCTGCTGTCCCGGCCGCTGCTGTCCCGGCCGCTGCTGTCCCGGGGCGTCCAAGGGCGGTGGAACCCGGTTCGGAGCTTCCGTCGGCTGAATCCTCCGCGGCAGCTGCATCGGCATCCGGGGCGGCAGCTGTGTCCCCGGCAGGTGCATCGGCTTTGCCGGCCCGG
>NZ_AUPJ01000259.1:258-1116 GCF_000427315.1 Arthrobacter sp. TB 26
AAGAGCGAGCGCTTGGCTGGGACAGCGTCGGCGGGAACAGCAGCTGTGGTGGAGACGGCTTCCGTGGTGTCCTCACCGGCCGGGTCCTCTTTCGCTGCACCCCGTTTCGGCAGCCCGCGGCGCTTGCGCGTCGGCCAGGTCAGGATCAGGGTGACGAGCGCGGCGATCAGCACCAGGCCGGCGATGACGATCCCGCCATCGACCCAGAACTGGGCCGGGAAGAGCCGGATCAGGGTGTCCTGCAGGGAGAACGTCCAGGTGCCGCTGGCGAAGAAGACGCTGTGGAACTGGGCGAAGAACTGTTCCCAGCCCAGCACACCCAGCACACCCAGGCTGAGGATGACGACGAGGGTGATGATGGACCCGGCGAACAAGCCGCGGCGCACTCCGCCGGTACTGCGGCGCCGCAGGTAGATTACGGCTATCAGGCTCAGCAGGATCAGCAGGACCCCGGCGCCGAAGGCGGACAGGATGACGAGCTTGACGTCGGCCATGTGGCTGACCTCGCCATCCTTGA
Source organism: Arthrobacter sp. TB 26 (assembly GCF_000427315.1). Lineage (GTDB taxonomy): Bacteria > Actinomycetota > Actinomycetes > Actinomycetales > Micrococcaceae > Arthrobacter. The sequence continues at coordinate 776 of NZ_AUPJ01000259.1, forward strand.
ACAGTTTGTCTCCGCCGCGGTGGACGAGTTCCCCCAGGTACCGCGGTCCTGCCCAGTTGCTGAGGTAGTCCACGGCGTAGGAGCCGTACGTCATGCGGTCATCGGTACTGAAGCCGTAGCCGTCGCCCGGGAACCCGGGCCGGTTGTACTCGACCCAGAGGAACAAGGGGCTGGCGACGGCCCGGACGGCCAGCACCAGCAGAATGACCGGGAAACACACGGCGAGGAGGACCTGCATCACGCGCGGGGCGACGGGCTTGGCGTTCGCCGCGTGTTCCCGCTCGGCGTTCCGGCGCTGCACTTCTTCCTCCGGGGGCCGGACCTGCAGCGCGGACGTCGGC